>NZ_JBEZLP010000008.1:169016-347705 GCF_040652195.1 Streptomyces sp. NPDC048278
AACTGCGCGCCCAGCCCCCACCGGCCCGCAGGCACCCACCGGCCGGTCCGGCGCCGCCGAAATCCGCTGTCGTCGGGGAGCGCCGCTGCGGCGGGTAAAGGGTGACGGCGCTGAACGCTGAGCGGCGGGAGGGGCAGCCCACCTAGGGGCGCGGGGAACTGCGCGCCCAGCCCCCACCGGCCCGCAGGCACCCACCGGCCGGTCCGGCGCCGCCGAAATCCGCTGTCGTCGGGGAGCGCCGCTGCGGCGGGAAAGGGTGACGGGGCTGAATGCTGAGCGGCGGGAGGGCAGCCCACCCAGGGGTGCGGGGAACTGCGCGATCAGCCCCCGCCGGGCCGCAGGTGCCCGCCGGACGGGGAGGGGTCAGACCACGGGCTTGCCGGTGAGTTCTACGCCGGCTTCGCGGAGTTCTTCCAGGGCGCGTTCCGTGGTGGCCTCGGCCACGCCTGCTGTGAGGTCGAGGAGGACCTGGGTGCGGAAGCCCTCTCGCGCGGCGTCCAGGGCGGTAGCCCTCACGCAGTGGTCGGTCGCGATACCGACCACGTCGACCTCGTCGATCTTCCGCGCCCGCAGCCACTCCGCCAGCTCGACCCCGTTCTCGTCGACGCCCTCGAAGCCGCTGTACGCCGCGGAGTACGCCCCCTTGCTGAACACCGCGTCCACGGCCCCGGAGGCGACCGCAGGGGCGAAGTTCGGATGGAAGCCCACGCCCTCCGTGCCGGCGACACAGTGCGCCGGCCAGCTGCGGACGTAGTCCGGGTTGTCCGCGAAGTGGCCGCCCGGCGCGATGTGGTGGTCGCGGGTCGCCACCACGTGGCGGTAGCCGGCGGGCGCCTGCCCGATCAGCTCCGTGATCGCGGCGGCCACATCGGCCCCGCCGGCCACCGCGAGGCTGCCCCCCTCGCAGAAGTCGTTCTGCACATCGACGACGATCAAGGCGCGGCGCATGGTGGATGTCCTTCGCTATCGGTAGCGGGTCCGTCGACGGGGGAGACGCGGAAAGAAGGGGTGCGGGCCCGGCCTGAACCTCCGAGCGTAGAGACTTACGGGGGCGTAGGGGAGGGGGCTTTGCAGGGCGCGTACGCGGGCACCCGCTCTAGCTACCCGAGCGCCCCTGTACGTACTCCGTCGGAATGACCGGTTCCCCGCGCGAGAGCTGGGTCGCGGAGAGCGGCAGGTTCGCCCGTGCCGCCTGGTGCCGGGCCCGGGCCGCGTCCAGCGGCTCGCGGGCGACGACCTCGCCGGACTTCACCAGTTCCACCAGGAGCTGCCGGTCGACCAGACCGGCCGGGATCTCGCCGGTGCCGACCACCTCGGCCTCCGCCACCCCGTCGGCGTCCAGCCGCCGCGCCGCCCACTTGCGCCCCCCGACGGACGTCTTCCCGCCGGTCGACTTCTTGGCGACCGGTACCAGCGGCGCCTTCGGGTCGGCGGACTCGGCGCGCGCGACCAGCTTGTAGACCATGGAGCAGGTGGGGTGCCCGGAGCCGGTCACCAGCTGGGTGCCGACGCCGTACGCGTCCACCGGGGCAGCGGCGAGCGAGGCGATGGCGTACTCGTCGAGGTCGGAGGTGACGGTGATCCGGGTGTGCGCCGCGCCCAGCTCGTCCAGCTGCCGGCGCACCTGGTGCGCGACGAGGAGCAGGTCCCCGGAGTCGATGCGGACCGCGCCCAGCTCGGGCCCGGCCACCTCCACGGCCGTACGGACCGCCTCGGCGACGTCGTAGGTGTCGACGAGCAGGGTGGTGCCCCGGCCCAGCGAGTCGACCTGGGCGCGGAAGGCGTCCCGCTCGTGGTCGTGGAGCAGGGTGAAGGCGTGGGCGCTCGTCCCCACCGTCGGGATGCCGTAGCGGAACCCGGCCGCGAGGTCGGACGTGGTGGCGAAGCCGCCGACGTAGGCGGCGCGGGAGGCGGCGACGGCGGCCAGCTCGTGGGTGCGGCGGGCGCCCATCTCGATCAGCGGGCGGTCCCCGGCGGCCGAGGACATCCGGGAGGCGGCGGCTGCGATGGCGGAGTCGTGGTTGAGGATGGAGAGGATCACGGTCTCCAGCAGCACGCACTCGGCGAAGGACCCCTCGACCCGCATGATCGGCGAGCCCGGGAAGTAGACCTCGCCCTCGGGGTAGCCCCAGATGTCGCCGCTGAAGCGGTAGCCGGCGAGCCACTCCAGGGTCGGCCCGTCGACGATGTTCCGCTCCGCCAGGAAGTCGAGGACGTCCGTGTCGAAGCGGAAGTTCTCGACCGCGTCCAGGACGCGTCCGGTGCCCGCCACGACGCCGTAGCGGCGCCCTTCCGGCAGCCGCCGGGTGAAGACCTCGAAGACGCTGCGCCGCTCGGCCGTACCGGCCTTCAGGGCGGCCTGCAACATCGTCAGCTCGTACTGGTCCGTGAAGAGCGCCGTCGACGGGACGTCCACCGGCAGCCCAAGGTCCGCTACATCCACGACAGCTCTCCTAGCTTTGACTCCCGGGGTGTCCCCAGGCCGGCCGGGGGTTCGGGGGGTGTCCCCCGATGTATGCAGCATGACGACAGATGCTACACCCCTTCGCGTCAGTGTGACGATTTGTGGGGCCCGTGGCAGCATGGGCCTTGTGACGTCACCCGCTCCCGTAGAGATCGAACGCACCGAGTCGGCGGAGGAGACTTTCGCCGTCCCCGAGCCCGACGTCCCGTGGATCACGCTTGTGCACAACGATCCCGTCAACCTCATGAGCTACGTGACGTACGTGTTCCAGACGTACTTCGGCTATCCCAAGGACAAGGCCACCAAGCTCATGCTGGACGTCCACCACAAGGGCCGCGCGGTCGTCTCCAGCGGCAGCCGCGAGGAGATGGAGCGCGACGTGCAGGCGATGCACGGCTACGGCCTGTGGGCCACCCTCCAGCAGGACCGGAAGTAGCGCCCCCCCCTTCTCCGCCCGGCCCCGCCCGGCCCCGACCGGCTCCTCCTCGATCAGCTCCGGAAGCAGCGAATCCACTCCATGCCAGGAATCTTCGAACCGCTCCCCGGCGGCGGCGCGGCCGTCGCGCTCGACGACGTCGAGATCTCCATCATCCGGTCGCTGGCCGTCCAGCTCCTGGAGCTCATCGGTCCGGGCCCCGCCGAGGACGCCCCCGACGACCCGCTCGCCGAGCTCTTCGCCGAGGGCCCGAGCGAGGCGCCCGCCGACCCCGTGCTGCGCCGGCTCTTCCCGGACGCCTACGGGGACCCGGAGCGGCTCCCGCAGTCCCCGGAGGCGGCCGAGGAGCAGCAGGCGCACTCCGCCGAGTTCCGCCGCTACACCGAGAACGACCTCAGGGCAGGCAAGCGGGAGACCGCCCTCGCGGTGATCCGCTCCCTCGACGCCCTCGCGCCGGGGGAGAAGGGTGAGGCCGTCCTGAAGCTGACGCCCGCGGAGTCCCGGCAGTGGCTCGGCGCCCTCACCGACCTGCGCCTCGCGATCGGCTGCCGCCTCGACATCACCGACGAGGACGACACCGACCTCCTCTACCGGCTCCCGGACGAGGACCCGCGCAAGCCGATGGTGATGGCGTACCTGTGGCTCGGCGGTCTCCAGGAGACCCTGGTCGCGACCCTTATGCCGTAGTACACCCCGATTTCCTGCCGGTTGCGCGTTCGCTCAGAGGACGCTCAAATCCGGATAACGATCCCGTCACCGTTGCGGCCTGGTATGACCTTTTCGGTCGCGTTTTGTCCGCTTCTTCCAGTGGTGTGCGCCACAATCCCTCTCGGCGGAACCCGGTGATCAGTGTTGCGCCCGTGATAAATCTTCACGACCGCCCGGCGAGCACCACCCACGTGCACGCCGGGTGCGCCACCGAACCGGCCACCACCGGTCAGGCCTAGCGGACCCGGGGAAGCCCGAGCCCGCTCGCTCCAGCAATCCGGGGGGATCGAAACCCGATCCGAGGCCGACGAGAGGCCCGGGTCGGCATGGAGAAAGGCGCACACCACACATGACCTCCGCTCAGGTCGACACGTCGGGGAGTTCCGCGAACTCCCCGGAAGGCTCCGAAGAGGGGTACGAGCGCGGGCTCGGCAGCCGCCAGGTCCAGATGATCGCCATCGGCGGCGCCATCGGCGTCGGGCTCTTCCTGGGCGCCGGGGCGAACATCGCCAAGGCCGGCCCCAGCCTCATCCTGATGTACGCCCTCGCCGGCGGCATCATCTTCTTCATCATGCGGGCCCTCGGCGAGCTCCTGCTCTACCGCCCGGTCTCCGGCTCCTTCGCCGAGTACTCCCGGGAGTTCCTCGGCCCGTTCTTCGGCTACTTCACCGGCTGGACGTACTGGCTGATGTGGGTCGTCACCGGCATGGCCGAGCTGACGGCCGCCGCGATCTACGTGAACTACTGGTTCCCGCAGGTCCCGCAGTGGGTGACGGCCCTGGTCTTCCTGGTGGTCCTCTTCGGGGTCAACCTGATCTCCGTGAAGGTCTTCGGAGAGCTGGAGTTCTGGTTCTCCATGGTCAAGGTCACCGCCCTGATCGGCATGATCGTGATCGGCCTCGGCGTCCTCACCTTCGGCTTCAGCTCCGCCGGTGACACCGCGTCGGTCGCGAACCTCTACCAGTTCGACGGCTTCTTCCCCAAGGGCGTCGGCTCCTCCCTGATGACCCTCCAGGGCGTCATGTTCGCCTACCTCGCGGTCGAGCTGGTCGGCGTCACCGCCGGCGAGTCCGAGAACCCCGAGAAGACCCTCCCCAAGGCGATCAACACCCTCCCCTGGCGCATCGCCCTCTTCTACGTCGGCGCGCTCACGGTGATCCTCTGCGTCGTGAAGTGGACGGAGTTCGCCCCGGGCGTCTCGCCGTTCGTCGCCGCCTTCGCGAAGATCGGCATCCCGGCCGGCGCCGGCATCGTCAACTTCGTCGTGCTGACCGCCGCCCTGTCCTCCTGCAACTCCGGCATGTACTCCACGGGCCGCATGCTGCGGAACCTGGCCGACAGCGGCGAGGCCCCGGCCGCGTTCCGCAAGCTGTCCGCGTCGAAGACCCCGGCGTTCGGCATCACCGTCTCGGTCCTCTTCATGGGCATCGGCGTGATCCTCAACTACGTCGTCCCGGAGAAGGCGTTCGGCTACGTCACCTCGGTGGCCACCGCGGCCGGCATCTGGACCTGGCTGATGATCCTGATCAGCCACGTCCTCTACCGCCGCGCGGTCGACGCGGGCCGCCTGCCGGCCTCCTCCTTCCCGGCCCCCGGCGGCGCCAAGTGCAGCTGGATCGCCATCGCCTTCCTCCTCTTCGTCACCTGCCTGATCGCGTACGACGGCGACTCCCGGGTCTGCCTGTACGTGATGGCCGGCTGGGCCGCCGCGCTCGGCGTGGGCTGGCTGGTCCTGAAGAACCGCAACCCCGAGGTCGCCGAGCGCCGTGAGCCGGCACCGCTGGAGAAGGTGAACTGACCAACCCCTCCGGGACGCCCGCCGCGGGGAGCACTCGTGGCGCTCCCCTGCGGCAGCCGCTCAGGGCGTCCGGCATCCGGGCCGTCCCGTACCAGCCTTCGGTACGGGGCGGCCCCTTGCTTATCCTGGCCAGCATGCTGACCATCACCCAGGCCCTCGTCGACCAGATCGTCGCCCACGCGCGCAAGGACCACCCGGACGAGGCGTGCGGTGTCGTCGCCGGGCCGGCGGGCTCCGACCGCCCCGAGCGCTTCATCCCCATGCTCAACGCGGCGATGTCCCCGACGTTCTACGAGTTCGACTCCGGCGACCTGCTCAGGCTCTACCGCGAGATGGACGACCGCGACGAGGAGCCGGTGGTCGTCTACCACTCCCACACGGCCACGGAGGCGTACCCGTCCCGGACGGACATCTCGTACGCCAACGAGCCCGGCGCCCACTACGTCCTCGTCTCCACCGCCGACACCGACGGCCTCGGCGACTTCCAGTTCCGCTCGTACCGCATCGTGGACGGCGAGGTGACGGAGGAGGAGGTCAGGATCGTCGAGGCGTACTAGGTCTTTCGCCGCTCACCAGAATCTTTCTCCGCCGCAGCGCCGCTCGGCCACGACGGCGGATTCCGGCGGTGCCGGACCGGCCGGTGGGCACCTGCGGGCCGGTGGGGGCCGGTCGCGCAGTTCCCCGTGCCCCTTCACGTCGGCCGGCGGGACCCTCGTCTCAAAGTGCGGTCAGAATCCGTCCAGCATTCGGAATCACACTCCGGAACCGGTACCGGGAATCGATACGATGACCCCATGGTTCTGAAGGACGTGAGCGAGAGGGCGCCGGGCAGCATGCTCGTGGCGCGGCTGCACGTCGACCTGTGCAGGCTGAACAGCGCCATCTGTTGACGTTTCCCTGCCGCCGTACGGCCGTGAGCCGCGGCGTGCTGCTGTGCGCGCCCAACCATCCCAGACTTCCCGACAGGAGCCCGCGATCATGGCCATCGAGGTCCGCATCCCGACCATCCTCCGCCAGTACACCGACGGTCAGAAGGCGGTGGAGGGCAGCGGTGAGACCATCGCCGACCTCTTCAACGACCTCGAGACCCGGCACGCCGGCATCCACGCCCGCATCGTGGACGACGGCAAGCTGCGCCGCTTCGTCAACGTGTACCTGAACGACGAGGACGTCCGCTTCGTCGACGGCATCAACACCAAGCTCTCCGACGGCGACACCGTGACGATCCTGCCGGCCGTCGCCGGCGGCATGGCCTGAGATCGGCATGCGCTACGACTCCCCGTTGGCCGCGGTCGGCAACACCCCCCTGGTGCGCCTGCCGCGGCTCTCGCCGTCCGCCGACGTCCGGATCTGGGCCAAGCTGGAGGACCGCAACCCGACCGGCTCGGTCAAGGACCGTCCCGCCCTGCACATGATCGAGCAGGCGGAGAAGGACGGCCGGCTGACCCCGGGCTGCACCATCCTGGAGCCGACCTCGGGCAACACCGGCATCTCGCTCGCCATGGCGGCCAAGCTCAAGGGCTACCGCATGGTCTGCGTGATGCCCGAGAACACCTCGCAGGAGCGGCGGGACCTGCTGGGGATGTGGGGCGCGGAGATCATCTCCAGCCCGGCCGCGGGCGGTTCCAACACCGCCGTACGCGTGGCGAAGGAGCTGTCCGCCGAGCACCCGGACTGGGTGATGCTCTACCAGTACGGCAACCCGGACAACGCCGGTGCGCACTACGCGACGACCGGCCCGGAGATCCTCGCCGACCTGCCGTCCGTCACGCACTTCGTGGCCGGGCTCGGGACCACCGGCACGCTGATGGGCGTCGGGCGGTACCTGCGCGAGCACAAGCCCGACGTGAAGATCGTCGCCGCCGAACCCCGGTACGACGACCTCGTGTACGGGCTGAGGAACCTCGACGAGGGCTTCGTACCCGAGCTGTACGACGCCTCCGTGCTCACCACCCGCTACTCGGTCGGCTCCGCGGACGCCGTGACCCGGACCCGGGACCTGCTCCAGCAGGAGGGCATCTTCGCGGGCATCTCCACCGGCGCCGCGCTGCACGCCGCGATCGGCGTGGGGAACAAGGCCGTACAGGCCGGCGAGAGCGCGGACATCGTGTTCGTCGTCGCCGACGGCGGCTGGAAGTACCTGTCGACCGGCGTGTACACCGCCGCCACGACCGAGGAAGCCATCGAGACCCTTCAGGGTCAGCTCTGGGCATAGCGCTCATCATGTACGCGCCAAACCCCCTCTATGAGGGGGCTAAGCGCTGCCTATGGCGATGCAAAGATCTTCGTCCGGGGGAACCGGTCCCCGGCGAACCCGGCTAGGTTCCTCACCGTCCTGTCATGCCACGCTCATCGGCATCCCAGGGTGTTCGAAGTGTCATGCTCATGACGCCGCACTCTGCCGCCGCTACGCGCGTCACGGGCCTGCCTTGTAACCCCACCGATGGAGGCAGTACCCCCATGCGTGAATCACGACGGAGCCTGCGAAGACTTCTGGCCTTCGCCTTCCCCGCCCTCGCCCTCGCCGTCTCCGGATTCGTCGCGGCACCGGCCGCGCAGGCACAGGCGCACACCACCACCCCCCAGGTCAGCGCCCAGACCACCCGGGCCACCCAGAACTCCAAGGCCCTCACCGACCCCGCCCGGCAGGCCGTGCACAGCACCGGCAAGGCCGGGCAGAAGGTGCCCACCAAGCACCTGTGCGCCACCGTCTCCAAGCCCGGTGAGGTCAACTGCTTCGCGCAGCGCCGCACCGACATCAAGCAGCAGCTGTCCTCCGCGCTCGCCGCCGCCCCCTCCGGCCTGAGCCCGACCAACCTGCACAGCGCCTACAACCTGCCCTCCACGGGCGGTTCCGGCCTGACGGTCGCCGTGGTCGACGCCTACAACGACCCGAACGCCGCCTCGGACCTCGCGACCTACCGCTCGCAGTACGGCCTGTCGGCGTGCACCGTCGCCAACGGCTGCTTCAAGCAGGTCAGCCAGACCGGTTCGACGACCTCGCTGCCGACGAACGACTCCGGCTGGGCCGGCGAGGAAGCGCTCGACATCGACATGGTCAGCGCCGTCTGCCCGAACTGCAACATCATCCTCGTCGAGGCCAGCTCGGCCACCGACTCCGACCTCGGCACCGCCGAGAACGAGGCCGTCGCGCTCGGCGCCAAGTTCGTCTCCAACAGCTGGGGCGGCTCCGAGTCCTCCTCCCAGACCAGCGAGGACACCTCGTACTTCAAGCACCCGGGTGTCGCGATCACCGTCTCCGCCGGTGACGAGGACTACGGCGCCGAGTACCCGGCGACCTCCCAGTACGTGACCGCCGTCGGCGGCACCGCGCTCTCCACCTCCTCCTCCACCCGCGGCTGGACCGAGTCCGTGTGGAAGACCAGCTCCTCCGAGGGCACCGGCTCCGGCTGCTCCTCCTACGACGCGAAGCCGAGCTGGCAGACCGACACCGGCTGCACCAAGCGCATGGAGTCCGACGTCTCCGCGGTCGCCGACCCGGCCACCGGCGTGGCCGTCTACGACACCTACGGCGGCTCCGGCTGGGCGGTCTACGGCGGTACGAGTGCCTCCTCGCCGATCATCGCCGGCGTCTACGCCCTCGCGGGCACCCCGGGCTCCAGCGACTACCCGGCGAAGTACCCGTACTCGCACACCGGCAACCTGTACGACGTCACCAGCGGCAACAACGGCTCCTGCTCGACGTCGTACTTCTGCACCGCCGGCACCGGCTACGACGGCCCGACCGGCTGGGGCACCCCGAACGGCACCACCGCCTTCGCCTCCGGCACCAGCACGGGCAACACCGTGACCGTCACCAACCCCGGCAGCCAGTCCACCGCGACCGGCAGCTCGGTCAGCCTGCAGATCTCGGCCTCCGACAGCGCGGGCGCCACCCTCACCTACAGCGCCTCCGGCCTGCCCACCGGCCTGTCCATCTCCAGCTCCACCGGCCTGATCTCCGGCACGGCGTCCACCGCGGGCACCTACAGCGCCACCGTCACCGCGACCGACTCCACCGGCGCCTCCGGCTCGGCCTCCTTCACCTGGACCGTCAGCACCAGCGGCGGCGGCACCTGCACCTCCTCGCAGCTGCTGGGCAACCCGGGCTTCGAGTCGGGCAACACGACCTGGACCGCGAGCAGCGGTGTCATCACCAGCGACAGCGGTGAGGCGGCCCACGCCGGCTCCTACAAGGCATGGCTCGACGGCTACGGTTCGACCCACACCGACACGCTGTCCCAGTCGGTGACGATCCCGTCCGGCTGCACCGCCACCACGTTCACCTTCTACCTGCACATCGACACGGCCGAGACCACCACCAGCACCCAGTACGACAAGCTGACCGTCACCGCCGGTTCGACCACGCTGGCCACGTACTCCAACCTCAACGCGGCCTCCGGGTACGTGCAGAAGTCCTTCAGCCTCGGGTCCTACGCGGGCTCGACCGTCACCCTGAAGTTCAGCGGTGTCGAGGACTCCTCGCTCCAGACCAGCTTCGTCGTCGACGACACCGCCGTCACGACCGGCTGATCCCGCCCGTGAGCTGATCAGGTGAACTGACCGGATCCCGCACCCGGAAGCCGTCCGGGTGCGGGATCCGTACGAGGGGCGGATACGTCATATCGGCATCCAGGGTCCGTTCCCCGACGGAAAGGCGGACACCTCATGCGCCGTACGACGTTCCACCGCGCGTCGCTCGCCGCGGCGAGCCTGCTCCTGCTGGCGGGCTGCGGCTCGCAGAGCGGGGGCGACAACAGCGGGGGCAAGGGCAGCGGCACGGTGTCCGCCTCGCCGGGCACGAGCTCGCCCGGCGCACCCGCCACCCGCTGCGTCAGTGCCGGCGAACTCACCGCCGCGGACAACGGCAGCACCTACTGCATGGCGGTCGGCGGACAGCTCCGGCTCAGCCTCGACGGCACCGGACAGCGCCCCTGGAAGGCCGTCACCGCCAGCGGCTCCGCGCTGCGCGCCACCAACGCCGGGATCGTGCTCCAGCCGGGCGACGCCTCCGCCGCCTACGACGCGGTCGCCGCCGGCACCGTCACCCTCTCCTCCACCCGCCCCCTGTGCGCCCAGCCCACCGCGCCCGGCGGCGTCTCCTGCAAGGGCATCCAGGAGTGGCGGGTCACCGTCAAGGTGAGCTGAACCCGCCCCGCGCGCCCTACGGAACCCGCCCCGCGCGCCCTACGCCAGGTGCCGCACCTGGTCCCACAGCACCGGGTCGACCACGCCCACCCGGCGCCGGAACTCCCACAGCGCGATCTCCCGCAGCTCGTCCGTCTCCAGGAAGCTCGGCCGGCCCTGGGCGTCCCCGACCGAGCCCGGCGGCAGCGGGATCACCCCGGCGCGCTCGTCGTGGTACTTGCTGGTGATCTTCGCGATCGTCGCCCGGTTGCCGTGCACGGCCAGCACCAGGCAGGGCCGGTCCTTGGCGCCGGGACCGTCCTCGTAGGGCACGTTGGCCCACCAGATGTCCCCCGGGTGGGGCCGCCCGGTCTGCGGGTGCGTGCCGCGCGGATGTCCGGGAGGGCGGGTGCGGTGCCCGCGCGGCCGGTGTCCCCTGCCCCAGCCGTCGACGAGCGTGGCGACCAGCGCCAGCAGAACGACTGCCGCGAGCGCGAGCCACCAAGACGTGTCCATACGACGACGTTACCGGCGCGAGATAATCAATGCGCGCCCTTGCGCAATCCTCATACGCCCCCGGTCCAGCCGAACCGGTGACACCACAGGTGAGTTCGCCCACAACGGCCCCTGGCAGAGGAGCGACCGGCTCTTTTGCGCCTTACGCTCGACAAACCGCACGACCCCCGTCATGCCCTTTTCCCGACTCCGGTTCCCAGTGCGTCTGGGTTTCCGCCAACGGAGGTTTCTGCTTCATGAAGCTCACCGTCGTCGGCTGCTCGGGGTCGTTCCCGTCCGCGGAATCGGCCTGCTCGAGCTACCTCGTAGAGGCCGACGGCTTCCGGCTGCTCCTCGACATGGGCAACGGCGCCCTGGGCGAGCTGCAGCGCCACTGCGGTCTCTACGACCTCGACGCGATCTTCCTGAGCCATCTGCACGCCGACCACTGCATCGACATGTGCGCCTACTTCGTGGCGCGCTACTACCGCCACGACGGCGGACCGTGCCCCCCGATCCCGGTCTACGGCCCCGAGGGCACCGAGCACCGCCTCACCACCGCCTACGCCGACACGCCCACCGCCTCCTCGATGAGCGAGGTCTTCGACTTCCACACGGTCAAGCCGTCCACGTTCGACGTCGGCCCGTTCACGGTCCACACCGAGCGGGTCCGGCATCCCGTGGAGGCGTACGGCATCCGCGTCGAGCACGCCGGGAAGTCCCTGACGTACTCCGGCGACACCGGCGTCACCCCGGCACTGGAGGACCTGGCCCGGGACACCGACCTGTTCCTGTGCGAGGCCGCCTTCACGCACGGCAAGGAGAACATCCCGGACCTGCACCTCAACGGCCGCGAGGCCGGCGAGACCGCGGCCCGGGCCGCCGCCCGCCGCCTGGTCCTCACCCACATCCCGCCGTGGACCGACCCCGCCGTCAACCTCGCCCACGCCCGCGAGGCCTTCGACGGCCCGGTGGATCTCGCGGCGCCGCGCGCGACGTACGAGATCTGACGCACGTACGGCGTTCAGGGCCGTACGACGGGGAAGGCCCCCGCAGCCGCCGGGCTGCGGGGGCCTTCGCCACACCGTGGAGGGACTCACGCCTTCGTGAGGTCCTCGATCTCCTCCTCGGGCTCGCGGCCCGGGGTGGGGAGGTTGAAGCGGACGATGGCGAAGCGGAAGACGAAGTAGTAGACCGCTCCGAAGACCAGGCCGATCGGGATGATCAGCCAGGGCTTGGTCGCCAGGTTCCAGTTGAGTATGTAGTCGATGACGCCCGCGGAGAAGGTGAAGCCCGCGTGCACCCCGAGCGCCCAGGTGATCGCCATCGACAGGGCGGTGAGCACCGCGTGGATCGCGTACAGCAGCGGCGCGATGAACATGAAGGTGAACTCGATCGGCTCGGTCACACCGGTCACGAAGGAGGTCAGCGCCATCGACAGCATCATGCCCATGACGGCAGCGCGGCGCTCCGGGCGGGCGGTGTGCGCGATGGCCAGGGCGGCGGCCGGGAGGCCGAACATCATGATGGGGAAGAAGCCGGACATGAACTGACCGGCCGTCGGGTCACCGGCGAAGAAGCGGGTGAGGTCGCCGTGGACGATCGTGCCGGACGCCGTCTTGTAGTCGCCGATCTGGAACCAGGAGACGGTGTTCACGAACTGGTGCATGCCGACCGGGATCAGCGCACGGTTGATCAGGCCGAACAGACCGGCACCGAGGGCGCCGAGGCCGGTGATCCACTTGCCGAAGTCGGAGATGCCGTCGCCGACGGGCTTCCAGATCAGGCCGAAGAAGACACCCATGATCGTGCCGACGAAGGCCATGATGATCGGGACGAGCCGGCGGCCGTTGAAGAAGCCGAGCCAGTCCACCAGCCTGGTCCGGTGGAAGCGCTGCCAGACCACCGCGCTGAGCAGACCCATCACCAGGCCGCCGAGCACACCGGGGTTGTTGTAGGTCGCCGCGATGTCCGCGCCCGCCTGGACCTTGGCGTCGGTGACGGGGAACGCGGTGAGGACGTTCTTGTAGACGAGGAAGCCGACGAGCGCGGCGAGTGCGGTGGAGCCGTCCGCCTTCTTGGCGAAGCCGATCGCGACACCGACGCAGAACAGCAGCGGGAGGTTGTCGAAGATCGCGCCACCCGCGGTGGCGAACACCGCCGTGACCTTGTCCGGCAGATGCAGCTTGTCATGGATGTCCTGCTGACCGAAGCGGAGCAGCAGGCCCGCGGCCGGCAGCACGGCGATCGGCAGCTGAAGGCTGCGGCCGATCTTCTGCAGACCCTGGAAAAGACCGGATCCCCACTTCTTTGTGGGGGCCGCCGTCGCGGTGGCGGTTGTCATACTTCCTCCATCGGTGGTGGTCTACACCACTCAGTGGTGTAGACCTGTTGTACACGATGGGGGCGATATAAGGAACCCGTCAATTCCGCAACCGGAGCGCTACGCGGTGTATGTCATTCGGCCACAGCCCGCTCAGGCCCCGGTGACGTCCTCCACCTCCTCCTCCGGCTCCCTGCCCGGGGTCTTCAGGTCGAACCGCGTGATGGCGAACCGGAAGATCGCGTAGTAGACCGCCGCGAAGCACAGCCCGATCGGCACGATCGCCCAAGGCCGCGTCGCCAGCTTCCAGTTGATGACGTAGTCGATGAGCCCCGCCGAGAAACTGAACCCGTCGTGCACCCCGAGACCCCACGTCACCGCCATCGACACCCCCGTCAGCACCGCGTGCACCCCGTACAGCAGCGGCGCGACGAACATGAACGAGTACTCCAGCGGCTCCGTGATGCCCGTCACGAACGACGTCAGCGCCACCGACAGCATCAGGCCGCCGACCTCCTTGCGCCGGTGCGGCCTCGCGCAGTGCGTGATGGCCAGCGCGGCGGCCGGCAGCGCGAACATCATGACCGGGAAGAACCCCGACGTGAACTGACCCGCGTCCGGATCACCCGCCAGGAACATGTTGATGTCCCCGTGCACCGTCTGCCCGCCCGGCGTGGTGTAACTGCCGAACTGGAACCAGAGGGGCACGTTCAGGAACTGGTGCAGCCCCACCACCAGCAACGCCCGGTTCGCGAGCCCGAACACCCCCGCACCCCACGCCCCCGCGTCCCGCAGCCAGTGGCTGAAACTCTCCAGACCGCCACCGATCGGCGGCCACACCCACAGGCACAGCGCGGCGAACGCGATGGCCACGAACGACATGATGATCGGCACCAGCCGCCGCCCGTTGAAGAACCCCAGCCAGTCCACCAGCCTCGTCCGGTGGTACCGCGCCCAGAAGAACGCGGTCAGCAGCCCCAGCGCGATCCCGCCGAACACCCCGGGATTCTGGAACGTGAACGTCGACACCGACCCGTCCCGCACCTGGCACCCGATCCCCGGCACCGTCCTCGACCCACCCGGACAGTCCTCCGGGAACTGGTGCAGCACCCCGTAATAGACGAGAAAGCCCGCCACCGCCGCCAGCGCCGTCGAACCGTCCGCCTTCCGCGCCATCCCGATCGCGACCCCGACGCAGAACAGCAACGGCAGCCCGACCGAACCGTCGAGCAGCGCCCCGCCCGCCCCCTTCATCACCTTCGAGACCGCGGTCCAGCCCAGCCCCTGGTCCCCGAACACGTCCGGCTGGCCCAGCCGGTTCAGGATCCCCGCCGCCGGCAGCACCGCGATCGGCAGCTGCAGACTCCGGCCCATCTTCTGCAACCCCTGGAACAGGGAGTGCCACCGCTCCCGCGCGGGACCCACCGCACTGCCGGCACTCTCGGCACTCACGGGCGCCTCCTCCGGGGTTTGTCGACCGCCCACCAGCTGGTGTAGACCAGTCGGCAGACGGTTCCGCCGCGCTGCTCGCCATCATTCGGCACACGCGGTACGGCCGCTCGCAAAGATGGGCCAACTGTGGGTTACTGCGACAAAGCGGTTCGGATCAGGGAGAAAGAACATGGCCAGCAAGGCTGAGAAGATCGTCGCCGGCCTCGGCGGAATCGAGAACATCGACGAGATCGAAGGCTGCATCACCCGGCTGCGCACCGAGGTCCACGACGCCTCGCTGGTCGACGATGCCGCCCTCAAGGCCGCCGGCGCCCACGGCGTCGTCAAGATGGGCACCGCCATCCAGGTCGTCATCGGCACCGACGCCGACCCGATCGCCGCGGAGATCGAAGACATGATGTGAGCCACCCGCTCACCCGAGAAGGGGCTCTTCCCGCCGTGGGAAGAGCCCCTTCCCGCGCTCCGGATAGGCTCATCGCCATGTCTCGAATCGACGGCCGCACCCCCGAACAACTCCGCCCGGTCACCATCGAACGCGGCTGGAGCAAGCACGCCGAGGGCTCCGTCCTCGTCTCCTTCGGCGACACCAAGGTCTTCTGCACCGCCTCCGTCACCGAAGGCGTCCCCCGCTGGCGCAAGGGCAGCGGCGAAGGCTGGGTCACCGCGGAATACGCCATGCTCCCCCGCGCCACCAACACCCGCGGCGACCGCGAGTCCGTCAAGGGCAAGATCGGCGGTCGCACCCACGAGATCTCCCGCCTCATCGGCCGCTCCCTGCGCGCCGTCATCGACTACAAGGCCCTCGGCGAGAACACCATCGTCCTCGACTGCGACGTCCTCCAGGCCGACGGCGGCACCCGCACCGCCGCCATCACCGGCTCGTACGTCGCCCTCGCCGACGCCATCACCTGGGCCAGGGAACGCAAGCTCGTCAAGGCCGGCCGCCAGCCCCTGACCGGCACCGTCTCGGCCGTCTCCGTCGGCATCGTCGGCGGAGTCCCGCTCCTGGACCTCTGCTACGAGGAGGACGTCAAGGCCGAGACCGACATGAACGTCGTCTGCACCGGCGACGGCCGCTTCGTCGAGGTCCAGGGCACCGCCGAGGCCGAGCCCTTCGCCCGCGACGAACTCAACGCCCTCCTCGACCTCGCCGTCGCCGGCTGCACCGACCTGGCCACGATCCAGCAGGCGGCGCTCGACGAGGCCCTCGGGAAGTAGCGGCGACAGAAGTAAAGGGAAGGGAAAAACCCGAGGTACGACGGGGCAACCCCGGCGGCCCACCCCGCGTCCCTATCCATACGGGCGCACGGCATGTACAACCGTGCGCCCGGCCAGCCGTACCACGGGGAGGGACACCACCATGGCCGCCAGCCGACGCCGAGGACGCCGTCGCGTCACCACCATCGCCGCCGCAACCGCGACCGCCGCACTCACCGCCGCCCTCCTGGCCGGCTGCGACTCGGTCAGCACGGCACTGGACTGCGTCCGCACCGCCGACTCCATCGCCGACAGCGTCACCGCACTCCAGCAGGCCGTGGAGAACGCCGCGAACGACCCCACCCGCACCGAGGCCTCCCTCGACTCCATCCAGCAGAACCTCGGGAAGATCGGCGACAAGACCGACGACGCCGACGTCAACAAGGCGGTCGACCACCTCCAGCAGGCCGTCGACAACGTCCGCACGGCCGTCAGGAACGGCGACTCCACCCCCGACGTCACCCCGGTCACCGACGCGGCCGGCGAACTGACCAAGGTCTGCACGCCGTAAGGCACCGCCCCGGCCCTTGCGATACTGCTGGCCATGACGACCCGCCTGATCCTCGCCACCCGCAACGCCGGAAAGATCACCGAGCTGCACTCGATCCTCGCGGAGGCGGGGCTGCCCCACGAACTGGTGGGCGCCGACGCGTTCCCCGACATCCCCGACGTCAAGGAAACCGGCGTCACCTTCGCCGAGAACGCGCTGCTGAAGGCCCACGCCCTCGCCCAGGCCACCGGCCTCCCCGCCGTCGCCGACGACTCCGGCCTCTGCGTCGACGTCCTGAACGGCGCCCCCGGCATCTTCTCCGCCCGCTGGGCCGGCCGCCACGGCGACGACAAGGCCAACCTCGACCTCCTCCTCGCCCAGCTCTCCGACATCGCCGACGAACACCGCGCCGCCCACTTCGCCTGCGCAGCGGCCCTCGCGCTGCCCGACGGCACGGAACGCGTCGTCGAGGGCCAACTCCGGGGCACCCTGCGCCACACCCCCACCGGCACAAACGGCTTCGGCTACGACCCCATCCTCCAGCCGGACGGCGAGTCACGAACCTGCGCCGAACTGACCCCCACCGAAAAGAACGCAATCAGCCACCGGGGCAAGGCATTCCGGGCGTTGGTGCCGGTGGTGCGGGAGCTGTTGGGCTGAGAACGGGAGAGGGGCCGCCCGTGAAGGTGGCCCCTCGTATGTGCGGTCGGTGGGACTCGAACCCACACGGGATTTCTCCCACGGGCACCTAAAACCCGCGCGTATCGCCTATTTCGCCACGACCGCCCCAAAACGGACATTTCTGGAGCTGCCGTTTTGCTTGGCCCAGTGTACGGGGCTATGCCTTTCTTCGTGAGCCTCCTCGGCACCAGGTGCTCGTGACCGCATGGCAGTTCGGGCACAGCAATTGCAGGTTCTCCTGCCGGTCGTCAATCCAGTCTCCGTTGATGTGATCGACCTCCAGGGTCATGGGCCTCCCGAGCCACTCGGAACCCACTCCGCATTCGGCGCACACCGTCGGCACGCCGATGTCCCGAAGAGCCCGACGTAACAGCACGGTCCTCGTCCGGCGCGAGCCGTCGTGCTTGACCAGGATGTCCTCCGGACGCTTGACCTTGTCCGGGCGGCTCTTTCCGCGCGAATGCGCCTGCCCGAGGAGGTGCGCGGTGGATAGCCCTTCCTCGGTGATCCAGTGGCGGAGCAGTGTGCGCTGAGTGCTGGTATCCGGGCGCCGCAACAGGCGCAGTACCCCGGAGATGGAGACCGACCCGGTCACCGCCGCGCGCAACTCGTCGGCCCCGGGGCGTGGTTGCCGGCCGGAGTCAAGGAAGTGCGAGATGTCGATTCCGAAGTGGGCGAAGCGCTTGCGGAGGTAGCGATCGAGTTTGGCGTAGGGGTCGCTGCCGAAGTGGGCGATCACGGCATCGATGCTGGAGCACAGCCGGGCAGCCTCCTCCAGCCGTTCACGGGTGTACCGCACGCCGCAGCTCATGCCGAGCCACCCTGGGTGCGGCCTTTGCCTCGCCCTCGATAGCTGTCCGTGGTGGAGTGGCAGTTGGGGCAGAGCAGGCGCAGGTTCTGGATGCGGTTGTCGCGCCAGTTGCCGTCGAAGTGGTCGACCTCCAGCGGGAGTGGGTGACCTCGCCAGACTGCATCGGTACCGCACTGGGCGCAGCGCTCCGGTACGCCCATCGCCGTCATTGCCCACCTGAGCCGGTCGCTCGGAATGCGGCGGGCGCGGTCCTCCGACTGCTCGATGAGCAGCCCTTCGGGGGTTCGCGGACGCCACGGCTTGCCCTGCCGAGTCGGCAGCTGGAAGTGCGACGTGTCGATCCCGTACGCCTTGACCCGTCGACTGATGTGCGTGTGATGCCCGCCGACCACCTCCAGCCCCAGCCTCCGCAGCGCCTCCGACAACGTCCGTGCCCCCCCCCGAGCCCCCTCCGCCTCCGGCTGCGTGTTCGCAGTCCGTACGGAGTAACGAACAGGTTGTCGGAGGGTCACGTACGGGTATGGGAAACGGCTCGCGTCCGGAGGGTTCCGGTGCGAGCCGTCTGTGGGGGTGCGTCAGGGGGTGGTCAGATGCCCAGGTCCTTGATGATTTTGGCTACGTGGCCGGTGGCGCGGACGTTGTAGAGGGCCTTTTCCACCTTGCCCTGCTCGTCGACGATGATCGTGGAGCGGATGACGCCCAGGTAGGTCTTGCCGTAGTTCATCTTCTCGCCGAAGGCGCCGTACGCGTCGAGGACCTTCTTGTCGGGGTCGGCGAGGAGGGTGACCTTGAGGTTCTCCTTCTCGCGGAACTTGCCGAGTTTCGCGGGGGCGTCGGGGGAGATGCCGAGGACGTCGTAGCCGGCGTCGGCGAGGAGGGTGAGGTTGTCGGTGAAGTCGCAGGCCTGCTTCGTGCAGCCGGGGGTGAGCGCGGCCGGGTAGAAGTAGACGATGACCTTGCGGCCCTTGTGGGCGGAAAGGGACACCTCGTTGCCGTCGGCGTCGGGAAGGGTGAAGTCGGGGGCTACGTCCCCGGGCTGGAGTCGCTCGCTCATCGGTCTAGCGTAACGGGGGGTCCTGACCGTGCGGCGGCGGCGAGAGCTGACAGACTGTCCGGAACAGGCAGTACGGCAGACTTCGGAGGGCCTACGGTGGCGGAGACGTCGGACACCAGAACCCCGGCGCAGATCGAGGCGGACATCAAGCGCCGCCGCGAGGTGCTGGCCGAGACGCTGGACGAGATCGGGGTGCGGGTGCACCCGAAGACCATCGTCGGCGATGCGAAGGCCAAGGTGGCGGCCAACGTCGATCACACGCTCGGGAGGGCCTACGTCCAGGTCAACCGGGTCGTGAGCGAGGTACGGGCCCAGTTCGTGGACGAAGAGGGCGCGCCGCGACTGGAGCGGGTGGTGCCGGTCGCCCTCGTCGCCGCGGGCGTGGTCGGGCTGCTGGTCTTCAGCGGTACCCGGCGCCGTAAGAGCTGATCAGAGGCGGGTAGGTTCACAGGCGTGAGCGCCAAGAGAGACGAGCAGAGCAGCCAGCACGACAAGCTGCCCATCCGGATGCTGCACGACCGGGTCCTGGTCAAGCAGGACACCGGGGAGGGCGAGCGCCGGTCGGGCGGGGGCATCCTGATCCCCGCCACGGCGGCCGTCGGGCGCCGGCTGGCCTGGGCCGCGGTGGTCGCGGTCGGGCAGAACGTGCGGACGGTGGAGCCCGGCGACCGGGTGCTGTACGACCCGGAGGACCGTGCCGAGGTCGAGGTGCGGGGGGTGGCCTACGTGCTGATGCGGGAGCGCGATCTGCACGCGGTGGCCGCCGACCGGTTCGAGGGCTCGGAGGACTCGACCGGCCTGTATCTCTGATACCGCTGATTCAGAGGCTTGGAGGGGCCTGGTGACTGTGGTCACCAGGCCTCTTTGTCGTTTCTTTGCTATGTTCGAAGGAGCCAGCCCGACGAGACGCGCCGTACCGGGACCGTGAAGGCAAAGACGACGCACCCCGGTTGTACAGAAACGTCTCGGAGGTGCCGTCATGGCCTGGGTTCTGCTTGTCGTCGCCGGTCTGCTGGAGGTCGGCTGGTCGGTGGGGATGAAGTACACGGACGGGTTCACCCGGCCCCTGCCCAGCCTGCTCACCGGCGGTGGGATCGTCGCCAGCATGCTGCTGCTGTCCTACGCCGCGAGGACGCTCCCCATCGGTACCGCCTACGGCGTGTGGGTGGGGATCGGGGCGGCCGGGGCGGCGGTGGTCGGCATGGTGGTGCTGGGGGAGCCTGCCACCGCCGCCCGGATCTTCTTCGTGTGCCTGCTGCTGGTCGCCGTGGTCGGTCTCAAGGCGACCAGCGGCCACTGACCGGAGTCAGTGGCCGACGGTCATTGGACGAACCCGAACCCGCCTCCGTCGCCCGCCGTGGTGCCGGTACTGGTGCCGGTGTCGGTGCCCGAGGTCGTCGTGCCGGTACTGGTGCCGCCGGTCGTGGTGCCGGTGGAGGTTCCGGAGTCCGTTCCCGAGGTGGTCGTACCGGAGTCGGTGCCGGAGGTCGTCGTACCGGACGTGGTCGAGCCGTCGGTGGTGGACCCGTCCGTCGTGGAACCGTCGGTGGTGCCGGCGGTGGTGGAGCCGTCCGTCGTGCCGCCGTTGTCCTGGCCGCCGTCGGTGGTGCCGCCGTTGTCCTGGTTCCCGCCGGTGGTGCCGCCGTTGTCCTGGCCACCGGTGCCCGGGGTGGCCGTGCTCCGGGTGGGCGGGGCCACGGTCTCGGCGCCGGCCTGGAGGTTCAGGTCGAAGTCGGCGGCCGTGGTGCCCTTCAGGGCGTCCTTGGTGTACTGCGCCCAGATCTCGGTCGGGGCCCCGCCGCCGTTGATCCGCTCCAGGCCGAGCGCGCCGTAGAGCGACTTGTGGGCGGCCGTGACCGGGTCCTGGCCCATCACGGAGACGACGGTGGACAGGTCCGGGGTGTAGCCCGCGAACCAGGCGGCGGTGTCCTCCTCGGCGGTGCCGGTCTTGCCGGCGGCCGGGCGGCCCGCGGCCTGCGCGGCGGTGGCGGTGCCGTTGTCGACCACGCTCTGCAGGATGGAGGTGGTGGTGTCGGCGGCCTGCCGGCTGACGGCCTGGGTGGTCTTGGACTCCGGCAGCTTGATGTCCTGGGTGCCGTCCCTGGTGACCTTGTCGACCATCGTGTACGTGCCGTGCTTGCCGTGGTTGGCGAGCGTGGCGTAGGCCTCCGCCATGTCGAGGACGCTGGCGGTGGCGGTGCCGAGGGCGATCGACGGGTACGGCTGGAGGTCCTTGGTGTCGGCGGGGATGCCCAGGCCGACGGCGGTCTGCTTGACCTTGGACGGGCCGACGTCGACGGCCATCTGCGCGTACACCGAGTTCACGGAGAGGTCGGTGGCCTTGCGGACGGTGATCTGGCCGTACGACTTCTCGTCCTCGTTCTCCGGCGCGTAGGCGCCGCCGGGCCAGCCCTGGACGGTGCGCTTGTTGGTGCCGTCGTAGTAGGTGTTCGGGGTGATGGTCTGCCCGGACTGGGTGGTGGAGCCGTTGTCGACGGCGGAGGCGAAGACGAAGGGCTTGAAGGTGGAGCCGACCTGGAAGTCACCGCGGGTCGCGCCGTTGGTGTACTGCTTCACGTAGTCGATGCCGCCGTACATGGCGACGACCTTGCCGGTCTTCGGGTCGACGGAGGCGCCGCCGGCCCGCACGTAGCTGTCGACCTTGTTGTTCTTGCTCAGCTTCGACATCAGCTTGTCGTCGACGGCCTTGACGAAGGCGTTCTGCCGGTTCTTCTGGAGGGTGGTGGTGATGCGGTAGCCGCCGGCCTCCAGGGCGTCCGAGTCGACGATCTTGTTCTTGATCAGGTAGTCGTTGACCGCGTTGACGATGTAGCCGCGCTGTCCGGACATGCCGGTGGAGACGGTCTGCTGCTTGGGCATCGGGAACTTCATGCCGGTCCGCTTGGACTCGGTGAGCCAGCCCTTCTTGACCATGCCGTCGAGGACGTAGTTCCAGCGGGCGACCGCCGCCGCCTTGTTCTCGGGGTGGGCGACGACGTCGTACTCGCTCGGCGCGTTGACGAGCGCGGCGAGGTAGGCGGCGCGGGCCGGGTCGAGGTCGATGGCGTCCACGCCGTAGTAGGCCTGGGCGGCGGCCTGGATGCCGTAGGCGTTGCGGCCGAAGTAGCTGGTGTTGAGGTAGCCCTCGAGGATCTGGGCCTTGGACTCGCTGCGGTCCAGCTTGATCGAGATGAAGAACTCCTTCACCTTGCGGGTGACGGTCTGCTCCTGGGCGAGGTAGTAGTTCTTCACGTACTGCTGGGTGATCGTGGAGCCGGACTGGGTGCCCTTGCCGGTCGCGGTGTTCCAGCCGGCGCGCAGCATCGCCTTGGGGTCGACGGCGGACTCGGTGTAGAAGTCGCGGTCCTCCGCGGCGAGCACGGCGTGCTGGGCGTCCGCGGAGACCTGGGAGAGGTCCACGTTCTCCCGGTTGACCTCGCCGTCGCGGGCGAGCTGGGAGCCGTCGGCGTACAGGTACACGTTGGACTGCTTGGTGGCGAACGTGTTGGCGGCCGGGATGTTCACCATCGAGTAGCCGACGAAGAACAGGCCGATCACCAGCAGTACCCCGAGCACGAAGGTGCCGAGCACCATCCGCCAGGTCGGGATGATCCGCCGCCATCCGGTGCGCTTGGGCCGCTTCATCTTCTTTCCGCCCCCCGTCGTCTGCACGCCGGCCGCGGGCGGCTCCGTGCCGGGCGGTTCCGCCGCGGGCGGTGCGACCGCGGCGAGTGCCTCCGCCTTCGGCGGCCTGACCGCGGCGAGCTGCCGTGTCTCGGTGTCCTGCCCGCCCTGCGTGCGTTGCGTGTGCTGCGTGCTCTGCCTCTGCTGTGCGTCCTGTCCGTCCTGCGGGTTCTGCCCGTCCTGCGGGTCCGGTCTGTCCTCGGCCGCCGCCGCCGGTCGTGCCTTCGGCACTCTGACCGCGGCGAGCTGCCGCGTCTGCGTGTCCTCGGCGGCCGGCCGCCGCTCCGCCCTCGCCTGCCCGGCCGCCGTGGCCGGCTTCGTCCCGGACGGCTCCGCGCCGGAGGGTTCCGCTCCGGACGGTTCCGCGCGGGGCGGTTCCGTTCCGGCCGGTTCCGCTTCGGACGGTTCCGTCCGGGACGGCTCCGGCGTCGTCCTCTCGGCCGCCGCGGGCGGCTCCGGCTGCTTCGTCCCGGCCGTCGGCTGCGCCGGGGTCTTCTTCTCCTCGGCCGCAGCCGGCGGCTCCGTCGGGCCTCCGCCGCCCTGGTTCGGCTGTTGCGGCTGCGGCTCGTCGCTCATGTCGTGCACGGACTCCTGTTTCGCGTCGTACATTCGTTCCCGTACGACCTCGTACGCTTCTGCGCCCCCTGTTGAAGACTCTCGCACCGCGCGTTCCGTTCCCGGATTCCGGCACGCTTCGGTCACGGAAATTGCGTGGCCTGCGATGTCGCCGGCGCAGTAGGCTCCTGCGCTTCGGTGTCGGGCGGTCCGGGAGGTCGGTTGGCGTGGGCGCGGGACGGTTGTACACAGCCGTCGCGGCGGGGGGTTTCAGACGGTACGCGACGTACCGGGCCGCCACCGCCGCCGGGGTGTTCACGAACACCGCCTTCGGGATCATCCTCGTCTACACCTACTTGGCGCTGTGGGACGAGAAACCGCACCTCGGAGGCTATGACCAGGCACAGGCGGTGACCTATGTGTGGCTCGGGCAGTGCCTGTACGCGACGCTCGCGATCCAGGGCGGGGGCGTCGAAAAAGACCTGATGGAGCGTATCCGCACCGGCGCGATCGCGATCGACCTGTACCGTCCGGCCGATCTTCAAATGTGGTGGCTGGCGACCGACTTGGGCCGCTCGCTGTTCCAGATGCTGGGGCGGGGCGTGATCCCCTTCCTGGTCGGCGCGGCGTTCTTCCCGATGGCGCTGCCCACGGACGCCGGCACCTGGGCCGCCTTCCTGGTCGCGCTGCTCCTCGCGATGCTCGTCAGCTTCGGCATCCGCTACCTGGTCGCGCTGAGCGCGTTCTGGCTGATGGACGGGATGGGCGTCAACCAGGTGCTGATGATCACGGGGATCTTCTTCTCGGGCATGACCCTGCCGCTGAACGTCTTCCCGGGCGCCTTCGGCGAGGTCGCCCGTGTCCTGCCGTGGGCGGCGCAGATCCAGATGCCGGCGGACGTACTGCTGGGCGAGACGGGCGCGGCGGGGGCGCTCGCCTTCCAGGCCGGGTGGGCGGTGGTGCTGCTGGCGGCGGGCCGGCTGCTGCAGTCGGCGGCGACACGACGGGTGGTGGTGCAGGGTGGGTGAGCGCATGCGGGACGGTCTGCGGGCGTACCGGCTGATCGCCGCGATGTGGATCCGCTCCACGATGATCTACCGCACGTCCTTCGCCATCACCATGGCCGGGAACCTGCTGGTCACCGGGCTGGACTTCGCCACGATCCTGCTGATGTTCTCGCAGGTCGACTCGCTCGGCGGCTGGTCGCTGCCCGAGGTCTGTTTCCTGTACGGGCTGTCGGCGACCGCGTTCGGGGTGGCCGACCTGGTGCTGGGCTCGATGGACGTGCTGGGCGCCCGGATCCGCGACGGCTCCTTCGACACGCTGCTGGTCCGGCCGGCCCCGGTGCTCGCCCAGATAGGAGCGGACCACTTCGCGCCGCGCCGCCTCGGCCGGATCACCCAGGGCGCGGTGGTGCTGGGCTGGGCGCTGGTCTCCGTGGACGTCGTGTGGACGCCGGCGAAGGTGCTGCTGGTCCCGCTGATGCTGGCGGGCGGCGCGGCGATCTTCTGCGCGCTGTTCGTGGCGGGCGCGGCCTTCCAGTTCCTGGCGCAGGACGCGGCGGAGGTGCAGAACGCGTTCACGTACGGCGGTACGACGCTGCTCCAGTACCCGCCGACGGTGTTCGGGAAGGACTTCGTGCGCGGGGTGACGTTCATGCTGCCGCTGGCCTTCGTCAACTGGGTGCCGGCCGCGTACGTGCTGGGGCGGCCGTATCCGCTGCGGCTGCCGGCGTGGACGGCCTGGTCGACACCGCTGGTGGCGGCGGCGTGCTGCGTGCTGGCGGGCCTGGCATGGCGGGCCGGCCTCAGGTCGTATCGAAGTACGGGGAGCTGATCCGATGCCGGACGTGTCCGACGAGGCCAACGAGGTCGACGAGGCCAACGAGAACGACGAGGTCAACGAGAACGACAAGGCCGGAGGGGCCGGTGAGGTGGACGGGATGGACGAGGTCGACGAGGTGTTCATCCAGGTCGACGGGGTCGAGAAGGTCTTCGAGGTCCGGAAGAAGACCGGCTTCCTGAAACGGGAACGCCGGGAGGTACGGGCGGTCGACTCGCTCTCCTTCACGGTGGCGCGGGGCGAGATGGTCGGCTACATCGGCCCGAACGGCGCCGGGAAGTCGACCACGATCAAGATGCTGACGGGCATCCTCACCCCGAGCGGCGGCCGGCTCCGGGTGGCCGGCATCGACCCGTCCCGCGAACGCACCCGCCTGGCCCACCGCATCGGCGTGGTCTTCGGGCAGCGGACGACCCTGTGGTGGGACCTCCCCCTCATCGACTCCTACCGCCTGATGCACCGCATGTACCGCATCCCCGACGCCCGTTACCGCGAGAACCTGGACCGCCTGGTCGAACTCCTCTCCCTGGAAACCCTCCTGGACGTCCCGGTACGACAACTCTCCCTGGGCCAGCGGATGCGCGGTGACATCGTGGCCGCACTCCTGCACGACCCGGACGTCCTCTACCTCGACGAACCGACGATCGGCCTGGACGTCATCTCCAAGGCCAGGGTCCGCGACTTCCTCCGCGAACTGAACACCGAACACGGCACCACGGTCCTGCTCACCACCCACGACCTCCAGGACATCGAGCAGTTGTGCTCCCGGGTGATGGTCATCGACCACGGGCGGCTGGTGTACGACGGTCCGCTCGCCGGCCTGCACGAGGCGGGGGAGAGCGAGCGCACCCTCGTGGTCGACCTGGAGCGGGAGCTCCCGCCGATCGACGCCGGGCCGGCCGCCCGGGTGGTGAGGGTGGAGGGGCCGAGGCAGTGGCTGGCGTTCCCGGCGTCGGAGTCGGCGGCGCCGCTGGTGGCGCGGATCGCGGCGGAGTACCCGTTGGCCGACCTGTCGGTCCGGGAGCCGGACATCGAGGCGGTGATCGCGAAGATGCTGTATTCCATGGGGGACACCCCCAAATCCCCGCCGGACCGGGCCACCGCATAGTGGAGGCAGCACCCGTGGTCCCCGGCGCCGGGAACTCGTAGGCTGCTTCCATGACCGACGATGCCCCGGAGCTGCGCGCCTCCGACGCCGATCGTGAACGAGTCGCCGAGATCCTGCGGGACGCCCTCGCCGAAGGGCGTCTCGACATGGCGGAGTTCGAGGAACGGCTGGAGGCGACGTACCAGGCCCGTACGTACGGCGAGCTGACGCCGATCACCAGGGACCTGCCCGCGTCACCGGCCGTGTCGCTCTCCAAGCCGCCGGTGCAGAACGGTAGTTGGGGTCACCGGATCGTCGGCGGCGAGGGCTCCTCGTCCTGGGCGGTGGCCGTGATGTCCGGCTTCCAGCGCAAGGGCCGCTGGACGGTGCCGAGGCGCTTCACGTCCTTCGCGTTCTGGGGCGGCGGCGAGATCGACCTGCGCGAGGCGAACTTCGCGGACGGCGAGGTCGTGATCAACTGCATCGCGATCATGGGCGGGATGAGCGTGATCGTGCCGCCGGGCGTCGAGGTCGTGATGCGCGGCATCGGCATCATGGGCGGCTTCGACGAGCGCGAGCACGACATGTCGCCGGACCCGGACGCCCCGCGGGTGGTGGTGACGGGCTTCGCGTTCTGGGGCGGCGTCGAGGTGGCCCACAAGGTGACGAGGGCAGAACGCCAGCGCATCAAGGAAGAACGCCGCCAGGAACAACTCGACCGCAAATCCGCCCGCCACGAACTCCACGCCGCCCGCCAGGAGCGCCACCACCAACGCCGCGAAGACCGCGACCGCCGAAGGCACGACGACTACTGAGCCAGCGCCAACCCATCCACCCCAGAACCGCGCCTGCTCCCCGGCCGGGTATTCCGAGCACCGGTGACGCAGTCGCCCCAAAGGGGCGCGGGGAACTGCGCGACCAGCCCCCACCGACCCGCGGATGGCCACGGCCCGGTTCGGCACCGCCGGACACCGCCGTCGTGGTTGAGCGCCGTGGCGGCGGGGTGTAGGGGACGGCAGCGAGACGGGTTGTTTCGAGCGGCGGTGGCGTAGTCGGCCTGAAGGGGCGCGGGGAACTGCGCGACGAGCCCCCACCGGCCCGCAGACACCCACGGCCCGGTTCGGCACCGCCGGACACCGCCGTCGTGGCTGAGCACCGTGGCGGCGGGGTGTAGGGGACGGCAGCGAGCCGGGTTGTGTCGGGTGGCGGCAGCGAGACGGGTTGTTTCGAGCGGCGGTGGCGTAGTCGGCCTGAAGGGGCGCGGGGAACTGCGCGACCAGCCCCCGTCGGCCCGCGGGGAACCGCGTGGTTAGCCACCGCGGGCTTGTGGGTGTTAGGGGTGGGTGAGGAAGTTTCGGAGTACGGTGGCTGTTTCGTCGGGGGCCTCGAATGGCCAGAAGTGGCCGGAGTCGAAGAGGTGTACGCCGCTTCCGGGTGGGAGCTGTGCGAGCACCTCGGGGTCCGTGTAGAACTCGCGGGGCTGGAGGGGGTCGTCCGCCCCCTGTAGGAGGAGGACGGGACACCTCCACCGGGGAACGAGCCGGGTGCGCCGCTCGATCCACTCCTGGCGGAACGACGACGAGTGGAAGTAGCGGGGGACGGCGGCACTGATCCCCTCGTGCCCGAACTCCTGCACGGTCCGCACGAGGTCGGACGCCCCGACGCCGTGCTCCGTGAGCAGCGTGTACGCGGTGACCACGAACCGGCGGGCGTCGGCCAGCATGCCGGGTGCGTCGGGCGAGACGAACATCGCCTCCTGCGGGTGCAGGTCGGGATGCAGGTGCCAGAGGTGCTGCTGTCCCCGGCCGTAGCGCAGGACGCGGTCGCCGAGCCGGGCGACGAGATGGTCGCCGACCGGGGTCCCCCTGTCGTGCGTGACCAGGCTGAACCGCTCCGTCCCCAGCTGGTCGAGGAGGGCCTCCAACTGGACGGCGACCCCCTCCTGGCGGAAGTCCCCCGTGCCCTTCTCCGACTGGCCGTAGCCCTTCAGGTCGACGGCCAGACAGCGGTGGTCGGAGCCCAGGGCTTCGAGGGCGTGGTGCCACTGCCACCAGGAGTCGGGAACGCCGTGCAGGAACACCACCACGGGAGCGTCGGCGGGGCCGCACTCGACGTAGTGCCAGCGCACGGTCCCGCCGTCACCGGGAGCGTCGGCGAAGCGGTGGGTGACGGTGACGGCGCCCAGCTTCTCCTCGTCGCCGTCCGCGTCGGGCGCGCGGGGCGGGATGTCCGGCAGCGCGGCCACGGACGCGTCGACGCCGGCCAGCCGGACGGCCGCCTCGTTCAGCCCGTCCCGGATACGCGGCGGCGGTGGCGTGTAGGGGTGCGCGGTCGTGTCATGACGCATGGCGAAGTCCTCCAGAAGGCTGCGGCTCGGGACGGCTGCCGGTGGGACCCGAACGTTGATGAGTGTTCGGTCAGAGTTGATTGAATCCTCAGGAGTGGGGGAGGTCAAGAGAGCGGAACAGGTCCGGCCCGCCGCCGGGAACTCTTCCGCCGTTCCGGGAGTAGGTCGGGAAGGGACAATATGTGCGGGGTCACCGTGTGGGGTGACCGGCTGCGAACGGGTGGAGCAGATGGCGGAACCTACGGAGACGGCGGACCGGACGGCGGGCGTGCCCGCGCCGGCCACCCCGTCCTACAAGTCCATGAACGCCTTCACGCCGGCCGACGAGGAGCGCCAACGCGGCGTCCGCCGCATGAAGACCACGGCGACCGGCCTGCTCCTGCTCGTCGCGCTCGTGTACGTCCTGGCGAAGTGGGCGTCGAGCGCCGGCGCCGGCGTCTGGGCGGACTACGTGGCCGCCGCCGCCGAGGCCGGCATGGTCGGCGCGCTGGCCGACTGGTTCGCGGTGACCGCCCTCTTCCGCCACCCCCTCGGCCTGCCCATCCCGCACACCGCGATCATCCCGACCAAGAAGGACCAGCTCGGCGTCTCGCTCGGCGAGTTCGTCGGCGAGAACTTCCTCTCCCAGGACGTCGTACGCCAGCGCCTGCGCGCCGTCGGTATCGGCAGCCGCCTCGGTGCCTGGCTGGCCGAGCCGAAGAACGCCGACCGGGTCACCGCCGAGCTCGCGACGGCGCTCCGCGGCGCGCTCACCGTGCTGCGCGACTCCGACGTCCAGGCGGTCGTCGGCGAGGCCATCACCCGGCGCGCCGACGCCCAGGAGATCGCCCCCGGCATCGGCAAGATGCTGGAGCGGGTCGTCGCCGACGGCGGCCACAAGCGCGTCGTGGACCTCGTCGTCGCCCGCGCGTACGACTGGCTGGTGCTGCACGGAGACTCCGTGATGGACGCCGTCCAGGGCGGTGCCCCCGGCTGGACCCCCCGGTTCGTCGACCGCCGCGTAGGCGAGCGCGTCTACAAGGAGCTGCTCCGCTTCTGCTCCGAGATGCGGGACATGCCCTCCCACCCGGCCCGCGGCGCCCTCGACCGCTTCCTCTCCGACTTCGCCAACGACCTCCAGTCCGACACCGACACCCGCGCCCGCGTCGAGCGCCTCAAGGGCGAGGTCCTGGGCCGCGGCGAGGTGCAGGACCTGATCGCGTCCGCCTGGACGGCCGTACGATCCATGATCGTCTCGGCGGCCGAGGACGAGCGCAGCGAGCTGCGGCTGCGCGTGCGTGCCTCCCTGATGTCCCTGGGCGCCCGGATGGCCTCCGAACCCAAGGTCCAGGACAAGGTCGACAGCTGGGTCGAGGGCGCGGCCGTGCACGTCGTGTCGACCTACCGCAAGGAGATCACCTCCCTGATCACCGACACGGTGGCCGGCTGGGACGCCGAGCACACCACCCGGAAGATCGAGGCGCACATCGGCCGCGACCTGCAGTTCATCCGTATCAATGGCACGGTGGTGGGGTCGCTGGCCGGCGTGCTGATCTTCACGGTGTCGCGCGCGCTCGGGGCATAGGGCTCCCGGAGCCGGGCACCCGGCCGCGGGTTCCGGTACTTCTCCCGGCCGAGGAGGCGCGATGGGTACGGCTGCTGCGGACGTGGGCGCGGAGGGCACCGGCCGGACGATCACCACCCGCATCCCGGCCCGCCTGGACCGGCTCCCCTGGTCCCGCTGGCACTGGACGATCGTCATCGGCCTCGGCACCGTCTGGATCCTGGACGGCTTGGAGGTCACGGTCGTCGGCAACATCGCGAGCCGCCTCTCCGAACCGGGCAGCGGCCTGCCGATCTCCTCCTCCCAGGTCACCGGCACCGCCGCGGCCCTCTACGTGGCCGGCGCCTGCACCGGCGCCCTCTTCTGGGGCCGCCTGACCGACCGGTACGGCCGGAAGAAGCTCTTCATGACCACTCTGGCGGTCTACCTGGCCGCCACCGCCCTGACCTCGCTCTCCTTCGCCCCCTGGTGGTTCTTCACCTTCCGCTTCCTGACCGGCTTCGGCATCGGCGGCGAGTACGCGGCGATCAACTCGGCGATCGACGAGCTGATCCCGGCGTACCACCGGGGCCGCGTCGACCTGGTCATCAACGGCAGCTTCTGGGTGGGCGCGGTGGGCGGCTCGCTGCTCTCGATCGTCGCGCTGAACACGGACTTCCTGGCCGAGGACGTCGGCTGGCGGCTGACCTTCGCGCTGGGCGTCGTCCTCGGCCTGGTCATCCTGCTGGTACGGCGCAACGTCCCGGAGAGCCCGCGCTGGCTGCTGATCCACGGCAGGGAGCGGGAGGCGGAGGAGATCGTCTCCTCGATCGAGCACCGGGTGGCGACGGAGAAGGGCGGGCCGCTCCCCGAACCGGCCGGCGAGCTGGTGATCCACCAGCGCGGGAGCGTCACCTTCGGCGAGATCGCCCGCACGCTCTTCCGCGACTACCGCCGCAGGTCCGTCCTCGGCTTCTCCCTCTTCATCGGCCAGGCGTTCCTCTACAACGCGATCACCTTCGGCTTCGGCGCGATCCTCACGGCCTTCTTCGACGTGCCGACGGGGGACACGGGCTACTACTTCGTGGTCATCGCCGTCGGCAACTTCCTCGGCCCGCTGCTCCTGGGCAAGCTCTTCGACACGGTGGGCAGGAGGGTGATGATCTCGTCGACGTACATCCTCTCCGGGCTGCTGCTCTTCCTCACGGCCTGGCTGTTCGGCCGGGGTGTGCTGACGGCGGGAACCCTGACGGCGTGCTGGTGCGCGGTCCTCTTCTTCGCCTCGGCGGGAGCGTCCAGCGCCTACCTGACCGTCTCGGAGATCTTCCCGATGGAGACGCGGGCGATGTCCATCGCGTTCTTCTACGCTCTCGGCACGGCCGCTGGCGGCATCAGCGGCCCCCTGCTCTTCGCCGACCTCACGGGGACCGGGAAGGTGTCCGACACGGTGCTGGCGTTCCAGATCGGGGCCGGTCTGATGTGCGCGGCCGGGCTGGTGGCGGCGGCGTGCGCGGTGAACGCGGAGCGCCGGCCACTGGAGGACATCGCGCGTCCGCTGACCGCCGCGGCGGCTCCACAGCCGGGGGACTGAACGGCTCAGCGGCCCACGGACACCACGGTCACCGCCGACACCGCCGTCGCCACCAGGGCGACGCCCCCGCACACGGCCACCGCCCATCCCACGCAGCGCGCCCGCAGCGCGCGGTAGCGCCGCTCGTACTCGTCCCGCAGGGACACACACCGGGCGGCGATCCGTTCGAGGTCCTGCCGGGCGCGCCGCAGGCTGTCGTCGACGTAGTGCCGCTCGACCTCGTCGCGCTGGCCCGTGGTCAGCCACTCCATGCGCCCGGTGAACTCCCTCGCCCGCTGCTCGGCCTCCGTGATCCTGGCCCGCCACAGCAGGTATCCCTCCACCTCGTTGCCGAGGTCCCGGCCGCCTCCCGGCCGCGGCCCGCCGCCCACCCGGTGCCCCGGGTCGGTCATGAGCGGACGCCGTGGGCCTCGGCCTCCGCCAGGGCGATGTCGGGGTGGTGCAGGTCGAACGCCGGGGACTCGCTGCGGATCCGCGGCAGGGTGACGAAGTTGTGCCGCGGCGGCGGGCAGGAGGTCGCCCACTCCAGCGAACGGCCGTAGCCCCACGGGTCGTCGACACCGACCGGCTTGCCGTACCTGGCGGTCTTCCACACGTTGTAGAGGAACGGCAGGATCGACAGGCCGAGCAGGAACGAACCGATCGACGAGACCGTGTTCAGGGCGGTGAAGCCGTCGCTCGCGAGGTAGTCGGCGTACCGGCGCGGCATGCCCTCGGCGCCCAGCCAGTGCTGGACCAGGAAGGTGCCGTGGAAGCCGATGAACAGGGTCCAGAAGGTGATCTTGCCGAGGCGTTCGTCGAGCATCTTGCCGGTGAACTTGGGCCACCAGAAGTGGAAGCCGGAGAACATCGCGAAGACGACCGTGCCGAACACCACGTAGTGGAAGTGCGCCACCACGAAGTACGAGTCGGAGACGTGGAAGTCCATCGGCGGCGAGGCGAGGATGACACCGGTCAGACCGCCGAACAGGAACGTGACGAGGAAGCCCGCTGCCCACAGCATCGGCGTCTCGAACGACACCGAGCCCTTCCACAGGGTGCCGATCCAGTTGAAGAACTTCACCCCGGTCGGTACCGCGATCAGGAAGGTCATGAAGGAGAAGAAGGGGAGAAGCACACCGCCGGTGACGTACATGTGGTGCGCCCACACGGTCACGGACAGACCGGCGATCGCGATGGTCGCCGCGACCAGGCCCATGTAGCCGAAGACCGGCTTGCGGGCGAAGACCGGGAACACCTCGGTCACGATGCCGAAGAACGGCAGCGCGATGATGTACACCTCCGGATGGCCGAAGAACCAGAAGAGATGCTGCCAGAGCAGTGCTCCGCCGTTGGAGGCGTCGAAGACGTGGGCGCCGAACTTGCGGTCCGCCTCCAGCGCGAACAGCGCGGCGGCGAGGACCGGGAAGGCGAAGAGGACCAGGGTCGCGGTCAGCAGCACGTTCCAGGTGAAGATCGGCATCCGGAACATCGTCATGCCGGGCGCGCGCATGCAGATGATCGTGGTGATGAAGTTGACCGCGCCGAGGATCGTGCCGAAGCCGGAGAAGGCCAGACCCATGATCCACAGATCGGAACCGAGGCCCGGCGAGCGGACCGCGTCCGACAGCGGCGAGTACGCGAACCAGCCGAAGTCGGCCGCACCCTGCGGGGTGAGGAAGCCGCCGACGGCGATGGTCGAGCCGAACAGGTAGAGCCAGTAGGCGAACATGTTCAGCCGGGGGAACGCGACGTCGGGGGCGCCGATCTGGAGCGGCATGATCCAGTTCGTGAAGCCGGCGAACAGCGGCGTCGCGAACATCAGCAGCATCACCGTGCCGTGCATCGTGAACGCCTGGTTGAACTGCTCGTTCGAGATGATCTGCAGGCCCGGCCGGGCGAGCTCGGCGCGCATCAGCAACGCCATCACGCCACCGATCAGGAAGAACGCGAACGACGTCGCCAGGTACAGCGTGCCGATCGTCTTGTGGTCGGTGGTGGTCATCCACTTCACCACGACGTTGCCGGGCTGCCGGCCCCGCAACGGGACCTCGCTGTCGTAATGGGGGACGGCCGAGGGCTCGGGCTCGTTGAGAACGGTCACCGGTGTGTGTCTCCAGACGCTCGGGTTCACCCTCCGGCCATCCTGGCGGCTGGGGACCGCGACGGAAGGCGCTGAGCCGCCCGCATACGGCCGAACGGGCGGCCAGGACCCACGGGTGGAGCAAGCGCCCGCCCGCCCGGCCACGCACACGCCGGCACCCCTGCCCGCGTACGGTGGGGGCATGGCGCCGCCGCTTCCGGGCCCGCTGGCCCACCTGGCCCCGCTGCTCACCCACTACGGCTACTGGGCCGTCGGTGCCGTGGTCCTCGTGGAGGACTTCGGGGTCCCCGCGCCGGGCGAGACGATCCTGATCGCCGCCGGGGTCTACGCGGGGGCGGGACAGCTGAACGTCGTCGCCGTGGCGGTCATCGCGTTCGCCGCCGCCGTCGTCGGGGACAACATCGGCTACCTGATCGGCCACACCGGCGGACGGGCCTTCGTGCACCGCTGGGGCCGGTACGTCTTCGTCACCCCGGAACGCTTCCGGAAGGCCGAGGAGTTCTTCGCCCGCCACGGCGGCAAGATCGTCGTCGTGGCCCGCTTCGTCGAAGGGCTGCGCCAGGTCAACGGCATCATCGCGGGCACCAGCGGCATGCCCTGGCCCCGCTTCCTCGTCTTCAACGCCCTCGGCGCCGCGCTGTGGGTCGGCCTGTGGACCAGCCTGGCCTATGTGACGGGCACCCACATCACCGCCGTCTACGACGAGATCAGCCGCTACCAGCTCTACGCCCTCGTCGCCCTGGGCGCCCTCGTCACCGCACTCGTCCTCCGGCACCTGCTGCGCCACCGGCACCGGGACTGACGCCGCCCGCGTGCGGCGTGATCCGCCGGGCCGCACCCCCCCGGGGTCAGGAGGTCAGGCCAGGCCCGCTGCGATGGCGCGGCGTACGGCGTCGGCGCGGTCCCGGATGCCGGCCTTGGCGAAGAGGTTGTTGATGTGCGTCTTGACGGTCGCCTCGCTCACGAAGAGCTTCTCGGCGATCGCGCGGTTGGGCAGCCCCTGGCCGATCAGGGTGAGGACTTCGCGTTCGCGGGGCGTGAGGTCCGCGGGCAGCTGCTCTCCGGACGCCGTCGGCCTGGCGCGGACGGTGGCCAGCAGCCGGTCCTGGACCTCGCGGTCCAGGACGGACTGGCCCGCGGCGGCGGCGCGGATCGCGCGGACGATGTCCTGGCGTCCGGCGTTCTTCGTCAGATAGCCGCGGGCGCCCGCGCCGAGGGCCGCCAGGATCGAGTCGTCGTCGGCGAACGTGGTGAGCACGACGACGGCCACCTCGGGGTGTTCGCCGGTCAGCCTGCGGGTGGTCTCGATCCCGTCGAGCACGGGCATGCGCAGGTCCATCAGCACGACGTCCACCGGACCGGCGGCGACCGCCTCCAGCACGCCGGTACCGTCCGAGGCCGCCGCGACGACGTCGATGTCCTCGGCCAGCCCCAGCACCGCGGCGAGCGGTTCGCGGACGGCGGCCTGGTCGTCGGCGACGACCACGCGCAACGGCCGGGAGTTCTCGGTGGGTTCACTCATCGCGGGATCACTGCCTCCACGTGCCAGCCGCCCTGGTCCGGTCCCTCGGTGACCGGTCCCGCGGTGAGGGTGCCGCCCAGCAGGGCGACGCGTTCGCGCATTCCGATCAGCCCCATTCCGCTGCCGCCCCCCGCGTTCACCGTACGGGTGGCGTGCCGGTTGCGGATCGTCAGCGCCGTCGCGGAAGCCGTGAAGGCCAGCTCCACCCGCACCTCACCGCCCGGGGCGTGCCGCGCCGCGTTGGTCAGGGATTCCTGGGCGATCCGCAGCAGGTTCTGGGTCACCTTGGCCGGTATCTCCACGGGGGTGCCGCGGACGGTCAGGGCGTCGCGGTGGCCGGACGACTCGACCATCGCGGTGAGGGTCTCCACCAGCGGCAGCGAGTCCTCGCGGAGTGCGTGGACGGTCCACTGCGCCTGCTTCAGGCTCTCCTTGACGAGGCTGTGGGCCTTGTCGTTGACCGCCCTGACCTTCTCCAGGTCGCCGGTGTCGAGCAGCGCGTCGGCCAGTTCCAGCTGCATGTTGATCCCGGCCAGCGTGTGCGCCAGGACGTCGTGCACGTCCCGGGCGATCCGGCCGCGTTCGGTGAGCGCGGCGGCCTGCGCCTCGGCCCGGGCGGCGCGCTCCGCGCTCTCGGCCGCCGACAGCGCGGCCTCCACGGCCTGGTGCTGGGCGCGGTTGAGTATCCCGACCAGGACCGGTGCGCCGGTGGTGAGGCCGACGGCCCAGGGCAGCAGGTGGTGACCAGGGCCGACCTGGAAGTACAGGACGCCGCCGCAGAGCAGGCTGCAGGACAGGGCCAGGACGAGGGCCGGTCTGGTCGGCAGCCGGTATCCGATGTGACCGGAGAGGAAGAAGGCGAAGAGGTAACCCGATCCGCTGCGGCCCGTGCCGATCAGCGCGGCTGCCGCGAGGACGCCCAGCGACAGCCAGACGACGGCGGCACGCGGCGGGACCCTGCCCGGGGGCAGGCCCCGGGCCAGCAGCGCCGCACAGTTCAGTACGAACAGGACCGCGACCACCAGCCCCCGCCCGCTGACGCCCATCGGCCGGATCGTCAGGGCTCCGCTGGCGATGACCGCCAGGGTGAGGGCCCACTGCACCCGGGGGTCCCGGCCCGGGATCGGCCGGGGCGCGGCCGACGGGGGCGGGACCTGTCCGGGGGCGGCGGCGGTCTCGTCGGTGGGCACGGCCAGACCATAGCTCACGGTCGGACCGGGACGCGGTTCGAGGCGGGGGCGGGCTGCCCGGCGGTCAGCATCCGGCCGCGGATGAAGATCGTGGCCAGCCGGGTGACGACCTCGGTGAGCGCCATCAGGACGAAGGCCGCCACCCATGCCTGGTCGCTGGTGATGTGGTGGGCGAGGCTGAACCGGGCGACGTCGTCGGCGCCGCCGTGCTCGGTCCACAGCTGGAAGCCCATCCGGGCACCCATGCCGAGCACCCACAGGATCGCGGAGACCGCGCCCGCCTTGATCAGGATGTGCTCGCCCGCGGTCCTGACCCGGGTGTAGACGCCGCCGGCGATGCCGAGGACGGCGCCCGCGGCCATGAGCGCTCCGACCAGTACCAGGTCGTTGCCCGCGGTGGGAACGGAGTCCAGGTACGTGTGGGCCACGTAGGCCACGATCCCCAGCGGGATCAGGAAGGTCTTGAGGTCCAGTCGGCCTTCCCGCAGCTGCCGGAAGACGACGAGGATGAGGGCGATGTCGGTGATCCACTCGGTCGTTGTCATGCCCCCAAGCCTGCTGTCGCGGGGCCCGCGACGCCTGGACCCATGGGTGGAACCCGGGGTGGAGAACCACGCCGGGCGGTCCGGAGAACGGGCGGTCCGGAGAACGGGCGGTCCGGAGAACGGGCGGTCCGGAGAACGGGCGGTCCGGAGATCGGGCGGTCCGGAGGTCGGGCGGTCTGGAGATCGGGAAACGCGCGTGCGGTCCGACGTCGGCCGGAGGGACAGGGCCTAGCCGTCCTGGCGCCCGCGCCCCCGCCTGCGGAGCAACAGCAGCCCGCCCGCCAGCGCGGTGATCCCGGTGGCCGCGGTCCATCCGACGACGTCCCCGGAGCCGGTGGCGGCGAGATCGTCGCCCTTGCCCAGGGCGGAAGGGGCTGCCGCGGGCGTGGCTGCGGACCCGGCGACCGACGCCGATGCGGAGGCCGACGCGGAGGCCGAGTCCGACGCGGATGCCTTCGTGGCCGTCGGGGAAGGCGTCGTACCCCCCGCCGTACCCCCGTCCCCAGCGGTGTCCCCGGCCCCCGCGTTCACCCGGTCCCGCGTGAACGCCAATGTCCCGAAGCCCAGTTGGTCGTACCCCCCGCTGTTCGGCCCGTAGTCGCCGCCCCCGCCCTCCGGTGCCGCCTTCGCCGCGATGCGGGTGAGGTACGTCGCGGACATGCCCCGCCGCTTGGTGTAGTGGTTGGCGATCATGGCCCAGATGGGACGGATCATCGACGGGTCGACGCCCGCCGCGGCCGTCACCGTCTCGCTCCCGGACCACCCTCCGATCGCCCCCTTCCGCCGCGTGTTCGCCGTGAACAGCACCTGCCCGCCCAGGTTCCACCTGGCGACGTACTGCGCCCCCTTGAGGAACCGGCTGTCGTCGTAGCCGTACAGGTCGATCCCCTGGTTCCACGCCATCTCGCAGAGCGTGCCCATCAAACCCACCCCGAGCAGCGCATGCCCCTGGTCGCGCCCCGCCTCCAGCCACTCGCCGAGCCCGTCGTCGTAGAGCACGGGAATCGCGTTCCGGACCGCCCCGAGCCCGGCGCCGTGCTTGAAGTAGTCGACCGCTCGGGCGACTTGGGCGCGGTCGTCGCAGAAGATGCCGGTGGCGAGGACGCAGGCCATGTTGGCGAGGTCCCAGTTGGTCCAGTAGTTGGAGACGACGGCGCCGTTGTGCCGGACGAGGAAGTCGTCGCTCATCGCGCCGAAGTTCTTGCTCAGCATCTCCTGGAAGCGGGCCAGCTCGAAGTCCCCGTGGTCCCGGACGAGTTCGGCGGCGTTGGCGAACTGGTAGCCGTACAGCCCGGCGGCCAGGAACCGGTCGGCGGAACCGTTGACCGCGGTGAGCGTGGCGGACCAGGCGTTGAGGACGGCGACCGCGGTGTCGGCGTAGGCGCTCTCGCCCGTCACGTGGTAGCGCAGGGCGTTCTGGTAGGCGGCGTGGATGTCGTTGTAGAGCAGCGAGTAGTTCTCCGGGGTGCCCGACCCCCGGTACACCACGGACTGCGGCCGGGCCTGCCAGCCGCTCTGCGCGTGCCGGTTGGCGGTGAGCCTGGCGAACCCGGCCGCATAGGGCGCGGCGCCCGCCTTCACCTTGGCGGCCATCCGGTCGAGGTCGGTACGGGTGTGCAGCAGGCCGGGGTGGGCGAAGGCCCCGGCTCCGGTCCCGGCGGCGGCTCCGGTTCCGGCGGCTGCGGTTCCGGCGGCTGCGGGAGCGACCGCGCCGCCCACCGCGCCCACCACGGCGATCCCCACGGCCGCGCCCGAGGCCCTCACCATGCTCCGGCGGCTGATCTGTCGAGTCGTGTGCATGCACCGGGAGACGGACCCGCCCGCCTCCCGATAACAGAAACCCGGCTGCCCGATACGAGGGCTCAGGCGCCGGTCGTCGACCCCGGCCGCACGATCATCAGCACCGTCACGACGGCCCACAGGAGGTTGAACACCCCGGTGAACATGGCCAGTTGGACGGTCATCTGCCGGGTACCGGCACCCGCGCCGGCCTCCACCAGTGCGCTCTGCCGGGGCAGGACCAGCGCGGCGAGGACGAGTGCGGCGAGTGCGGTGAGCGCGATCGACGTGATCAGCCAGGCGCTGCCGAGCACGTGCATGTTGCTCGCCGTGGCGAACCCGAACACGGGGACGGCGACGCCGACGACGGCGTACACCCGGCATATCCGGTGCAGCAGCTGGACGGTCTCGGCGGCCCGGACGTCGTCCGGTGCCTCGATGGCGCGGCGGGCGGCCGGCGGGAACATGCTGGCGGCGACGGTGACGGGACCGATCGCGACGATCGCCGCGAGGACATGGACGGCGAGGAGGAACTTGGTCACGGCGACGACGGTAGGCGGCCGGAAGATCGCGTAGAAGCGGCGATACTGCCACCCTTCGACGGATTCCCGCCAGGCAGCAGGTGCCGGTACCAGGGAACCGTACCCACGGTTGGCGACAACCCGTCGACCGACTACGTTCCTGCCATGCACACCGTCGCCGTACTCGTCCTGGACCAGGTCATCCCGTCCGACTTCACCGTGCCGATCGACACCTTCGGCTGGGCCCGGCTGCCCGACGGCCGGGACGCCTACCGGGTGCGGGTGTGCGGGCCGGCGGCCGAGGTGACGGCGGCGGGCGGCGCGTTCACGATCAAGGCGCCGTACGGGCTGGAGGCGCTGGCCGAGGCGGACACGATCATCGTGCCCGGCGTCGCGGATCCCGCCTGCGTCCTGCCGCCCGAGGTGGCCGACGCCCTGCGCGCGGCGGCGGCGAACGGCACCCGGATCGCGTCGGTCTGCGTCGGGGCGTTCGTCCTCGCGGCCACCGGCCTGCTGGACGGCCTGCGCGCCACCACACACTGGGCCGCGGCTGACGCCCTGGCCGCGCTGCACCCGCGCGTCGACGTCGACCCGAACGTCCTGTACGTCGACAACGGCCAGTTCCTGACCTCGGCGGGCGCGGCGGCGGCCATGGACGTGTGCCTGCACATGATCCGCAAGGACTACGGCTCGGCGGTCGCCGCCCACGCGGCCCGGATGTCGGTCATGCCGCTGGAACGGGAGGGCGGCCAGGCCCAGTTCATCGTCCACGACCAGCCGCCGGCCCCGGCCGGGGCGACCCTGGAGCCGCTCCTGTCCTGGCTGGAGGACAACTGCGACCGGGACCTCACCCTGGACGAGGTCGCGGCCCAGGCCGGCATGAGCACCCGTACCCTCAACCGCCGCTTCCGCGACCAGACCGGCACGACCCCGCTGCAGTGGCTGCACCGGGCCCGGGTGCGCAGGGCCCAGCACCTGCTGGAGACCACCGCCCACCCCGTCGAACGCATCGCGACCCAGTCGGGCTTCGGCTCCCCGACCGCCTTCCGCGAACGCTTCAGGAGAGTGGTCGGCACCAGCCCCCAGGCCTACCGCCGGGCGTTTCGCACCTCGGACGTCTAGGGGCTGCGCGGTGGCTGCGGCGGCGGTGGTCAACGCTGCTCGCGTCGGCTGCGGATGCTCAGGGCGATGACGGAGACGAGGAACCAGAAGGCGCCGAACGCCGAGTATCCGGCCACGGTGGAGAGGCTGCTCGTCGCCGAGGCGGACGTGGCGGCGATGGTGGCACCGGCGAGGACGGACTGTCCGCCGCTGACGGCCATGGGCCACTGGGCGCCGACCGTGCGCCGGCGCCGGACCGCCACGACGAGCTGGACGGCTCCGGACAGGAGGGCCCAGACGCCGAACACGAGAAGGGCCCGCCCGATGGTGGAGAAGACGGCGGCGGCCATCCCGGCGGTGGCCGCGAGGCCGAGCCCCATGTTGACGACGCTGACGGTGTCCGTGGCGCCGGTGCCGGTCAGGCGGCGCTCGACGAGCGTGGCGACGGCGTCCCACAGGGGGTAGACGACGAGCAGCACGGCCGCGATCACCGTGGGCTCGTCCGCCGACCCGAGCGAGGCGGAGGTCGTGAGGACGAGCGCCACCCAGATCAGGGAGAAGGCGACCCGGATCAGGTGGAGCGATCGGAGCCCGGAAGACGCCGTCGTCGCTGAAGTGGCTGAAGTTGCCGAAGCGGTTGAAGTGGTCGAAGTCGCGGTGGTCTGAGTCATCGGATGTCCCGTGGTGATCGTGGTGACGGTGCGAGACGGTCGCCTCGACGAGGAGTCTCGGCGGCCTCGGGAGGGGCCGCGTACTTCGAACGAAGTACTTCTGCCGTCTCCGCCCACCGAAGCGGCTCGGCCGTCCACCTCGTCCCTCGTCCACCCCGCCCCGCGTCTACATCATTCGAAGTACACGGCCGCCGCACACGTGAACGAGAATCGGCTCATGGGCAAGGCGCAGAACAGTCAGGACGGGCCGGCCGCACCGCTGTGGGTCCGCCACCCCGAGGCCCTGCACCGGGTCGCCTACGCGGTGGCAGGGCTCGTGTTCACCGGGCAGCTCGTGGCGGCGGCGGTACGGGGGTCGGACTGGCCGACGATCCTGTCCGTGCTCCTCGCCGGCGGCGGCGTCGCCCTCTCGTGGTGGAAGCCGTGGGCAGGACTGGTCGTGACGAGTGCGGCCTCCTTCGCCGTCACGGCGACAGGCGACGACCCCCTGTCGGTGTGGATGATGGCGGTGCTCGTGCTGTTCTCCGTCACCCTCAGGGGAAAGCAGCCGCTGGCCGGGACCGGCATCGTGGCGGCCTTCTTCCTGGGGGCGTTCATGACGGTCGGAGGATTCCGCGGCGGTGCCGTCGTCGGAGCCGCCGCCCTCTTCTCGGCCCTGGCGGGAGGCGCGACGGGGGCCGCCCTCCGCATCCACCGGGAACACTGGTGGACCCTGGAGGAACGGGCCGAGACCGCCATCGCCACCCGTGAGATCGAAGCCACCCGACGGGTGACCGAGGAACGTCTCCGTATCGCCCGGGACCTCCACGACGTCATCGGCCACCAGGTCGCGATGCTGAGCATGCACCTCGGTGCGGCGGAGATCGGGCTGCCCGAGGGCGCCGAGTCCTCCCGGCAGGCCCTCGTCTCGGCCAGGTCCAGCGCCCGTACCGTCGTCGTCGAGACGCAACGCATCCTCGCGCTGCTCCGCCTCGGGGACGACGTCTCCGGCGTCGAGGCGCTCCGGCCGACCCCGGCGCTGAGCGGCCTGGAAGGACTCGTCGCCTCCTTCGAGAGCATCGGCCTCGACGTCCGGCCCTCCATCGACATCCCGGCCGGCTTCGTGGAGCCGAGCGTCGGCGTGACGGTCTACCGGGTCGTCCAGGAAGCGCTCACGAACGCCTACCGGCACGGCGAGGGGACGGCGACGGTGGAGGTGCGCGAGCACGACGGCAGGATCCGCGTCACCGTGGAGAACCGCGTCGCTCACTCGCCGCACGGCTCCGACCCGGGCAGCGGACTCGGACTCGTGGGGATGCGCGAACGCGTCGAGTCCTCCAGCGGGCGGCTGACGATCGACCGTCACGACGGGCGGTTCCGGGTCCACGCGGAGTTCAGCCCGCTGGGAGAGGTCGTCCGATGACACGGATCCTGATCGTCGACGACCAGGACGAGATCAGGGCCGGGATCCGGACGATGCTCCGGCTCGACCCGGGGCTCGTCGTCGTGGGGGATCTCTCCGACGGGCTCCAGGTCGTCCCCTTCCTCCGGGACCACCCCGTCGACCTGGTCCTGATGGACATCCGGATGCCCGGCATCGACGGCGTCGAGGCCACCCGCCGGATCCGCGCGGAGCATCCGCCCGAGAAGACGCGGGTGATCGTGCTGACCACGTTCGACCAGGACGACATCGTCCTCGCCGCCCTGCGCGCGGGCGCCAACGGCTTCCTGAGCAAGACCGTGAGCCCTGCCGAGCTCGTCGCCGGAATCACCGAGGTCGTGAGCGGCGGCGGTGCGCTGTCGGCCGCCGCGACGGCCGCGCTCATCGGTCACATGACCGACAGCCCGCCCCCGCTGATCGACAAGGAGCTGCTGCGCCGCTTCAGCGCTCTGACCCCCAGGGAGCGGGACGTGGTCGTCCTGGTCGCCGGCGGTCTCGGCAACGACGAGATCGCGGCCCGGCTCTCCGTGTCACCGCTCACCGTGAAGACGCACGCGGTCCGGGCGATGACGAAAGTCGGCGCCCGCGACCGGGCCCAGCTGGTCTCCTTCACCTTCCGGGCCGGCCTCTACCCGTGAAGCGGCGGTCGCCCCGGCCGCCGGGCCCCTCCGATCCCGCCGTCGGCCTGCACGACCGGCGCGGTCGGGAGGGCGTTCAGGTCAGGCCCGCCGGTCCGCGACGGCCCAGGACGCCAGTGCCACCGCACCCGCCACCCCGAGTACGGACGGCCAGGCGCCGACCTTCTTGGCCAGCGGGTGCGACCCGGCGAACGCGACGACATACGCGGCGGACAGCGCCCCGGCCGCCTTCCCGCCCGCCCGCTGCCGCCACTGCTGCGCGGCAGCCGCCCCGGCGACGGCCAGTACGGCCCCGCCCAGCGGGCGCTGCTTCGTCCACCGGGCCACGCCGTAGCCCCCGACGAGCCCACTCGCGGCGATCACCGAACTGGGAACCCTGGCCATGCCTGCCTCCTCGCGCCGTTCCTGCCGTCTTCGGGCCGGATCTCCCGAGGCTAACTCCCACCTCACTCCGGAGGTTCCGCAGGGCTCTACGACCGCCACTTCGGGCTGAGCGCGACGGCGCGGAGCTGCTTCATGGTCAGGGCCGGGGCGGTACGGGTCGCGGCGGTCTGCTGGGAGCCGGAGTTGAAGGCGCTGACCACCACGCGGAAGCCGTCGGTGCGCAGGGTGTCGACGGTCCACATGACGACCCCGGAGCCGCCCTTCTCCCCGGGCGTCTTGTGCTCGGCGACCCGGGTCCCGTCGGCGAGCGTCTCGGACCCGGCCCCGAACAGCTGGTCCGCGACATCGGACATGTCCGGCTGCACATTGATCTGGACGAGACTCCGCCCCTTGCCGTCGTCGACCACGACGTAGGTGAACTGCTCGTCGTCGTCGCTCCCGTGCGCCACCACCTTCAGCCCCTTCGGAAGGAGCGAGGCGAGGGTCTGCCGGATCGACGTGCCGTTCCCCTGCGTCTCGGGCGGTTCCTGGGTCTGCCGCGGATCCTCCGGGATGGCCTCGACGACCCCGCGCCACTCCGCCGCAGCCGCCAGCTTCGTCAACTGCGCGGCGGACAGCGGAGGTTCGTCCCGGCTGACCGGCGCGTCCTTCTCGGCGGCGGCGTTCCACTCGCTGACGGAGACGTGATGGCCGTCCGGGGTGACGAGGTTCGCCGTCCAGAGCTTGGTGTCCACCCGCCGGTCGGGATACTCGTATCCCTTCACGACGGTGACGACGGACGCGTCGGGCAGATGGCTGGTGCGGCAACTGTCGTACGGCGTATAGACCTTGTCCGGGCACCGGACGGCCTGCCGGGCGTCGGATCCGCCCGGCAGCACCCGGTTGACGGCGACGCTGACCGCGCCGGGGCCGTGCCCGTCGTCGAACACGACCTGCGCGTACGGCGCCACGAGCGGCTCGCTCACGTCGACGCCCCGCCCCTCCGCCTTGCCGAACTTCCCCTCGGGCAGCAGCTTCTCCAGCATGCCGATCATGTCGTCCGAGGTGACGGCGCGGGCGGTGGGGGAGGAGGTGGCGTGCGGGGTGGTGCTCACGGAGGAGGGGGACTGCGGCCGTCCGGACGGCGACCCGCCCCAGGGCACCAGCAGCGCCCCGCCGACCCCGGCGAGCGCAACCCCGGCGGCGCCGCCCAGCACGGTCGTCCGGCGCCGCAGCCGTAGCCGCCGCCCCCGCACCGTACCGCCGGCGACGAGCGCGCCCCGGTCGGCGTCGAAGGTGTCCCCGGCATCGTGCAGGGCGGCGGAGAGCCGCACCTCGAAGCCGTCGTCGTGACTGTTCCCGCCGCCGTTGCTGTCGCCGCCGCTGTTGCTGTCGTTGTACTGCCGCTCCACGGGCATGACGAACCACCGTCTCCACAAGGTTGATGTCAGGGGCGGGCGTACTCGGCGAGGTCCTCGCCCAGCAGCTCGCGCAACCGCCCGAGGGCGCGCACGCACCGCGTACGGACCGCGGCCGAGCTCATGTTCAGCGCGTCCGCGGTCTCGTGCACCGAACGGTCCTCCCAGTACCGCAGGACGACGACGGCCCGGTCCTTGGCGGGCAGCCGCGCCAGCGCGTCGAGGAGGGTCAGCCGCAGCGAGGGATCGGCACCGCCGGGATCCGCCCCGGTGTCGGCCAGTTCGGGGAACGAGTCCCTGGCCCGCTCCCTGCTGCTGAACCGCCGCCGGTGGGCGAGGAAGGTCCGGGTGAGGACGGTCTGCGCGTACCCGGCGGGGTTCTCGGCGCGGGAGACCCGGCCCCAGCGGACGTAGATCCGCCCCAGGGCCTCCTGCACCAGGTCCTCCGCGAGGTGGGTGTCCCCGGCGGTGAGCAGACAGGCGGACCGGTACAGATGCCCGGCCCGCGCCGATGCGAACTCGGCATAGTCCTCCCCAGCCCTCTGACTCATCCGCAGGCTCCCCCGTCCACGTCCCTGTCACCGTCCCCGTACCGCCCCGGCGCTCCGCCGCTCACCTTGTTGATGCGCTGGACCCGGGAAAATGTTTCAAAGGATTCTCAGAGGAGGCTCACCGGAGCGAGTCGAGCCAGGTCAGGAGCCGGGCGCCTTCGCGGGTCATGACGCCCGGGTCGCGCAGGGCGTTGGCCAGCAGCGACATGCCCTGGTAGCCGGCGACGAGGGTGAGGGCCAGGTCGTCGGGGTCGTCAGGGTGGTCCGCACCGTCCGAGCCGGACAGCCGCATCTCGCGGAACTGGCGTGCCGCCCACTCCAGCAGCCGCCGGATCACCGCGCCGACCTCCGTGTCGAGGCTCCCTTCGCTCCCCTCGCCGCGCTTGCCGAGCTCGGCGGCCAGGGTGCCGGTGGGGCAGCCGTACCGGGCGGCGACGTCACGCTGCTCGACCCACGCCTCGACCAGCGCCTTGAGCCGGTCGCGCGGGTCGGGCAACTGGTCGAGCCGGGCGGTGAGTTCGTCCAGGTGCACGGTGTGTTCGTCGAGCGCGGCCCGGACCAGCTCGTCCTTGGTCTTGAAGTAGTAGTAGACGTTCCCGACCGGGACGTCGGCCTCCCGCGCGATGTCCGCGAGGGTGGTGCGCTCGACGCCCTGCTCGTGCAGGACCCGGGCCGCCGCCGCCATCAGCCGCTGCCGCTTCTGCGACGCCCGCACCCGCCGGTCCACTGAGTTGGTCACCCAACTAACTATAGACAGCGGGGGAGTCGCCCGTGCTAGCGTCTGCGTCAGCCGACTAAGTCAGTCAGCTAACTAACTCGGGTGGGACCCGTAGGGGGAACTGATGATCACTGTGACGGGCGCGACCGGCACCATCGGCCGGACGTTGGTGGACCTGCTGACCGAGGCGGGCGAGGAGGTGGTGGCGGTGTCCCGGCGCCCTCGGCAGGGCTCATCCGCCGTCCCCGGCGTCCGGTGGGCCGAGGGCCATGTCGGGGACGCGGCGAGCATGCGGGCGCCCCTGACCGGCGCCCGGGCCCTGTTCATCGTCCTGGGCGGCGAACTCAACGCCTTCGGCGAGAACCCCGAGCTGTTGCTCCGGGCAGCCTCGGACGCCGGCGTCGAACGGGTCGTCCTGGTCTCCTCCCAGGTCAGCGCCACCCGCCCGGAGGCACCCTCGCACGCCCGCCTGCGCGAGTTCGAGGCGGCGGTACGCGCGTCGGGCCTCGACTCCACGATCCTGCGCCCCGGCGGCTTCGCCTCCAACGCCTTCGCGTGGGCCGACACGATCCGCACCAAGCGCACGGTCTTCGCCCCCTTCGCCGACGTGGCCCTTCCGGTCGTTGACCCGGCGGACATCGCGGCGGTCGCGGCGAAGGAGCTGCGCTCGGTCCGCGAGGACGGCGAGGGCGGCCACGGGGTCCGCGTCTACGAGCTGACCGGCCCGGAGTTGATCAGCCCGCGTCAGCAGGTGGCGGTCATCTCCGCGGCGCTGGGCGAGGAGGTGACGTTCGTGGAGCTTTCGCGCGAGGAGGCGCACGCGGCCATGGCCCGCTTCATGCCGGAGGAGGCGGTCGAGGGCACGCTGGACGTCCTGGGCGCGCCGCTTCCGGCGGAGTCGAGGGTCGGCACGGACGTGGCCACCGTGCTGGGCCGCCCGGCGGGCGGGTTCGCCGGATGGGCCGGGCGCAATGTGCAGGCGTTCCGGTAGGCGGGCGGCGTTCCGGTAGCGGGGCGGCGTCCCGGTAGCCGGGCGGAAGGTGTCCTGGCCGCACGGGATTCCGTGCGCGGCCAGGCCCCTTTCCACCTACTTCCGGCTACCGTGCCCGATCCCCCTGTGCCGTTGCCGGACTCACCCGGTCACAGCGCGGCCCGCACCGCCTCGACGAGCGAGGACGCCCGCGCGTCCTCCGCACCCTCGACGATGCTGTTCATGACGTACCCGAAGGCGATGCCGTGCTCGGGGTCGGCGAAGCCCAGCGAGCCGCCGCGGCCGGGATGCCCGAAGGCGCGGGGGCCGGTGAGCGGGTTGGTCTCGACGGGCAGCATGTACCCGGAGGCGAACCGGACCGGGAACATGATGACCTTGTCCACTCCGCCGGCCTGTTCCGCGGTCGCCGACGCGAGGGTCTCCGGGCTGAACAGCCGTACCCCGTCCACCTCCCCGATCAGCGCCGCGTACATCCGGGCGAGGCCGCGCGCGGTGCCGATCCCGTTGGAGGCGGGCAGCTCCGCGGCCTGCACCTCGGCCGAGTTGAAGTCGATCTCGGCGGGGTCGGTGACGGCGAACGCCCGGTTGCTCAGCGACTCCGGATCCTGCAGCGCGGCGACGAACTCCCGCACCTCCGGCGGCACCAGGTCCAGCGGTACGGTGCTGAGATCGACCTCCGGCTTCGGGTACAGCATCCGGCTGACCCGCCCGCGCTCGGCCGCCGGCAGCCCGATGAAGAAGTCGAGGCCCAGCGGCCCGGCGACCTCCTCGGCGAAGAACCGCCCCGGGGTGCGCCCGGAGACCCGTCGTACGACCTCCCCGACCAGCCACCCGAAGGTCCGCCCGTGGTACCCGTGCGCGGTGCCCGGCTCCCACTCCGGCCGTTGCGCGGCGAGCGCGTCGGCCATCGGCTGCCAGCGCAGCGCATCCGCCAACGGCACGGGCGGCTGGACCGTGACCACCCCGGCCCGGTGCGACAGCAGCCAGCGCACCGGGATCTCCGCCTTCCCCGCCGCCGCGAACTCCGGCCAGTAGTCGGCCACCGGAGCGTCAAGGTCCAACTCCCCGCGCTGGGCGAGCAGATGGGCCACAGTGGCGGTGGCCCCCTTGGTCGCGGAGTACACCAGCTGCAAGGTGTCCCGCTCCCACTCCCGTCCGGTCTCCGGATCCGCCACCCCACCCCACAGATCCACCACGGGCCGCCCGTCCCGGTACACGCAGACGGCGGCCCCGACATCCCCCCGCTCCTCAAAGTTGGCGCGGAACGCGTCCCGCACGCCTTCGAACCCGTCGGCCACTTCCCCGTGGATGGTCGTCATGCCCTCATCCTGCAGAAGAGTCGACGAGGAGGCGGCGAAAGCGATCGTCAATTACAAGTTGACGATTGAGGATCGTCAATTTAAAGTTGACGCATGAGCCCACTCGACATCAGTCTTGCCGACCTGATCGCCCGACTCGACGAGGAACTCCCCGAAGCCGGTGAACTGGCCCGCATCAGCGAGGCCCGGCTGCGCGCCCAGACCCTGTCCGACCTCGGTGACCAGCTCATCGACCACTACGTGAGCAAGGCCAAGCAGCGTGGCGCGTCCTGGACCGAGATCGGCGACGCCATCGGGGTGTCCAAGCAGGCCGCCCAGCAACGCCACGCTCCCGCCGCGTTCGAGCGGTTCACCAACCTGAACCGGCACGGCATCGTGCTGGCCCAGGAGGCCGCCCGCACCCACCGGCACGACTCCATCGGCACCGAACACCTCCTGCTCGGCCTGCTCGGCGAACCGCAGGGCCTGGCGTACGAGGTGCTGGTCGCGAAGACCGGGTCGGAACAGCGCGTCCGCGACGCGGTCCGGGAAGCGCTGCCCCCGGCCGGCAGGAAGGCGCCGCGCGGCCACATCCCGTTCCACGAGGAGAGCAAGGAGGTCATCGGCCAGGCCCGCCGGGCAGCGGCCGACCTCGGCCACGACTGGGTCGGCACCGAGCACACCCTGCTGGGCCTGATCCGCGTCACGGAGAGCCCGGCCGCGCGGATCCTCCGCAACCTCGGCTTCACGTCGGAGGAGTTGCACGAGACCGTCAGGACCGAGACCGCCAGGCGGCTCGCCGCGCGCGACGACCACTGACGCCTACGAAACGCCTACGAAAGGTGCCCAGGAGGCCGGAACCTCCTGGGCACCACATACGCGTGCGTCTACATACGACCGTCGGACCGTCAGCCGCCGGACCGTAGAACCCTCAGTCGTCCGTCGCCGTGACGTCCGAGGCGTACACCAGGGCGACCCGGTGGTTGTACTGGATGGTGTACATCGCCTTGGCGCCGGTGACGACCGTGCCGCTGGACGGGAAGAAGTCGTCCGTGAGCGACGGCGCCGTGGTGGCCACGTACGCCTGACCGGCCGGCACGGTGTACATGCTCAACGCGGCCTGCGTGGAGGGCGACAGACCCGCGGGGTACTCGGCGGCATCAGGGTAGCTGGAGCCGTACACCGCTACCGGGGAGGTCCCGGCCGTCGAGATCACCTTCACGCCGTGGGCGGGCGCGGTGTTGCAGCCGTGCGGGTTGTAGAACCACACCTTCGAGCCGCTGTACCAGACGGCGGTCCAGTCACCGTCCTGGTCCGCGACCACGAACTGCTGCCCGGCCGCGGCCGTGCTGCCCCAGTCGTTGATCCGGTCGGTGCCGGCCGCACCCGGGTGCAGCGCCTGGTCCCCGAAGAGGGGAGCGGTCTCGCTCGGCTCGGTCCGCAGGTACACGAAGTCCGACGGCTGCTGCGTCTCGGTGCACGCGGTGGTGGCGCCGGTCGGGTCGTCGGAGGGGCAGATCTGCACGGTCTGCAGGTTCTTCTCGAACCGGGGGGCGATGGTCACCACCGAGCCGACGGGACCGACCCCGTGCCGCCCGGTGTGCACCCCGAGCAGGTCCATGAGGTGGTTCCAGTCCCAGGACGGGCCCGGATCCCAGTGCATGCCGGAGACGAGGGACGACTTCGGCCCGGCGACGTTGTCGTGGCCGATGATGTGCTGCCGGTCCAGAGGTATGTCGAACCGGTCGGCGAGGTACTTCACCAGGTCGGCCGTGGCCTCGTACTGCGCCTCGGTGTACCAGGTGGCACCGTGCGCGGCGTAGCCTTCGTGCTCGATGCCGATCGAGTGCATGTTGGTCGAGTAGTTGCCCGCATGGAAGGCGAGGTCCTTCGTCGGCACCATCTGCGTCACCGCGCCGTCCGAGGACCGCATGACGTAGTGCGCGGCGGATCCGCCCGGCTGCGTGAAGAGGTTGACGGCCGCGTCGTACGACGTCTCCGTGTCGTGGATGACGATGCTGTCGATCCGGATGCCGTTGGCGGGACGGTTGGACACCTGGCCGTTGGACGGCGACGCCGGCACGAAGGTGCACGCGACGGTGGCCGGGCACTCGGTGTCGGTGGTCGCGGCCGACTTGAGCTCCAGGGCCTTCAACTGCCCGCTGTCCGGGGTGACATCGCTGTCAGCCGCCAGCTTTACCTGCTCACCGTCGGCCGTCGTGCGCCCGACACCCTTCTTGATGCTGGCGAACACCCGCCCGGCGAAGGAGGCGGCACCCTGCCGGTCGGTGGCCTGGCTGTAACGGGCCACGGCCCCGTACCAGTCACCGGGGTCGGCGGACACGGAACCGGCAACGGCCTTCTGGTAGGAGGCGAGCAGCGCCGCACCCCCACGGATGTTGGCCGCCGGGTCCTTGCGCAGTTCGTCTTCGGTCAGCCCGGTCAGCTTCGCCGCCGCCTGAACGGTGTGCAGAGCCGCACTGGCCGCCATCTGCTTCACATCACTGCGCCCCGCCGCCCCCGCGTCACCCCCGGCCATCATCGCCGGAGTCACGTCCGTGAGATGCATCGGCCCGAACCCGCCGTCGGTGCTGTGCTGCCCGGCGTGCGTGTCCCACGCCGACTCCTGGTACCCCACCGCCAACAGCACCTGGAGCGGCACGTCGTACGCGTCGGCGGCGGCAGCGAAGTCCTGCTGCAACGTGGTCACCGCACCCGTGCCCGTGCCCTCGGCCCCACCGTCGGCAAGCGCCGGCACCGGCACGGCCGCCCCACCCGCAACGGCGAGCGCGGCGACAGCGGTCAACAGAGCGGGACGCCGACGCCTCGACGCGTCGTCCCCACGTCTGGAATTGCTTGTGCTCATGAAAAAGTCCCCGAACCTCGGAGGATCAAATGGCGGAATGGAGGATGCATACGACGGCCCATCGGTTCACCGACCGCCCCGGTACGCGCACAACTCCGCGCCCAACGCGGGGTTCTGTCCGCCCACGCCTGGAAGCGGATGATCCCCCTCTGCGCGAAGCCGAGTCAACTCCACCACTTCAAACGGCACTTGAACGCCCGAAGGAGAACCCCGCACAACGCCGCCCCCTCCGGCCACACGGCCACATCCCCCGGCAACCCCTCACAACCCTGCCCGAAGAAGCCCCGAAACCCTGCCCGACGAGCCTCCGGAACCCTGCCCGCGGGGCCCCCGGGAGGGCCCGGCCACACGGAAGACGTACTGTCCCTGAACGACCCTGTGAAGATCACCTCACCGTGCCCGCGCTCGCAGCGCCGGCCGGCGAGAGAAAGCGACCGCGTGAACGAGATCCCGAACCCCGACACCTGCCACAGCGGCGTGGAACTGCAGATCGTCCGGGTGATCGTCGCGTCCCTCGAACAGGCCACCGTCAACGTGCGCTGTCTCCGGGGACCGGTCCGCCGCGGCGCCCGCTTCAACCGCCTCAACGGCTCAGCACAAACCCTCGACCTGACCCTGACCCAGGCCCTCGTCTACGGGCACCGAGTACCGGCACTCGACACCGGCCTCACCGCCTTCGTGACCCTCCGAGGCCAAGGCATCCACCACCTCACTTCGGACACCCCGGCCTCCGACTGCCCGGTCATCCAGGGCACCAACCTGCTGCCTTGACCCCGTCACCCCTCTGACCCGAATCCCCCCGCCGACGGCCCCTTGCGCCCCACCCCACCTTTCCCGGCCGCCCGCTCGCTTCTTCCCCGTGCTGGAGTGAGCCGAGTCAAGGGTCGGCCGAAGGCCGATCGGCGCCAGCCGACGCGGACGCGGAGCGCAGCGGAGCGGGAGCGCCCTTTACTCGGCTCGCGGAGGCACGACACTGACGAAGAAGCGGGCGGCTGGGGCACCTTGCAGCCGCCGGTTCGACAGGCGACCTCGATGCCGAGCCCCACCCCCAGAAGCAGTTCAAGCCCCCGGCACCTCAAGACCGGACATCTGCGCGTGGACCAGCCTCTGCTCCCTCCCGCACACCCGTAGTCCGAACGTCTCCGGTCCCGGACACCCTGCAGACTCGAAGGCGTCGACGACATCCTCAACGCGCTCCCACAACCGCACCGGCCCGGCCTCCCGCACCTCCCACCCACCGTCGCACGGCGTGAGCGACGCGGCCGAGCCACGGACGACGTCGACCAGGTGCACGATCTTCCCCACGGAGGTCATCTGAGTATCAGGCACAGCGCATTGGGCGAGGAAGCGCAGATGGAACGCCTCCGGGCGCGCAGCCGTGATCCGCTCCGGCCCGTGCCGCGCCACCCTCGCCTTCTCCGGCAGTCCTGCCACCCAGTGGGCGGGGTTCCCGAAAACCGGAGCGGCGTGCGCCCGGACCGACATGAAGGAGACGGTGCCCGGCAGCAACGGCCCCTCCGCCGTACCGTCCTCGCCGACCGTGAGGAGGACGCGCGCATAGCCGTACAACCAGCCCGACAGCGTGAGCAGGATCTTCCCGCCCGGCCGGGTCTGCGCGACGAGCGCGTCCGGCACGGAACGGAAGGAACAGGCTCCCACGATCCGATCGAAGCGAGCCTCGGGCCAGTAGCCGTACCGCCCGTCCGCCACGGCGAGCGTCGGCGTGTAACCGCAGCCGTACAGGGCGTCGGCCGCCACCGCCAGCCGGTCGGGATCGACGTCGATGCTGGTGACGTCGGCGGACCCGAGGCGCTCGCAGGCCAGCGCGGTCGAGTAGCCGCTGCCCGTGCCGATCTCCAACACGGTGTGCCCTTCATCCACCTCGGCGTCGGCCCACATCCTCAGGACGAGCGACGGCAGGGTCGAGGAGGAGGTGGGCGCCCCACCGTGCCGCACCTCGGGCGCGCTCCAGTCCGGCTCTCGGTCGTCGAACTGGGTGATCAGCGTGGTGTCGGAGTAAGCGGCGGCCAGCCACTTGCCGTGGTCGAGCTCGGCGGTGACGGGCTCCCACACCGTCAGTCCGTTCTCGTCGTTCTCGCCGGCCGCCAGATAGAACCCCGGCACGAACCGATGCCGAGGCACCTCGTCCGCAGCTGCCAACCAGCGCGGATCATCGACCGCCCCGCCCCGCGCGAGTTCCTTCGCCAGCTTCCGCCGAAGCAGAACGGCGTTGCTCTGAAGGTCATTTGATGTCGTCATGGCCTTCGTTTTCCTCTCTGCTCAGGATCTCGGCGATGGCGTCCGCGATGGCCGGGGCGTCCGGAAGCCAGCCCCACTGCCCGTTCGGATTGCACTCGATCGCCCACCAGTCCTCCGGAGCCGTCCCGTCACCGGTCAGTGCGAAGTCGAAGCAGCCGAAGACCAGCCCGAACGAGGCCAAGTAGCTGTGCAGAGCGGCCCGAACGGACTCGGGTACGGCGACGGAGGTGTGGACGAGACGGGCCCAGTCACCCCGGCGCCAGTCCAGCGCACCGTCCGGCGTGGTGATCTGCTGGGCGAACACCCGACGCCCGACCACGGTGACCCGTACATCCCCGCTCTTCGGAATCTCGGCCTGAAAGAGATGTGCGGTCACCGCGACCGTGTCGTCCTGCGCACCGGGCTCGATGCGCTGCGCCCAGATGGCCCCGGCACGCCCGTCCGCGCCCTCTGGCAGCCCACGGAACGACTTGTAGACGACGCGCTCGTGCTCGGCCGCAAACCTCCGAGCCTCCGCCACGTCATTGGTGATCAGCGTCGCCGGAACACGCAGACCGAGAGCGGCGAACCTCTGGAGCTGGGCGGGCTTGAAGTCGGCGCGGGCCACCGCGGACGGATGGTTGACGTACAACGCACCCCGCAGACCGTGAAGCACACCCCCGAGCCCATGACGTGCCTCGGCGACGGCGAACTCCCCAGCCTGTCGGGGCAACTGCCGAAAGCGCGCGGTGTACGGGGTCGGCCGGCGACAGTAGACGGCCGTCACGGTCTCCACATCCACCTCCCGGCTGGCGGTACGCAATCGCCCACCCCAAGTCGAGCCGCCTCCCGGCCCGAGCCGGAACCCGAAGACAAGTTCCGGCCCGACATCCCCCGGATCAACGCGCACGACGGCCGCGCCGCGATCGTTCAGGGCCTCGATGACCCGGTCCGCGGTGACGTCCTCCAACGCGGTGAGGACCAGAACAACGGACGCCACCGCTCAGTCCGACTCGTAGTCGGTCGTGTTGTCGTCCTGGGTCTGCGGCTGAGGCTTCTGCCCGTCCCCACCACCGGAGACCGACGCCGTACCCGTCGTCTTCGACGTCCCGTGCTTCCCCATCTCGACCACCTGCCCGGTGGCGTCCGTGTACACGGCGGTCTGCGAGGCGGCATCCAGCACCACGGACACGTACGACGGAGCCCCGACCGGCAGCCGATCGGTCACCAACCGCATGGCCCAGGGAGCCTGAACGGCCGTAGTCGTCATGTGATTGCTCACCATTCCCTTCGAGGTACTTCGCGGAGGAGGGTCAGACTTCCGAGCGGGCGGCCAGTCGTGACCGCCCCCTCTTGACCAGGGCCGTGATGGAACGCGGGGTGCAGAGATCGCCCTCGTAGCGCGGCGGAACCAGCCAGTAGGTGCCCGGGGACTGCTGCCGGTCGAGCCGAGGCACACCGAGATAGGTGCCATGCCCCAGACACGTGGCGATGTCGTCGTACGCCCAGACCAGACCGGCGTGCCCCTGGATCAAGGCGTAGTACGTGCCGCCTGCCACGCGGCGGTCGTAGATGATCGAGCCCCCGAGGAGGAGGCCGAGGCAGACGGCGACCTGGCCCGGGTCGCTCGAATCCACGGCTGCATGCACCTCGTCCGACGCCATCCGCACCGCTGCGAACCAGTCGCCGAGCGGTAACAGGGCGACGCCCTGAACCGCCCACTCGTGCCAGGCCTGCGCAGGCGTCGGATGGGCTCGTGCGAGCCATTCGGAGATCGCTCTGTCCAGGGCCTCTTGTGTGTCCACAACCTGCCTCCTGTCCTGGGGACAACACAAAGCCTCCAGTAGCCAGGCGTCAGATTCGAGGACTCAAAGAGGTCGCTGAAGGGACCCAATAGGGGCCTCGATGACTCCTTAGGAGGGAGAGCATGCCTGAAACAGGACTACCTGTGGGAGAGTTGGAAAAGCCGTAGCAGGAGGTGCTCCCATGCCCAGGCCCACCGGCAACGTCCGACTCAAGGCCGCCCGCGTAGCCGCGGGTTTCAACTCCCAGCAGCATCTGGCCGATGCACTCACCCAGCACGCCAAGGAGATGGGCGTTCGAGGGTTGTCGATCGGTGTACGGCAGGTTCGCCGCTGGGAGTCGGACAACCCGCCCTGGCCGCAACCGGACTGCCAACGCGTACTTGTGCACCTGCTCGGACAGAGCATGGAGGCATTGGGGTTCACGCCCCCTTGGGGTACGGACGGGCCGCAGCACTCAGAACACGCGCGGCGGCCCCTGGCCCCCGGCGGCCGGGCATCGCTGCCCCGCAAAGTTGCGGTGGCACCTCAACCCTCGACAGTCGGGGCCGACTTCATGGCGGTGACCCGCGCCCACCGGCGGCTCTACTGGTCGGTCGCACCGGCCGAGTTGCACCCGACCGTTGTCGCGCACGCGACGCTGGGATGCGCCCTTCTGCCGGAGACGGCGGACTCGACACGTCGTGAGGTCGCGGCTGCGATGGCGGAGACCTACCTCCTGGCAGGCCGTATCGAGTTCTTCGATCTCCGCGAGCCGACCACGGCCAATGACACCTTCCTGTTGGCTTTGCAGGCAGCAGGAGAGGCGGACGACGCGTTGCTCGGCTCGGCAATCATCGCGCACATGGCATTCGTCCCGGGGTGGGCGGCGGATCGCGACGGCGCGCTTGAGCGTATGACGGCCGCGCGCACCTACGCCCGACGGGTCCCCGCGTCCGCCGAGTTCCTGGCCTGGCTGGACGCGGTGGAGGCCGAGTGCGAGACGAGGTCGGGCAACAGCCCTACAGCGCTGCACCTTCTCCGCCATGCGGAGGACGTCCTGGCGGTGGGCAACGAACACTCTTCGCCGGAGTGGCTGGACTGGTTCTCCCCGGCCCGTCTGGCGGCCTTCAAGGGCAACACCCAGATGATCGCAGGTCACCTTCCGCAAGCCCGCGAAAGCCTGTTGTACGCCCTGACCGCGATGACACCGGCCGAGGACAAACAACGCTCGGTGGTCTACGGTGACCTGGCAGCCGTCGAGGCGACTTCCGGGAGCCCGGAGCAGGCGTGCGAGTACGCGGGCAAGGCCCTCGACCAGCTGGCGGTCACCTGGTACGCGACCGGCATGGACCGGGTGCGCGAGGTACGCAGGGCGCTTGCGCCCCATCAGGCTGAGCGCTGTGTCCGTGACCTCGACGACCGCTTGTACGACTGGTCGACGACGCTCAGCGCACTGGGCCGTTGAACTGATTGATCAGATCAGGCAGGTCGATCAGTCCCTCGACACGAAAGGTCGGCAGTTCCCTGGCGTCGCGGTCATTCCACTGGATGGTGGCCCAAGGTCCGCGGTGCACGAGAGCGGTGTGCATGCCGACCTGCCGGGCGGGACGGATGTCGTTGTCGCAGCGGTCCCCCACGTACAGGATCTCGTCGACGTCGAACGGCACGGCCTCGGCGACCCGCTTGAAGAACTCCAGGTCGGGCTTGCTGGCTCCCCAGTCGTCCGACGTACCGATCAGATCGACGTCGTCGGAGAACAACTCCCGCAGAATCCGACCTGCCCGGACGGTCTGGTTCCCGGCGATCCCGAGCCAGAGCCCGTTCTCCCGCAGACAGGCAAGCGCGGGCCTTACGTCCGCGTAGAGGTCCTCCTCCCCGAAGGACTCAGGCTGCCCTGCGGCTGCCCGCTTCTCCCGCTCCTCGTAGAGATCGAACCCCGGCCGGAACTCCTGGAAGACCTCACGGTAGTCCCGCCCCTGCGCGATTACGGCACCGAACATCGCGTGAAAGGTATGCCGAGGCACACCGAGCCAGTCGGCCCAGGTCCCGTACTCCCTGGTCTCGTCTACCAGGCACTCACCTACGTCGAAAACCGCTGCGCGAATCATGGGAGCAGGTTATCGGGAGGCTAACAACGTCACTCACTTTCGTCAGAAGTCCGCCCCCTGACCTGCGCGTACGCAAACAGCTCCTCGAAGTGCACGATCAATCTATCAACGGCTTCCTTTGGCGCCCTCTCCTCATCCGGACCTTGGGGCAGCTCGTTCCTTGGCGATGGAAGTGATGACTCTGCGCCCTCGATCCAGTCGCGCAGCGGCTCCCGATCCCTTTCCACATCCAGAGCGATGACGTCGTACATCAAGGTCGCTGCGGCAGCATTCACCGCAGAAGTCAGGGCATTGACTTCTCGACCTGTGCGAACAGTGCCCCGTTCTATGAGCCTGACGAGGGCAAGGGCCGTTGGGCGATGATCGATGACGTCGAGTCGAAGCGCAGAGTTGAGCATATCCTGGTTGCCGCAGGCCACTACGACAGGACGATAGTCAGCACCGTCACGAAAAAGTTCGGCTGCCCACCAGAGCCGGGCGAACGTCTGCTTGTAATGTGGGCCGATGAACCTGTCGCGAGCTACGCGCCCAGGCGATCCATCCGCTTTTGGTTCGGACAGGTGCCGCCACACTACGTAGTCCGGCGCAACTCCAAGGGCGAGATATGTCCAGAACCCCTTCTCGGCCGCTTCCCGGCGCGTGAGCCGAAGGGTCTCGTGCAGACGCGGAGCCAGCCATGCGTCCGCGGTTGTTGGGCGTTCGTTTCCAAATCTGTTCAGCGCGTGTTCGATCAGATCCCGAACTCGGTTCAGTCGCCGGCGCGCGTCGTCACCGGGCAGTCTCTCGGCAGTCTTGTTAAGCGCGATGGAGGGAACGTCCTCGCGTCCCTCGAGCAGTCCTGTCGAGATGAACTCGGCAGCCTGCACATCGGAGATCAGAGCAAGCCGTTCCGGCAGGTGCTCGGGACGGGAAGTCACGCGAGGGTCTCCTGGTCGATTCGTTCAATGTCACGGACAGTGGTGGCCAACGTTTTGGGAACCTCGGCACGGCGTGCGGCGGCGTACTGGATACGAGGTTGCAGGTCCGTCCAACTCCCCTCACCGGTGCGCCGGAGGTGCACTTCACGGAGTGCATCCTCTGCAGCCCGCCCAGGGACGATGTCCGGAAGCATCTCTCGCAGCACCGCGCCTCGCCAGTCGGGCGGGAAGAGTGGCGTCCCGTCGTCCTCGACCTCCAGGTCGCCGATGGCGGTATGAAAGACAGCGGTCCACACATCGGCGCACATCTGGGCCAGCAGCATCTCTCCCACCACGCCCTCCACCTTTGAGCCCCGACCCTCCACCAGCGCTACAAGGCCTTCGAAGTCCGAGTTGAGGCGAACGGTAGGCATGTGGCCCGAAGTGTCCACTACCCAGGGTGCGTCCCGGAAACTACGCAACCAATCGGCACCGCGGGCGAAACTGACTGTGCTGACGTCCAGTTGGCGATCCCTGAGCGGAACGTCGGAAGTGAGGTCGACCACCCAGTCCTGATCGATGGAGCCAATGATTCGTCCCGGCGTGTCCTCTACTGTGGCCACCACATGCACAGCCAGCGACGCGCGGTCCAGATGGTCGTCGCGGTCCAGTTCGATCTCGCCGGTCCACTCCTTGCCACCGTTCACTCCGCGCGCCAACGGAACGCAGGTACGTGTGTTGGTGGCTCCCTCTGTCAGAACGGCCACAACTGTGATGTCGGACCAATGACCCTTCATCTCGATCTCTCGGACCGGAACGGTCGCCGTAAGCGCGATCCGTGCGATCTGCCAGTCGTCACGCTCGGCCATTCCGAGGGCCACGACCTGCTCGACGACGGAGTATCCCTTGGATTCCAGCTGTTCGCGGACGTCTCCGGGGCCGCGCAGCCGGACGGCCGTGACGCGCGCCGTTACGGCACCGGTCAGCCGTGGGTACGGATAAACCCTCACGCGAGGCCCCCCTTGCTCTCGTGGAGTTCGACAACGAGACCGCTCAGTGCTGCGCTCACCGGGTGAGTGGACACGTCAGTGACGCCTCGAAATACGGCACGTCGGCTACCGGGCGGGAAATGCACTACGCCGTCGACTACTTCGCAGTTGCTGACCGCAACGAGCTCGGCCCATTTGACCGCTGGTCGAGGGCCGGATCGAACCTCCAGCTTGGCAACCGGGCTCATCTTCCAAGGGTCGCCCCCGGGTGGCACCTTGACCTCGGCAGTGATCTGCCATGCACCGGAGGCATCGACTACTGCATCCAGGTCATCCAGTTTAGGAGGCGTGACGGCCGCCCTGGCCTTGCCGACTGGCTTGCCCGAGATTTTGAGACGTTTGCTCACTCTGCCGGGCCCGTCGGACTTCTTCTCCTTGGGAACCGCTACGAGTTCGTGCACGGCCTTATTGGTCTCCGACGTCAATGCTGCAATCCGCCGATGGGCCGAAGGCGAATAGCGCATCCTCAACTCCTCCGTCTGGCCCCACTTGTTGTGCTCCGGAGGCTCGGAGGATCGAAGAAACTCCTCGGCTTCGGCGGCGAAGGGTGCGTCGTCACCCGCAGCCCGGCCCACGAGCAGGACTGCCTGGAACGGATTGGTTCCCGCAGGGAGGCCAGGCACCCAGCTGGTCTTGACTGTCATGCGATTGCCGCGCATCGCAGTCACCTGGTTGATCTTGCCATCGGCGTCCGTTGCCTCGGTGATAAGGAGCACGGCCCTGTGCTCACCAGCGGTTGCGGTCAAGCCGTCTCTCTCTGGCACCTTCAACGGCACTGTGACGAGGGCTACCTGACCAGCCTCGGTGAGCCGATCCACCGTAGTGCCGCTCAGAAATGCCTGAAGAGCACGCGAGCGCGCGGGTTGATGTACTTTCGGCTCGACCCGTTCCTCCTCCACGTATTCCACTCCGTTGCGCAACGTGCGCACGGACGCTTCCAGCAGGGGCCGGCGGCTCCCTCCTGCTGTCATGGCAGCCCAGAAATTACGACCGAGTGCACGTACCAACCGCTGGTGCATGCGCTCCAGGCTGTCCTCGTCATCACCCGCATCGCCGTCGAGGTCCTGCCCGGCCCCTGCGAGGCTGGCTACATCATGTGCCCCAACGATCAAGAACGATGTACCAGGGTCATCGCCCTCACGGGTGAGATGCAACTCCTCTGCCGTCTTTTCATCAGCCCACCAGGATCGAACGACCTCACTGTTATCGGCTGCTGGATCCGGCTGCCCGAACCAAGCGGGCCCGGCAAATCTCTTGCCGTCCACTTCTCGCCAGGGCAGATCGAGTCGTCCAATCAGCCGCCGCTGAGTGTGCCCCTCATGGGGCTCCGAGAGCGTGGAATTGATGAGAACGAGCCCTAGTCGGCTCGTCGCCCAGAGCGTGGCCTTTCCGAGTCCGTAAGAACCGCCAGCTGCCGCGTCCGACTTGCGGCTTTCGAGTTGGCGTCGTACTACGGCGGCGAAGCGGCCGTCGTCGTAGTCGTCACCAGTAAGTCCGTTGGCGTTGTAGTCGTCGACGCGAAGCAGGACCAGCCGATCTCGTTCCAACATCTCCCGCAAGCCGGCGCCGATGACTCGCCCGACCTTCTGGTCTTGTGCGGCAGCAGCCTGATAGTGCGGTTGGAGGTCGTGCCAGCGGATCGCAGTGCGGAATCGTTTCAGGGCCTCTCCGGTCAGTTCGTGCAGCGTGTAGCGGACCCTCACCGGGCGATCGTTACCTCTGTCGCGCTCGTCGAGGCTGTTCTGCGTCGCCTCACGAGCCAGAACCTCAAGATCGGCCTCGAAGGCGAAAGCCGCCGCGTTGCCGAATTCCCGCCCACCGTCGTCGTGCCCGGGTCGGTGGTACCACACGACCGATGTCTCCGAGGACGCGTTCGATCGTTCCGTACCACCCGTGAAACCCTGTCCACCTTTCATGTCGACTCCGAGGTTCTCCTGCACCTTGGCCGAAAGGTCGGGGCCGGGGATGGAGCGACCATCGAGCCAGGCTTCGACAAGCGGCTGTGTCACCGTCAACCGGTGTGCCAGTTGGCTTACGTCCATCCCCTCCTCCCCCATCCGCTCGGCCAACCACCGACCGAACTCAATCTCCTTCGAGGCCACTGCTCCCTCTTTCTCGTCGGAATCTCCCGCTGTCGCCGGCTTGCCCGGACCGTCCTTCTGCAGTGTTGCGCTGACCCCCACCTCTGCTCGTCCCGTCGGCCTACTGCGCCGCTCGGCCATCTCGGCGACCTCCTGAGCCATCCTCCGGGCGGCCTTTCTCCGGCGGCGTTCCGCATCGGGGTTGTCGGGATCCAACCCCATCTGGATCCTCAACTCCTCCAGAGCCCGCTTCTCGATCTGCCGGATACGTTCGCGTGTGATCTTGAATTTCTTCCCGATCTCTTCCAACGTCCAGGCCGTGCCGTCGATGAAGCCATTCCGCAACAGGAGAACATTCCGGGTTCTCTCCGTGAACATACATGCGTCGAAAAACTGGAAAAGTTCCTCGCGCTCAAATTCTGACCACAACTCCTGTTCCGGACTCGGAAGGCGTTGAAACTCGTCGACGGCCAAATCTCCGAGAGATGCCTTCTGGCCGACAGGTTGGTCGAGCGACAGAACTACCCGATGTGACAACTTCAAATACTCCGTCACCTTTTCGGGACTGAGTTTGCATGCCAAGGAAAGGTCATCCTCTGTGGGGACTCTTCCGCTGTCAAGAAACGCTCGCTCCTGCCTCCGGACCTTCTCCACATCAGTCCAGACATGAACCGGAAGTCGAATCGTGGCCTCTTCGTTGATCACGGCCCTCGTGATGCGTTGCCGAACCCACCAGGTGGCATAGGTGGAAAACTTGCAACCCATCGAGACGTCGAACTTCTCCAAGGCGCGAATGAGTCCAACCATGCCGTGCTGCGCAAGGTCTTCGTACATGGGGTCACCATCCCAGCGCCCCATACCACGGAGGATCTTGTGCACTAGCCGCTGATTGTGTACGACCATGGCAGAAGCGGCTCTATAGGACTCGCTGTCTCGCGGAAGTGTCCCCAAGTAGCCATGAGGCAACTCCTCCGAGGATTTTCTTGTTCCTCGGAAGAGAAGACAGAGCCCGACCTCCTCCTCTGCGCTCAGCAGGCGTCGGTGCGGGTGCACTCGTCGTCGATCCGTCTCGAGCAGGTCTCGAGCGGCGCGGCGGGCAGCCGACATGTCGCCGACACGTACCGTCCCTCGAAGGGACTCGAGGTCCGGGGCTCCGTCTCCTTCGTCGAAGGAATCCAGGTCATCGACCACCTCATCGAGACCGGTCCGCTCGTCGGGAGCCGGGCTCTCCGTGATGTCCTGTGCTGCTTCCTGTTCGGCCTCCTCCTGCACCGCCGCCACGGCTTCGTACAAGGCCTGGGACTCGTGCGGCTCGAGGCGTGAAGCCCTTATCACGTGCATCAGGGCTGCACTGTGCTCCACCCCTTCGTCCGTCAATCGACCTACGAGCCGGACGAGTAGATCTCGGCCGGATCGATCCAGCCGGATCTCGGATGCATCGCCCCGTTCCGTGGTCATCACGCCCCCGCGCCCCTACTTCGTCGCTGCTCCGTCGTAGTCCATCACTCAACGGGGAGTGGCTGCCAGCACTTCCTCGCCAGAGGTGGCCCGCCGACGATCTGTCGCTCGGTATTTTGGTGACGTCTGGGCGTGACCGTGGGGAGAGTTGATGCGAATTATTCCGAGCGAAGTCTCGAGCAGCACGAGGAGCGAGGCCGAGCGCAGGGTGTTCGCGGCGCTCAAGGCGATCCCCGATGACCAGAGCGTCGCCCTGCACACGGTTCATCTTCCCAAGCACCACAAGAAGCGTGTTGGCGAGATCGACTTCGTCGTCATCATGCCTGACATCCTGCTCTTCATCGAGGTCAAGGGCGGTAGGGTCCACCAGCGCGACGGAAAGTGGTACTACGGGCCTCCCGGCCGTGAAGACGGGCCGAAGGAGGGCCCCTTCGCCCAGGCCAGCGGAGGCATGCACGAGTTCGAGCGGGAGCTGGGTGCCCTGGTGGGGAACTTGAGGGACCACGGCGTCCCGAGTGGGTACCTCGTGATCACCACAGACGTCGACATCCAACGCACGACCGAGTTCGAGCCCCAACAGTATCTGGGCGCCACCGCGTACGACGGCGGACGCGGTCTTGCACAAGGCATCGAAAGAGCCACTCGCTTCTGGCTGGCGCGGAACAGGTGGGCCCGCACCCCTGTCGCCGCCTCCCTTCGCAAGAGGATGCTCGAGGCCGTCCGCCCGGAGTTCGACCTCGTGCCCAATTTGCGGTCCCGGCTGACGCATCTCGACGTCGTCTTCGAGCGCCTCACAAGTGAGCAGATCGACAGGCTCGACGAGTTGGAATCCAATGCACGCCTCGTCTGGACAGGGGGAGCTGGCACCGGCAAGACTTTCCTCGCCGCCGAGGCGGCCCGCCGCAAGTCCGTGACTGGCAGCGTCCTGTTCACCTGTGCGAGCACCACACTGGCTGCCCACATGAACCGGATCCTGACGGACGACTCGATCACGGTCCTGCCCTTCGACCGTCTGGACGAAGTTCGAGGCCACACCTTCGATCAGCTGATCGTGGACGAAGCACAGGACCTGATGACTTTCGACCATCTGGGCACCCTGGAGGAACTCGTCTCGGGTGGCCTTACGGGAGGCCACTGGCTCTTCATGCTCGATCAGAACAACCAGGTTCTGGCACCAGAAGCATTCGACCCCGAGGCCTGGGACTACCTGCGCCCCTTGGGCCTCGTGTATGGGCCTATGAAGCGCAACTGCCGTAACACCGTGCAGATCGTCAAGCAGGTCCATCACTACACGGGAGCCGACCTGGGAGTAGCGTCCGCAGGCGAGGGCGAGCCGGTCCTCTTCGTCGACACACAAGATGTCCGCGGGGAGGCGGTGGTCCTCGACGACTATGTCAATGAACTCGTGCGGGAGGGGGTCTCACTCCGTGACATCACGCTGCTGTCCGCCGCGGGGGAGTGGGAAGCGAGCTCGGCGCGTCTGACACAACGCGCTTCAAAGATCGAGCGGTTCTCCGACGTAGTCGGAACCGACCGCACGAAACACCGCCTCACCTGGTCTTCTGTCACAGACTTCAAAGGCCACGAGAACCACGTGGTCTGTGTGATCGATCTCGAGCCCGAACATCTCAAGGGCCGTCTTGACGCACTTTACGTCGCTCTGACCAGGGCTCGAGCCCAGCTCTGGGTCGCTTGCCGCCCCGGAACCCGCCAGGCGCTAAAAGAACTGGGTATAACCGTGCTCACACGCGAGGGACGTCTCCAGTGAACGACTCCGCATCACAACTCTCTGGCTACCGGTCCGACTTCGCGACGTACCTCCGCAAGCAACTGGTGGGGCCGGCAGGTCCTGAGGACGAGTCGCTCATCGACCCGCCTGACCGGCGTTACCTGATGGGCACGTTGTATCCGCGAGGCGCCTCGTTGCTGGAGCAGTCGCAGGGCGACGGCGAGCAGGACTTCAGCGAGGCGGTGGCGGGAAACGGGGAGGAAGACAGCTTTGCCGACGATCCTGTGGCCGAGGCGAACGCATGGCTTCCGTCCTCGCTTGGCTTCTCCTTCTTCACCAACGCTCGCCACATCGCGGTGACATGTGAGGCGTCCCGCTACCTGACAGTCCGAGAAGGTGGGCGTCGCAGCTGGCGAAGGCAACCGCGGCTGTCCACGACCGAGATCGTGTCCGCCGAGCGACCGACGCCGATTGGCGTTCTGGACGGTCATGGTCTTCTCCATGTCCGGTGGCGCCCTTTCGGTAACGGACATCTCATTACCTGCGTGCTCGCTAACGCGCATGATGAGGAGGAGAGCACGCACAAGGACCGCGAACTGATGCTCTTCCAGGCTCAACTACAGGCGACGACACTCGATGGGTCCTTCATCCTGGAGTACCCGAGTACTCGCCTCAACAGCCGGGATGAGGAAGAGCAGGAACTTCGGGTCCAGTACCGGGACATCGTGACCAGGGCTGTGGGGCACGGTTGTGCCGTCGAGTGGGACTACCGGTCCGACCCCGTGACCACCGTGCGAGCAGAGGTCATGCCACAACAAGTGGTCGAGCACATCAAGCCCGATGGTCCCAGGGACCTACCGGTGCTCAACCTCGCGCATCTTTCACAGCCGGATGTCGCCGTGGACGACCTGAAGGCTGAACTGCACCTCTTCGTTCAGGGCTATCGCGAGTGGTTCGGCACCCAGCGGTCGGATGCGGACTCCTTGCCGACATGGGCTGTCGCACCCACTGGGCGCATCTTGGAACGCATCGGGACGGCAGTTGACCGTATGTCGTCGGGAGTGGAAGCCCTCACAGCAGAGACCCCTGCAGGAACCAGGGCACGTGAGGCCTTCCGGCTGGCCAACCGCGCCATGGCGCTCCAAATGCTCCACAGCCGCAAAGAACTGGCGGGCAGCCGGCGCCGCAGAAACAGCGAAGTGCTCGAACTGTCCGAGCCCGACGGCGACTATGCCTGGCACCCCTTTCAGCTCGCCTATTTCCTCGTCGTGATCGAGGGGTTGATGAAGCCCGAGCACGAGAGTCGCAGGACAGTCGACCTCATCTGGTTCCCGACAGGCGGAGGCAAGACGGAGGCCTACCTCCTCACGGCCTGTTTCGAGATCCTCTGGCGCCGGTTGACGTTCGGTGCTGCTGGGGGTGGCACGGCCGTTCTGAGTCGGTACACGCTGAGCCTCCTCACCACACAGCAGTTCCAGCGCACTGCGACGGCAGTCTGTGCCCTGGAGTACATCCGGAGAGGTCACGACGGAGTGCTGTCTCATGAGCTGGGGCAGGAACCATTTTCCATCGGTCTCTGGGTGGGTAAGGAGACGACGCCGAACAAGATCTCGGCCGCGCAGGACGAACTAGATGCCCTGAAGCAGATGAACAGCCCCGATGATCGCTTCCTGCTCGAGCGTTGCCCTTGGTGCGGCACCGAGATCGTCCCAGAACGGCAGGGGCAGGATCGCGACTTTGGCATTCGGGCGGACGGAGTCACCACCTCGTTCTTCTGCCCGCGCGATGCATGTGTTTTCCACGAGCTACTGCCCGTATCCGTCGTGGACGAGCAGATGTACAAAGAACCGCCGACGTTCGTCCTGGGCACCGTGGACAAGTTCGCGCGACTGGCCTGGGAGTCAGAAGCGGGCAAACTTTTCGGTGGGAACGGCAAACGTGCTCCCTCGTTGGTCATCCAGGACGAGCTCCACCTCCTAGCCGGACCCCTGGGCACGACGGTCGGTCTCTACGAAGCAGCCGTCCTCGAACTCTGCACCCGCAGCGGCACCATCCCGAAGGTGATCGCGTCCACAGCGACGATCCGACGTTCGCAGGACCAGATCCGCAGCCTCTACGGTCGACCCGCACAGCTCTTTCCTCCGGCAGGGATCAACGCCGGTCACTCCTACTTTGCCTCACCCGACAACGACAAGCCCGGACGTCTGTACGTGGGTGTCATGGCACAGGGGCACACCGCCTCGACGTCGACCGTGCATGTGGGGGCGGCCGCGCTCCAAGCCCCGAAGGAGATCTGCGACGACGACAACCTTCGTGACGCTTACTGGACCACGGTCGCCTATCACAACAGCCTTCGAGAACTCGGCAGAACTGTCACGATTGCACGTGACGACATCCCCGCGCGGCTCGAGCATCTGACGAAGGACGACACGCAGCGACGCAGGCTGAACGACGATTCGGTCGTTGAGCTCACGAGTAACATTCCGCGCGCCGCTCAACCACGATTGCTCGAGCGTCTCGGCAAGAGCTTCAAGGAAGCCGGCAGTGTTTCCTTCCTCGCCACGACCAACATGCTGTCCGTAGGAGTCGACGTTCCTCGGCTCGGACTCATGCTCATGAACGGACAGCCCAAGACGACTTCGGAATACATCCAAGCCACCAGCCGAGTAGGTCGTCGTCATGTACCGGGGTTGATCGTCACCCTCTTCCGCTCGACCAAACCGCGTGACAGATCGCATTACGAGTCGTTCAGCGTGTACCACCGATCGCTCTATCGGCATGTCGAACCCACCAGCGTCACTCCATGGTCCATGCCCTCACGTAAACGAGCTCTCCATGCGGTGCTCACCATCCTTGTGCGACATCGAATCGGGCTGGACGCGGAGAACAAGGCCGGAGACATCCTCGATCACGCGGACGACGTCGCCCGAATCCGCGACCTCGTGGTGGATCACGCACGGCGAGCCGATTTGGAAGAGGCTGATGCCGCAGCCGAGCAGCTGGACTCCCTCATCGAAGCCTGGATGCAGGAGGCCGAGATCGCGCGCGGTGAGGGCAGCCGTCTGTACTACCAGCCCCAGGGACGACTGCACCAGGCGCTCCTCAGGGACTTCGGCAAGCAGGGCGGCCTGTGGGAGACGGCGCAGTCTATGCGAAATGTCGACCGTGAATGCCTTGTCAGTGTGAAGGGAACTTGAGGGCCGTGAAGGACATTCGACGCAAGGTTCGCAGATCGCAGACCATCGTCCCGTTCGGTGTAGGTGGAATCCTCGATCTGCGAGGCGAATCGTTTGTAGCCGCCGACATCCGCAGTTGGGCAGCCAATGCCGAGCGGGTTGATTCGCCACGGCTTGCGAGAAAATTGGGAGTCGAGGGATTCCGGTCAGCCCCCGTCATCCCTTCCGGGAAGGCTGCTTACGCGAGCCGCAGTGGGCCCTCGTACGTGCGGTTCCCCAAGTGGCTCTTCTGCCCTCAGTGCAGGGAAATGGAGTACTGGCGCCTGGAACGCGAGCAACGGGACAAGCAGCCGACCTGCGGGCGCTGTGCTGGGAGGCCGCAGTTGGCTCCGATGCGTTTCATTCAGGTATGCCGGGCAGGCCATATGGCTGACATCGACTGGCGTAGATGGGCTCACTCTAGGAGCGAGGGCCACGCTCAGCGTCAATGCCAGGTTCACCGGCTCCGGTTCCTCGCCACTCCTGAGTCCTCCGGATTGGAGGCGCTGCGCGTCGTCTGTGCCGTTTGCCGAGCTGGCCGAAATCTGGCAGGAATCAGCCAAAAGAACATCCTCAAGCAAACAGGTGTGGAGTGCGCGGGAACGCACCCCTGGCAATACGAGACCGACGAGACGGATCCCTGTGAGGAAACACCGCAAGCGGTACAGCGCGGTGCTTCCAACGTGTACTTCCCGATCACCCACTCGGCGATCGACATCCCGGCGCCGGCGGGCCTTTCCGAGGAAGACGAATCGACCCAGAAAGTCGTCAATCATTCTTTGTGGCCGGACTTCAACAGCGAGTACGGCAGCCCGATCTCTGATGCCTACAAGACCGTGATCGCCAACCAATGCGAGGTCACAGAGGAATTCGTGGAAACTGTGCGACGGCGCCATGCCGACGAAGCATTGTCGATGTCGCCTGAATTCGGTCAGGACGAGGACCTCAGTATTGCCGAGTGGGCGGCTTTCTCCGCGCCGGAGTCCGTCGCCGATTCCAAGACGTTTTCCGTGCGTCGGACTCATCTCGGGGTCGGTCGAGACGCCCCAGCATCTATGGAGGAGCTGGCCGCAGGCATAACTGCGGTGGTCGTCGCCGACCGGGTACGTGAAGTACGTGCGTTGCAGGGCTTCTCGCGGTACGAGCCCAGCTCAGGTGATGACGAAGAGGACGAGGGCGGGCGGGTGGTGTCGGTCAACACACAGAGCCGGGCCCGATGGCTGCCTGCCATCGAGACCTACGGCGAAGGCATCTTCATTGCTGTCGACGAGCAACGTGTGAGCGACTGGGAGAAGCTTGATTCAGTGCGCGGCTGGACACGACGCATCATGCGTAACATGGAAGCCTCCTTCAAGGCCGACCGCCTCAGAGAGAAAACGGGGCCGGACCTTCTTCCGAGATTCGTGATGCTGCACACCCTAGCCCATCAATTCATCCGTCAACTCTCCTATGACAGTGGATACAACGCAGCGTCATTGCGAGAACGTGTCTACGCTCGGAGCCACCCGCCAGGAAGTGATCTTCCGCCTCAGGCTGGCGTATTCATCTACACAGCCGCCGGGGACGCTGAGGGAACGTTGGGAGGACTGGTACGTCAAGGTCAGCCACCAAATCTCGTCGAGACTTTGATCCGTCTGCTCGAATCGGCGCAGTGGTGCTCCCAGGATCCACTCTGCGCCGACTCGACCGGTAGGTCGTTGGCCAACCTCAACCGTGCCGCCTGCCATGCCTGCACGCTGCTTCCTGAGACATGCTGTGAGATCGATAACTCACTCTTGGACAGGACACTATTGATCGGCGACGGCGAGGTCCCAGGGTTCTTCCGCGGAGTCGTCCAGGCCGCACTTGAGGAGTCGGCAAGAGCCGTAGATGTGCCGTGAAGATCCCGTCCCTTCTCGACCTCGACACCGAGCAACGGGCAGTTCTCGACCTTCCGTTCCACGGAAGGCATGTCGTCACGGGGGTACCCGGTGCTGGAAAGACCGTGATGGCCGTTTATCGGGCTTGGGCGTTGTCAGTTGCCGGGCGCGATGTGACCCTCTTTACGTACTCCAATCTGCTGCATCAATACCTCGCGCAATTGGCGCCAGATCTTACGGAGGCGCTGAATGTTACCACCTACCATCGATGGTTCAGAGAATTTTGGAAGAAGCGTTTCGGGACCGATCCACCCCTGAGTGGGGAAGATGCTTTTGGCTACGACTGGATCGGGATACAGCGAGAGTGCGTCAGAAAAAGGGTGACATCGAACGCGCATTTAGTGATCGACGAGGGGCAGAACTTGCCCGTCGCCTTCTACCAGTTGTGTCGCATTCTCGGTGTCGGCGTCACCGTGTTCGCAGACGAGAACCAGCGGATTGATGACGCCGACAGCAGCCTGTCCGAGATACGACGGTCTCTTGGTGTACCGACCGTTCCGCTCGTTCTGCGAGAGAACCGTCGATGCAGCAGGGAGATCGCGATCCTGGCATCTGAATTTCGAAATGCGTCGCGAGACCCTATGTGCTTGCCAACGCGTGTAGGGGCCATCCCCACCGTCCTAAAGATTCCGTCGGTGGAGTCTTTCCTCGTGCAAGTTTCCCACTGCTTCAAAGCCCATCCGGAGCGAAGTATCGGCATCATTTGCCGGTCCACGAGACTATTGCGGGACGTCCAGAGTAGACTCACGCGCCTTGGTCTGGCGAAATACACCCAGGCGTATGCACACGACGATCCCTACCGAGATGCCATTGACTTCTCGACTCGACCGATTCGGATTGTGACTGCGGCCAGCATGAAGGGTTTGGAGTTCGATAGTCTTTTCGTGCCGGACTTGGAAGCGTATGCAGACGATCCGACCAGCGTGGAAGCCCGTCTTCGACTTTTCGTGTTGTGTACACGCGCCCGCGACTATCTTCACTTTGCTTATCGTGGTCCCGACGAACCCGCCATTTTGTCAGATATCTCAGAATCTGTATTGGTGCGCAGGAATAGATAGATGAGGCGGTCGCAATGGCCGATCAGCTCCAGCTGTTGCGAGTCAAGTTGCTCCCCAGGCCGTGGAGGCCAACGTCTTTCAGCGCCCCGACCAGGTGGGACAGGAAGCTGACCCGTCTCGTCCTCGTGGCGACGATCAACGTCTCAGATGACCTTGGCTGTCCACGGGTCAGCCCTGGATGAGTCGCGCGTTCCTGAAGTGCTGCGGCGGGTCGCGGTGGCTGCGCTCGTCGTCTACTGCGCGGAGTTGTTCGAGAGGCCTCGGCCGCGGGGCAGACGGCCTTGGGGGGAGCGGGAGGGGGCTATCTGTCCGTGAGCGGGTGCCCCTTCAAGCCGGCATGCATTCGGGGCCTTACCGGGGCAGCAGGCTTCCAGGACTCAAGCCTCTCGGCGACTTGCTTCAGTCTGCTCTTGGCTTTGCTGTCGCTCACCCCGGGTTCAAGTACGTGCTGGAGCACGTGCAGCGCGAGCAGGGGAGGCACGGCGTTTCCGATCTGTTGAGGAACATCGTTGCCGCTCCAGGGGTATTTGACCGGAAATGTTTGGAGTACTCCAGCCTCGGCGTGGGTGAAGCGGTCGAATTCCTCCAGGTCATTGTCGGTTCCCTGGTGAACCAAGCGGTTTCGTGACACCTTTCCGGTGATCGTTGCGGAAGGGACGTTGTGGTCACGTCTACCGCGCGCCTCTGGATCCCCGCCGGTCCCGTAGTTCGAGATGACAGTGAAAGCGGGACGCTTGTGCACCTTCCCCGATGAGATCCTCCGAGCCTTGTTGAGTGCCAGTTCCATGGACATCCACTGCTCTCGGGGAGGGGCTTTGGGAGCCGAATCCGATGTCTCTCCGAAGAGAGTGTCCGGGTGAAGTGCTTTCGGTCGCACGCTCGGGTGGAATCCGGGTCGATAGCGCTTGTGAGTTTCGGGTACTTCGAGGAGGGTGCCGGTGGGCATCTCGTTCGAACGTGCGGTCGGAGCGAGACGGGCCATCAGTACCGCACGTCGTCGGGTCTGCGGAACGCCAAATTCTTCAGTGTGCATGAGCTGCCTTCGGGTCCGATATCCGAGGGATGCGAGCACCTTGGCGTACTCCTTCCATACTGGCATCACCGCAGGTACCTGCTCCAGGATCACGGCTTCGTAAGGCTTCAGGCCGGGACGCTTACTTCGTTCGATAATCCACCAAAGGGGCTGCAGGACCAACCCTGTTCGCTCGTCGCCCAGTTCTTCGAGTTTACTCTTCAGTATCTCGAGGCCGTCAGTAAGATCCCAAAATTCCTTGAGGATTCCCTTGAGTTCGTCATCATTATTCGGGATTTCAGGATATTGCGGGGTTTTGAGCTCTTTCAGGAAAGTTTTGATCTGATTTGGGGACTGCCCGAGCTCTTTCAGTCTGCTTTTTATTGCCTTACGGTTGCTGGCCCTGGCCTCTTCGATCTTGCATTTGTCGGCCCTGACTTCCTTGGCTTCTATTTCTTTCCGTCGGAGCTCCTCCGAGATCCTGCGCCAGGTTCGGAAGATCTTCATCCAGTCTGGAGTCTCGCTACGCACGACGTTGTGCAATTGCTCGATGTACTCCACTACCTGGTCGAGTGCACGTCGCCCTGCCCCGTGTCCGGCGACGGTGAAAGTCTGGCAGGGGGGGCCACCGGTCAGTACCTCGGCAAGAGGAAAGAAGGCTGCACGGTAGTGCCGGACGTCTCCCTGGAAGGTGTCCATTCCCGCTGCTGTGCGGGTGGCGCATGCTCCGGCATCCCATTCGATGCCGGTGACCTCGTACCCGAGGACATGTGCCGCCACATCCAGTCCACCCGGGCCCGCAAATAGGTCCAAAATGCGAAAACTTGCAGGTGGGGAGTGTTCTGGTTCGATGTGGCTCATGGGCTTGAAGTGTAGCCGGCGTTAGAGGTTTCTGGTTGCGCTAATGTCGCTAAACGCGGTGAGCCCCAGCGCTTCGCCCACAGCTGGTGACGCAGAGTTGCCCATCTGTCCGTAGCGAGCGGCCTCGTCACCGGCGAGGAGTCAGTCCTGAACTTTGATGGGCGGTCGTCTGGTCCGATGTGATCTGGACCAGTCCGTCGCTGACCCAGAGACGTGACCCGAAGGCATCCCGCCGCGAGACTTCGATCTACCTGCCGAAGTTGACGCCCACTCGCAGTCTGAGCCGCCCAGCGGTCGACGTCCAGCCAGTCGTGGGAGCGCATCGACAGCGTCGGTGCCTCTCCAACCGATGTGCGTTTCTGGGCGGTGGGGCAAGGCGACCAGCTCCACCGGGCCATTGCTGTGTGGACGGCCATGAGGGTGACCGGTTCTGCGCTGTTCAGAGACTCCGAAGCTGGCAGCGTGTGGGACGAACGAGGTCAAGTTGCAGCCGAGGTGTTCCAACTCATTGCGAGGGGGAGTTCGGTAAACGGGCGAGACGGCCCCTCATCGGCAGAGATGGGCATTCGTGTTGACCGGCAGGCGTGGCTCTGCGGAGTGGACCGGGCAGGTGGCCGCCCTGATGAGGCGGAGATCGGTGTCCGACGATCGCGCGTCACTGTCACGTTCGACTTCGCCAAGGATGTGCCAGCCGCCATCAGGCCGACGCCGTAGGCCTCCGGGGTACCCGCGAGGGCGTGTCGAGAGATCTCCGCACTAAGCAATTTCCGGTGCAGCCGGTGAGTGCGAGCATGTCACTGGTGTTCTGCTCGAAGTCCAGCAGGAGTCGAGGGGCGAGGTCTGCCTCGTTTCGGGCCAGCAGCCAAGCTCCTGGCCGGGTGCACATCGACGGACATACGCTCGGTTATCGAGCCTTCCCCTTTGATCGTCTTCCTGCAAGGGCTGCGCGGCGACGTTGAACTATCTCGGCGACGCGCAACGCCACCGCGTCGGGCGCCTCGTGTTCCCAGAATCGTAGGACCTCCCATCCGGCGGCCATGAGGTGTTCAGTGGTCTCCGCGTCTCGGGCCATGTTGCGGTCTAGCTTCTGACGCCACCACTGTGCATTCGCTTTCGGTTGCGTCGCGTGTTCTGGGCATCCGTGCCAGAAGCATCCGTCGATGAGTACGGCTAGCTTGATCGACGTGAATGCCACGTCGATCCGCCGCCGGGGCATGCCCGGCACGGGGTACTCGACGCGATAACGCAGGCCGGCCGCGTGCAACAGCCGTCTTACGGCCAGCTCCGCCGCCGTGTCTTTGCTCACCTGCTTGCTCATGCGGGCGGAAACGGCAAGAGAGGAAGGGACGACATTGGGCACGGGATTATCCTGCCGGCGTAGGCGGTCGGCGTGTACCCAGGGAGGGACTGCCGCACTGGAGTGGGCATCATCGGCAAAGCGCCCGCCCGCTTCTCCTCAGTGTCGTGCCTCCGCGCCCCGCCTCAAGGGCGCTCCCGCTCCGCTGCGCTCCGCTGCGCTCCGCGTCCGCGTCGGCTGCGCCGATGGCCCTGCGGGCCACCCTTGACCCGGGCCGCTCCAGCACGGGGTAGAAGCGAGCGGGCGGCCCGGGGAAAGTGGGCGGCTTGCCGGGGTGTGCCGTGGGGGTCGGCTGCGTTCCGGGGCGGGGTTGGGGCGCGGCGGGTGCGTGGGGGCACGCCGGGTGGGTTTAGCGGGTGCGGGAGGTGGCCTAAGAGCCGTGGCAGGCGTCGTACGGCTGGGGCTGGCCGCACCAGCAGTCCGACGTGCGCTGCGGCGGCCAGGCTACGGCGCGGCCACGTGCCGCCAGTGTCGTTGCGTACTGGGGGAGCAGGGCCGTGTCGGACGGGGAGGAGCTCTCCGAGGCGGCGAAGGCCTCGTAGGAGGGGACGGTGCCGGTGACGATGCCGAGGTTGCCGGTGCCGGAGACGGAGAGTTCGCGGAGGGAGGACTCTATGGTCGAGAGGTGTTCGGGGTGGGAGGGGTACTCCGTGGCCAGGTCCGGGTAGGCGGACAGGAGCTCGGAGAGTTCGTCCGCCGGCCAGTGGAGGACCGCTACCGGGAAGGGGCGGGAGAGGGCCTCTCGGTAGGTGCCGAGTTCGGCTCGGAGGCGGGAGATCTCGGCCTCCAGCTCCTGCGGGTTGTCGGAGCCCAGGGACCAGACGCGCTTGGGGTCGTGGAGCTCGTCCAGGGAGATGGGGGAGGAGTGGAGGGTGTCGGCGCGGGCGTCCCAGTCGTCGTGGGGGAGGCCGAGCATGCGGCGGACCCGGTGGCGGCCGAAGAGGAGCGGGTGCGTGGCGTAGGGGGGTTCGGCGACCTCCGTCAACAGGAGGGTGGCCGCCTCGGTGAAGGTGTCGTGCGCCGCTTCCAGCTCGTCGTGGGATTCGAGGGACTCCGCGACGATGACCCAGGGGGCCGGGTCCCGGGGGGCCGTGGTGCGGATGCCGTCGATGATCGCCCTGGCCTCTGCCTCGTGGTCGTACTCCCACAGGTTCGACGCCTTGAGGGCCCGGACCAGGGGCGCGTTCTCCAGGGTGTCCGGGGTGGCGAGGAGGCGGTCGTAGAGCGCGGTGGCGGCGGGGCGGTCGTCGGCCAGTTCCAGGTGGGCCGCGGCCTGCAGCAGCAGTGCTTCCGCGTCCTCGGGGTAGCGGTCGGCGGTCCGCTCCAGGCGTGCCGCTTCGGCGGTGTGGTCGACGTTCTCGGCAGGCGTGTCGGGGCGCATGAACGACACGGTACTGCCCGGCGGTGACAAAGAAGAGATAGGGATGGGGGGCAGTCGGTGCAGCGGGTGCAGTCGGTGGCGAGGGGAGTCGTGCGGTGCGGTTCGAGTTCGGTGGGTGTGTCGTGGAGTGGCGGGGGCCCGCTCCGTACTACTTCGTGCCGGTGCCGGCGGAGGAGTGCGAGGAGGTGCGGGCCGTGGCGGGCATGGCCTCGTACGGGTGGGGGGTCGTTCCCGTCGAGGTGACCTTGGGCGGGGTGGTGTTCGAGACGTCCCTGTTTCCGAAGGACGGGGGGTATCTGCTGCCGTTGAAGAGTGCGGTGCGGAAGGCGGAGGGGGTGGAGGCCGGGGACGAGGTGCGGGTCGAGATGCGGGTTCGGGTGCAGTAGGCGGTCGCGGTCACGGTGGTGGCGGTCGCGGTCACGGTCGCGGTGGTGGCGGCGGGGCACGGTGAGCTGCGTGGCCCCGCCGCCGGGTGAGCCCGGTCCGGGCCGTTCGGGTCAGATCGTCACGCCGTCGATCTGGAGGGTCTGGACCGCCTTCGCCGCGACCGACACCGCCACCGTCTTCCCGGAGAGGTAGGTGTCCGAGTACGACTTGTACGCGTCGCCGCCCGTCGTCACCGTGTTCCAGCGCGGGACCAGGCCGTTCGTGCCGCCCGTCACCGTCGTGAAGCCGGAGAGGTTGAAGGTGAAGGTCTGGGCGGAGGTGGCGGTGTTGAGGGCCACGATCACCAGGCGTTTGGCCGAACTGTCGTAGGCGGCCACCGCGTTGCTCACGCCCGTGTCGAGGATCTTCATGCCGGGGCGGATGTGGCGGCTGAACTGGGCCATCACGTAGTACTTGGTGGTGACCGCGCCGGCCGCCAGGGTGTCCGCGTCGTACGCGATCATCGCCCAGTTCGAGGACGGGTCCATGACCTGCCAGTAGACCCAGGCGGTGGGGTGCAGCCAGCGGAAGTCGTAGAGCAGGTTGAAGGCCAGGGTGTAGCCGGTGCCGTCGTTGTCGCCGGTCTCGGAGTTCCAGAGGGCCTTGCCGGCCGTCGTCACGACGTCGGTGTAGAGGAGGTCGCGACGGCCGCCCGAGCCCTGGTAGCCGTGGACGTTGACGCGGTCCACGTAGCCCTTGGTGGTGGAGGAGAAGGCGCTCCAGGTGGTGCGGGCCAGGTCGTAGCTGGTCTCGTCGGAGGCCGAGATCTTGGTGCTGGTCAGGCCTCGGCTGTTCAACTCGCTGCGGAGGTAGGGGAGTACGGCCGACTGGACGGTCGAGTCCATGTGGCAGCCCTCCTGCGTGCCGGTCGCCGTCCACCAGGCGGAGGACGGCTCGTTGAAGGCCTCCACCGTCGCGAAGTTCACGCCCCAGTTGTTCTTGGCGTACAGGGCCACGGAGGCGAGGTGGGAGGCGTGCTGGCGGTAGTTCCAGGACTGGAGGTTGTTGCCGCCGTCCGAGGCGCCGGAGGGGTTGTGGTTCAGGCACATCCACCACATGGGGGAGTTGGCGAAGAGCTCGGCCGTGGCGCCTCGGTTGACGGCTTTGACGAGCATCGCGCGCTGGGTGGCGTCCGCCGTCCAGTCCCAGGCCGAGGAGGTGGGGTCCTCGTTGTTCCAGTCCTGCCAGTAGCCCTCGATCTGCTTGAACGCGGGGATGTTCGCGGAGGCGACCATCGACTCGCCGCTCACGCTGTTCCAGCTGCATGCGCCCAGGTTGTAGCGGGCGATGTTCAGGCCGAGGCCGGGCAGCGAAGTGCTGTTGTACGTCGTCGACTTGGTGGTGAAGAAGATGTCGGCGAAGTCGTCGCGGGTGCCGAAGACATTGCCCCACCAGGCCAGGGAGGTGCCCCAGCCCTCCCAGGTGCCCCACGAGGTCGACGGACTGACGGCTATCGTCGCGTCGGCGTGGGCCGTGCCGGTGGCCAGGGCGCTGCCCAGGAGGCCGCCTCCCGCGGCGGCCAGGAGTGTTCTGCGTCGGATCATGGCTGTCTCTCAACCTCTCCGTGCGGCTCAAACACCGGTTCCCGGACCGGCGTCGACTCGTCCCCCCGCATGCCAACAGGAAGCATCAGGTGTGGTGCGTGAGGTTGTCGAGGGTTGTGACAGCGGTTTCTGACAGTGGTTTCTAAAACCAGTGAAGGAAGACGGTGGAGGGAGACCGCGGAGGAGGAGGTGCCGGGAGGAGTCGTGGGGAGGTGCGGTGACGGGTGGCCGTGCGGCTCTGGTGAGTTGGCGGCGGGCGCCTTATCGTGCGGGACCGACGCGGGGCCGGGGCCGACACGCGAAGGCCGGGGCCGGGGCGGTGGGAGGTGCGCGGTGCGGGTCGTGGGGCACGGTGAGCGGCGGTGGCGGGCCAGGCGGCGGCGGGCGCTGTGGACCGGGGGCGAACTCCTCGTCACGGTGGGCGTGGTGCTCATGCTGCTCGTCGTGCACCAGTTGTGGTGGACCAACCGGGAGGCGAAACAGGGAGCCGCGCGGAAGGTGGCGGCCCTGGAGCGGCAGTGGAGCGGCGGAGGAGCGGCGAACGGCTCCGGGGGATCGGGCGGTGGCGGGGAGAAGGCGGGTTCCGGTGCGGCAGAGGCCCAGGGGTCCGGCGGCGGGCGGCGGCAGACGTCGTACACCACGCGTGTCGTCGCCTCCCAGGCGTACGCCGTCCTCGTCGTCCCGCGGCTCGGGCTGCGCGTCCCGGTCGCCGAGGGCGTCAGCAAGCCGAACGTGCTCAACCACGGGTACGTCGGCCACTACCCCGGCACCCAACAGCCTGGCCAGGCAGGGAACTTCGCGCTCGCCGGGCACCGGAACACGCACGGCGAGCCGTTCCGCTACCTGCCGCGGCTCCGGATCGGGGACCCCGTCGAGGTCGAGACGGCGTCGGCGACCTACACGTACACCGTGGACCAGATCCTGCCGCAGACGTCGGCGCGCGACTCGGGGGTCGTACGGCCCGTACCGCGGTCGATCGTGAAGCCGTCGTACGGGTACAAGGAGCCGGGGTACTACATCACGCTCACCACCTGCACGCCGGAGTTCACGTCCCGGTACCGGATGGTGGTGTGGGGGAAGCTGGTGTCGATGCGGCCACGGGCGTAGCGCCGGGTGGGGACGTCCCGGGGCCGATGGTCCGTGCGGCGCCCGTCCGTGCGCGTATCCGTGCGCGTATCCGTGCGCCTATCCGAGGGGCTTCCGGACTTGCCGCGAGCGGGGGACGCGCTTCGGGGGGTATGTCCGTTTCGGGAAGGGTGACCCCCGGGGACCCTTGGTGGCCCCTGGAAGCCCCTGGAAGCCCCGGCAGGGCTCGGGATCGGTGAGGAGAGCGGCTATGTACGCAGTGGTACGGCGGTACGAAGGGGTGACGGACCCCGCCGAGGCGGGACGCCGGGTGGCCGAGGGATTCGTCCCCCTCCTCCGCCAGGTCCCCGGCTTCGTGGCCTACTACTGGGTCGACGCCGGGGGCGGAGTGATGCTGTCCACCAGTGTGTACGACGACCGGGCCGGGGCCGAGGAGTCGGTGAGGAGGGCGGCGGACTTCGTACGGGACCAGCTCGCGTCGCTGCTGCCCGATCCTCCCCAGGTCACGGCCGGCCAGGTCGTGGCCGCCGGGTAGCGGGCGCCGGCCGGCGGGCGGCTCACGCCCGCTCCCGCAGCGCCACCACTCCCGCCGCCCCCAGCACCGCGACCCCCGCGGACACGGCCATCGCGACGTCCGCGCCGTGCGCCAGGCCGCCGCCGGACGACGTGGCGAGGGCGATGGTCAGGGCGACGCCCGCGCAGGAGCCGATGTAGCGGAAGGTCTGCTGGGCGCCCGAGCCCATCGCCGCGCGGGCGGCGGGGACCGACTCCACCGCCTGGAGGGGGAGCGCGGCGTTGAGGAGGCCGCTGCCGGCGCCGCCCAGGACCAGGCCCGGCAGCAGGCGCGGCCAGGAGCCCGCGTCCAGGGCGCCCAGCATGGTCAGCGCGCCGGCCGCGTGCAGCAGGAAACCGGCGGCGAGTTGCCAACGCGGTGAGACCCGGCCCGCCAGGCGCTTGGCCTGGAGCGCCACCGTGAAGGACAGGCCGGACCAGAGCAGGAACAGCCAGGCCGTCTCCATCGCGGACATCCTCAGCAGTTGCTGGAGCAGCGCCGGGAGGTAGCTGAACAGGCCTATCACCGTCAGGCCCGTGACCAGGCCGCTGAGCGAGGAGACCAGGAAGCGGGGGGTGCGGAAGAGGGCCAGGTCGATCATCGGGGTGGGCGCGAAACGGCGCTCGATCAGGGTGAAGGCGCCCAGCAGGACGACCGTCGCCGCCAGCAGCAGGGCCACCGGTGCGCGCAGCCAGCCGTCCCGGCCCAGGGTGAGGGCCGCCACCAGGGAGACCAGCGCGAGGCCGAACGTCACGGCCCCGGCGATGTCCGGGCGGCCACCGCGCGGTGAGCGGGACTCGGTCAGGGTGCGGGTGGAGACCGCGGCCACCAGGAGGGCGGCGGCGCCCAGTACGGCGTACGCCACCCGCCAGCTGGGCATCGCGCCGGCGACCAGCGGGCCGAGGGCGATGCCGCCGCTCACGAACGCGCCCCACACGCCCGTCGCGTGCAGCCGGCCGCGCGGGCTCGGGAAGGCGGCCACCAGCAGGCCCAGGCTGCTCGCGAGGATCGCCGCGCTCGCCGCGCCCTGTGCCACCCGGGCCAGGGTGAACGCCCAGGTGGAGGTGGTCAGGCCGCCGAGGGCGGTGGTCAGGCCGAGGGCGAGGGTGCCCGCGACGAAGATGCGGCGGCGGCCGTAGTCGTCGGCCAGGCTGCCCGCCACCAGGAGGAGGGCGGCGAGGCCGAGCGGGGTGCCGTTCAGCAGCCAGGCCTGCGCGGAGAGCGGGGTGTGCAGGGCGGCGACCGTGTCCGGGAGTGTGACCACCGGGGCGGTGTACGTCATCAGGGCCACGGCGGTCGCGGCGCTGGTGAGGGCCAGGGTGGGGCGACCGCTACGGGCCCGGGCGTCGGCCTGAGGGGCGGCGGGGGTGTCGGCGCGGGTGTCGGCTGGGTTGGAGTCCGGGACGGGTGCGGGGCTCGTACGCTTGATGGTTCTTTCATTGAACCTACTCATGGGAGTACCGTAGCACCGTTGGTTCGTTCATTGAACCCACACCGGGAAACTGACTAAGGTGGTCCCCATGGCACTGGGCAAGGACTACGCGACACAGGAGTGCTCGATCGCCAGGGCGCTGGAGGTCGTCGGCGAGCGCTGGACCCTGCTCGTCATCCGCGACGCGCTCTACGGCGTCCGGCGCTACAACGACTTCCTCGTCCACCTCGGCATCCCGCGCGCCGTCCTGTCGGCCCGGCTGAAGACGCTCACCGAGGAGGGGATCCTGGAGAAGCGCCGGTACCAGGAGTCGCCGCCCCGGGACGAGTACGTCATCACCGAGCGCGGCACCGAGCTCTTTCCCGTCCTGCGCGCCCTCGCCGTCTGGGGGCGCGAACACCTCATGGACGTCCGGCTGCGCTACTTCCGCCACGTGGTGTGCGGGACCGAACTCGGCTCGTACGGCGAATGTCCCGCCTGCGGAACCGTCGTGCCCGTCGCGGACGTTGTCATCACGCCGGGCCCGGGACTCGACCCCGACCCGGCGGACCCGGTCAGCCGGGCGCTCCTGAAGCCCAAGAGGCTCCTGGAGCCGCTGGAGACCGATCAGGTATAACGATCAGGTACAACGATCATGTGTAACCGGCCGAAGTGGCAGGAGCCGGAGTGAAGGGGGGAGGGGTGCACGTGAATCGCCGTTGGGCCGTCCCGTCGTCCCGTCCTGTCGCCCTCACCCTGCTGCTGCTCCTGCTGTTCGACCTGCTCCTGCTCGACTCCGGCAGCCTCTTCACCACCGTCGCGCTCGCCGCGACCGCCGCCGCCGGCTCGGCCCTCGCCCTCTGCTCGGTCCTCGCCGCCCGCTCCGCGCCCGCCGTGCCGCCCACCCGGGTCCGTACGGCGATACGCGACCGGGCCAGGCGTACGGCCTTCCTGCCGCAACGCGACCCGGACGCCCAGGGCCGCAGCCGCCCGCGAGCACCCGGACACGCCCTCCCGGCGACCCCTGCGTAGACCACCCGGTCCCTGACTCCGGGTGACCTCGCGCGCGTCGTCATGCCGTTCCCCTCTTCACCCACGGCACGACGAGACCCCCCGGAGGGCTCCCACCCATGTCCGCTTCCATGTCCGCTTTCATGTCCGCTTTCGCCGGGCTGGTCGAGCAGCTCGCCGATCTGCTCCAGCCGCTCTGCCACGCCGCCTCGGCCGCCGCCGCGATCGTCCTGTTCACCGCGCTCGTACGACTGCTCGTGCATCCCCTGTCCCGGGCCGCCGCCCGTGGCCAGCGTGCCCGGGCCGCGCTCCAGCCGAGAATCGCCGAACTGCGCGAGAAGCACGGGAAGAACCAGGAGGCCCTCCAGAAGGCCGTCCTCGAACTCCACGCGGCGGAAAAGGTGTCGCCGCTGTCCGGCTGCCTGCCCGGGCTGCTGCAACTGCCCGCCTTCTTCGTGCTCTACCACCTCTTCTCCCACCCCACGATCGGCGGCCAGGGCAACGGTCTGCTGTCCCACGCGCTCTGGGGCGCTCCGCTCGGCGGGCGGTGGAGCGATGTCCTCGCCGGCAGCGGGTTCGGGAGCGGCGCCGGGCTGGTCTATCTGGCGCTGTTCGCCGTGGTCGCCGCCGTCGCCACCTTCAACTTCCGCCGCGCCCGCCGGACGGCGGCGGAGGCCGGTGCGGGTGCGGCGGTGGCGATGGCCGGGGCCGCGTCTGGCGAGGGGGACCAGCAGGTGCCCGGACTCGGCGCGGTCACCAAGGCGATGCCGTACCTGTCGTACTTCACGCTGATCACCGTGGCCGTGGTGCCGCTGGCCGCCGCGCTGTACGTGGTGACCAGCACGACGTGGAGCGCGGTGGAGCGCGCCGTGCTGTACAGGTGAGGAGCTCGGTGCCTACGGTCCAGTACATGAACAGGCTCTTGCCCGCTGCATGTTCATCTTGGAGGATCGACCAGTCCTCCGATGGCTGCACCCATCGGTCGGGCGACTGCTGTCAAGGGAGATGGTGACGACCATGAAGCTGCTGCGAGTCGGTACGGCGGGGGCGGAGCGGCCCGCGCTGCTCGACGCCGAGGGTGTCCTGCGGGACCTGACGGGGATCGTCGACGACATCGACGGGGCGCTGCTCGCCGACGCCGCGGCGCTCGGGCGGGTCCGGGCCGCCGCCGAGGCGGGGGAGCTGCCCGCGCTCGACGCGACCGGGCTGCGGATCGGGCCGCCGCTGGGGCGGATCGGGAAGGTCGTGTGCATCGGGCTCAACTACCACGACCACGCCCGCGAGACGGGGGCCGAGCCGCCGGCCGAGCCGGTCGTCTTCTTCAAGGCCGCGGACACGGTCGTCGGGCCGAACGACACCGTGCTGGTGCCGCGCCGGTCGGTGAAGACCGACTGGGAGGTGGAGCTGGCGGTGGTCATCGGGCGTACGGCCCGTTATGTGGCCGACGACGAGGATCCGCTGGCCTACGTCGCCGGGTACGCGGTCGCGCACGACGTGTCCGAGCGGGAGTTCCAGATCGAGCGGGGCGGGACCTGGGACAAGGGGAAGAACTGCGAGACGTTCAACCCGCTCGGGCCGTGGCTGGTGACGGCCGACGAGGTCGGCGACCCGCAGAACCTGTCGCTGAAGCTCTGGGTGAACGGTGAGCTGAAGCAGGACGGGACCACCGCCGAGCAGATCTTCCCGGTCGCCGAAGTCGTGCGGTACGTCAGCCAGTTCATGGTGCTGTACCCCGGGGATGTCATCAACACCGGGACTCCGGCGGGGGTGGCGCTCGGCGCGCCCGAGCCGAAGCCGTTCCTGCGGGCCGGGGATGTGGTGGAGCTGGAGATCAGTGGGCTTGGTCGTCAGCGGCAGGAGTTCAAGGACGCGTAGGCGCTCCGCTGGGGGTCGGGGAACTGCGCCAGTCGGTCGGCTGCGGGCCGGATGTGGCTGGTCGCGCAGTTCCCCGCGCCCCTTTTTGTCGGCTACGCCTCCAAAAACCGCTCCAGTGCCTCCACCACGAAGCGGTGGTCCTGGAGTTGGGGGAGGCCCGAGACCGTCACCGAGCCGATGACGCCGACGTTCTCGACGGTGATCGGGAAGGAACCGCCGTGGGCCGCGTACTCGTCCGGGTCGAGGCGGGAGGACTCCTCGAAGGTCGTGCCCTTGGCGCGGAAGCGGGCGCCGACCAGGTAGGAGGCCGAGCCGTAGCGCTCGACGACGCGGCGCTTGCGGGTGATCCAGGCGTCGTTGTCGGGGGTGGACCCGGGCAGGGCCGCGTGGAAGAGCTGCTGGCCGGCGCGGTGGATGTCGACGGCGACGGGGGCCTGGCGCTCCCGGGCCATCTCCACCAGCAGGGAGCCGAGCGCCCACGCGTCGTCGTAGGTGAACTGGCGGAACACCAGGCGGCGTTCCTGCTTCTCCAACTCCTCCACGGGCGGGGTGAGTTCGGGAGCGGTCTTCGGGGTGAGCTGCGGGTGGTGCATCAGAGGGTCACCGTCACCTTGTCTCGTGCCGAACGGCGGGCTGCTTCCAGTACGTCCAGGGCGGCGGCTGCCTCCAGCGCGGTCACCGGGTTGGGGCCCTCGCCCCGCAGGGCCCGGGCCACGGCCGCGTAGTAGGCGGGGTAGTCGCCGGGGAGGGTGGGGACGGTACGTCCGCCGCCGGTGACCGGGGACTCCCCGGCGCCGAGGCGGCCGTACAGCGACTCCGGTTCCTCGCCCCAGGCGGCCGAGGTATCCGGGCGCTCGCCCTTGCGCAGGGCGTCCTCCTGCGGGTCGAGGCCGTACTTGACGTAACCGGCCTTCGAGCCCAGCACCCGGAAGCGCGGGCCGAGTTGGGCCGTCGTCGCCGAGGCGTAGAGGTGGGAGCGGACGCCGTTCGCGTGCGTGACGGCGATGAAGGTGTCGTCGTCCGTCTCGGCACCGGCCCGGCGGATCACCGACTCGGCGTACACCTCGGTGGCGGGGCCGAAGAGGACCAGGGCCTGGTCGACGACGTGGCTGCCGAGGTCGTAGAGGAGACCTCCGATCTCTGCCGGGTCGCCGGACTCGCGCCAGCCGCCCTTGGGCTGCGGACGCCAGCGTTCGAAGCGGGACTCGAAGCGCCAGGCGTCGCCGAGCTCGCCGTCCGCCAGCAGCTTGCGGAGCGTCAGGAAGTCGTTGTCCCAGCGGCGGTTCTGGAAGACCGAGAGCAGCAGACCGCGCTCCTCGGCGAGGGCGGCCAGCTCGCGCGCCTCGGCGGCGGTGCCGGCGACCGGCTTGTCGACCACGACCGGGAGGCCCGCCTCAAGGGCGGTCGTCGCCAGCGGGACGTGCGTCCTGTTCGGGGACGCGATGACGACCAGGTCGAGCTCGGCGGTCCGGTCGAACAGCTCGTCGGGGGTGGCGACGGTCCGGACGTTCGGGAACTCGGTCTCGGCCTGCGCCTGCCGCTCGGGGTTCGAGGTGACCACCGTGTCCAGGGCGAGGCCCTCGGTGGCGGCGATCAGGGGGGCGTGGAAGACGGATCCGGCGAGGCCGTAGCCGATGAGGCCGACGCGGAGAGGAGTGGCAGCAGCTGTCATGCGTCCTACTTTCGCAACGCTGTTGCCAAAGTGCAAGTGGGAGGGAGAATGAGTGGCGTGAACAGGACGAGGAGCGGGCGGCCGGGTGTGGTCGGCGGGCGGCCGGGGGCGGTCGGGGCGAATCTGCCGGCCATGCGCAGCCACAACAGCGCGCTGGTGCTGGACCTGCTGCGCACGGCGGGGGAGGACGGCATCAGCCGGCTCGAACTGGCCGAGCGGACCGGGCTCACGCCGCAGGCGGTCAGCAAGATCACTGCCCGGCTGCGGGAGGACGGCCTCGCCGCGGAGGCCGGGCGGCGCGCGTCCACCGGCGGCAAGCCGGCCACCGTGCTGCGGCTGGTGCCGGACGCCGGGCACGCGGTGGGGATCCAGCTCGACCGGGACGAACTCCGGGCGGTCCTCGTCGACCTCGACGGCACGGTGGTCGCGGAGCGGCAGGCGGCGGTGGACCTGGGGGCCGGGTCGGAGGCCGTCCTCGGCGCGGTCGTGGAGCTGGCCGGGGAGCTGGTCGAGCGGGGCGGCGACACCCTGCTCGGGGTCGGAGTCGGGGCGCCGGGGCCGCTCGACCACGGCCACGGGGTGCTGCACCGGGTCACCGGGTTCCCCGAGTGGGACGGCTTCCCGCTGCGGGACGCGCTCGCGGAGCGGCTCGGGGTACCGGTCGTCGTCGACAAGGACAGCAACGCGGCGGCCCTCGGACTCGCCGTCGGAGGCGAGGGCGGCTCCTTCGCCTGCCTGCTCCTCGGTACGGGGCTGGGCGCGGGCCTGGTGATCGGCGACACCGTGCACCGGGGGGTGCGGACCGGGGCCGGGGAGTTCGGGCACCAGGTCGTCCAGCTCGACGGGCCGCCCTGTCATTGCGGCGACCGCGGCTGCATCGAGGCGCTGTGCCTGGCGGCGGTGGCCCGCGGCGACGTGGCCGAGGCGGCGCGCGTCCTCGGCGTCGGCGCCGCGAACCTGGCCGGCCTGCTCGACATCGACCTCGTGCTGCTCGGTGGCCGGACGATCGCCGCGGCGCCCGAGCCCTTCGTACGGGGGGTCGCCGCCGTCCTCGACGAACGCGCTCGCCGCGAGGGCGGCCTCGGCACGACCGTCCCCGTCCGCCTCGCCCCCGGCGGCGACCGCGGCGTCGCGGAGGGCGCAGCCCAACTCCTCCTCGCCCCACTGTTCGGACGCGCCGACGGCTGACGAGGGAGAGGGGGTCGGGTGCGTTGTGAGCGCAGGTGGCGCACCCCACCCAGGGGCGCGGGGAACTGCGCGACCGGCCCCCACCGGCCCGCAGGTGCCCACCGGCCGTCCGGCACCGCCGAAATCCACCGTCGTGGCGGAGCGCCGTCGCGGCGGGGTGAGGAGGAGCGGCGGGGTCGGGAAGTGCGGTGGGGGGAGATGGGACGGGGAGGTGAAGCGGAGCGGCGGGGTGAGGAGGGGCGGTGGGGTCGGCGAACAGGCGGCGGTGGAGTGGGCGCGGTGTGCCGGGGGCGGCTGATCGGGCGGACTGGTGGTCCGGGTGCGGAGTGGCGTGCGGGGACTTTGGTCGGTGGGCGGCAGAGTCACCTGTTCATGCGCATGCGACTGAGCACACCCCTGTCCCTCTGCCTGGCCGCCGCAGCCGCCGTACTCGTCCCCGCCCCGCAGGCGACGGCCGCCCCCGCCGTCGCCGAGGTGTCCTGCGCGGGCGCCGGCCAGCAGGGTTTCCCCCTCACCACCCGCCTCCACGACGGGCCCTCGTCCTACGAGCCCGGCGGCGGCTTCGGCACCTGGTATCTCGACCTGACCAACACCACCGGCCGCACCTGCGCCGCCATCCACCCGGTCGTCGTCCTCGTCGACGACAAGAAGGCCCTCAAGCCGTCCCAGACCGAGCTGGAGTTCTACGACGGCCCGCGCACCCGCGCGGTCCCGCTGACGGAGACCGACGAGTCCGAGCTGGTCGGCGTCTTCGAGGGGACCGGCTTCCCGGGGCTCACCGTGGCACCCGGGGCGACCGTCTCGGTCAAGGTGCGGCTCGCCGTCACCTCCGACGCGGTACGCAACGGGGTCACGGCCAACGCGGCCGTCGTGCAGCGGCAGGGGACGGACGGCGAGTGGGTCGGCGAGTCGAACGCCTACCGCTTCGGCATCGGCGGCGAGGCACCGCCGCTGCCACCCGCGAGCGTCGCGCCCGCCGTCCCCGCCGTCCCCACCGGTCCCGACGTCCCCGCGGTCCCTTCCGGCGGCTCCTCGCAGACCGGCCCGGAGACACCCCCGGAGACACCCCCGGAGGCATCCGCGGGGACCGGCCCCGACAGCAGCCCGGGGGCGAGCCCGGGAGCCACCCCCGAGGGCACCCCCGCCGCCTCCCCCGGCGGCAGCGCCCCGCCTTTCACCGACGAGGCCGGCGGAAACCGGGACGGAAACCGGGACGGCCGGGAGGTCTGGGACCGCCGCAGGGAGGCCTGGGAGAACCGGGGCGCCTGGGGCGCCGGAGGCCCCTGGGAGGCCGGGGAACGCGCCCGCGAACTGGCCCGCACCGGACTCGGCCTGGCCCACGGGCTGTTCACGGCCGCCGTCGCCCTGCTCGCCGTAGGGGCAAGCGCGTTCCTGCTGGCGCGCCGGCGGCGGTGACCACGGTCGGGTGACGACGGTGCCCCCTGTCCGGCCGTACGGGCCCCGTCTGCGACGATCCCTGCGTGGACTACCCGAACGACCAGGCCCCCGGCGCCCCCGTCCGCTCCGGCATCCCGGAGCACGGCCGCATCCCGAAGTACTACGCGGTGAAGGCGCGGATCGATCAGCTCGTCGGCGCGCTGGGGGAGGGCAGCGTCATCCCCACCGAGCGCGACCTGTCGGAGGAGTACGGGGTCGCCCGCGAGACCGTCCGGCAGGCGCTGCGCGAGCTGGTGCTGGAGGGCAAGCTGCGCCGGCAGGGCCGCGGCACGGTCGTCGCGGGGCCCAAGCTGGAGCAGCCGCTCTCCCTCGCCAGCTACACCGAAGGCGTACGGCGGCAGGGCCGCACCCCCGGCCGGAGCCTCGTCACCCTCGACCGGTTCCCCTGCCCGGCCGCCCTCGCCGCCGAGACCGGCCTGGAGCGCGGTGAACCCGTCTGGCACCTGGAGCGCGTGCTGCTCGCCGACGACGAGCGGGTCGGCCTGGAGAGCACGTACGTCGCGGTCGCCCGGGTCCCGCACCTCGACACCGACTTCCACCCCGACTCCTCCTTCTACGGCTACCTGCACGAGAAGGGCATCGCCTTCGGGGACGCCGACGAACGCATCGAGACCGTGCTGGCCACCCCGCGCGAGGCCCTCCTCATCGGCACCCCGCCGGCCCTTCCCATGCTGCTGATCCACCGGGTGTCACGGGACACCGGGGGACGGCCGCTGGAGCGGGTGCGGTCGCTGTACCGGGGGGACCGGTTCTCGTTCTCGGCCCACCTCAGCGGCGGATAACGGACGATTTGCACCACTTCTGATCGCGCTCGGGTGTCACGAAAAGATAACGGGTCTAGTCCAAACGTGATGACCAGTTCACGCTCTCGTTGTCAGCCGGACCTTTCCGGTTCCCCAGTCGCGAGGAGCGTGGCCGTCGTGAGAGTGACAGTCGTCGGAGCAGGCGTGGTGGGCACCATGCACGCCTGGCAGGCAATAGAACGCGGCCACGAGGTCGTGCAGATCGAGCGCGAGGCCGAGGCCCGCGGCGCTTCGCTGCGCAACTTCGGGCAGATCTGGGTGAGCGGGCGCGCGGGCGGAGCGGAGCTCGAAACCGCCCTGCAGGCACGGGAGTTGTGGGAGGAGATCGGCGGCCGGGTGCCTGCGCTCGGCTTCCGGGCCAACGGATCGCTGACCCCGGTGCGCGGCGCGTACGAACTCGCCGTCGCCGAGGCCGCCGTGGCCCGCGACGACGCGGCGGCCCGCGGCCACAAGCTGCTCACCCCCGCCGAGGCCCGCGCCCTCAACCCCGCCCTGCGCGGAGCCTTCGACGCGGCCCTCTACTGCGAACGGGACGCGGCCGTCGAACCCCGCACCGCCCAGCTCGCCCTCCGCGCCGAGCTGCTCAGGTCCCCGAACTACACCTTCCTGCCGGGCCGGGAGGTCCGCGAGGTGACCGGCGCGGGCACGGTCCGCGACGACCACGGCGACGTCCACCGGGCCGACGCCGTCGTCCTGTGCACCGGCGCCTGGCTCGGCGGCCTGGTCCGCGAGCTGGCCGGGCCCGACCTGCCCGTGCGCCGCGTCCGCCTCCAGATGATGCAGACCGACCCGCTCGGCGAGGCGCTCCCCACCTCGGTCGCCGACGCCGACAGCTTCCGCTACTACCCGGCGTACGCCTCCCCGGCCCTGGACGAGCTCAACGCCCGCCTGCCGCAGGCGCCCACCGCACGGGAGCACCGCATGCAGCTGCTCATGGTGCAGCGCGCCGACGGCGGCCTCACCATCGGCGACACCCACGAGTACGAGCACCCCTTCGCCTTCGACACCGTCGAGGAGCCGTACGAGCACCTCACCGGCGTCGTCGAGGCCCTCCTCGGCCGGCCGCTGCCGCGCGTCCGGCACCGCTGGGCCGGGGTGTACGCCCAGTGCACCGACCCCTCGCGGGTCGTGCACCGGCAGCAGGTGGCCGACGGCGTGTGGCTGGTCACCGGGCCCGGCGGGCGCGGCATGACCTGCTCGCCCGCGATAGCCGAACAGACCGCACAGCAGTTGGGCTGGTGACCACAGATGACCACGAACAAGACCGACGGCATCCGGCTCGTCGTGCTCGACATGGCCGGTACGACCGTCGCGGACGGCGGCCTCGTCGAGCAGGCGTTCACCGCAGCCGCCCGCCACCTGGGCGCCGACCCCGACCAGATGATCGACTACGTCCGCGCCACCATGGGCGAGTCCAAGATCTCCGTCTTCCGGCACCTGTTCGGGACGGAGGACCTGGCCCAGGAGGCCAACAAGGCCTTCGAGGCCGCCTACGCCGAACTCGTCGACGGAGGCAGGGTCGAGGCGTTGCCCGAAGCGCGCGAGACCATCGGGGAACTGCGGCGGCAGGGCCGTACGGTCGTGCTGACCACCGGCTTCGCCCGCGCCACCCAGGACGCGATCCTCGCCGCCCTCGGCTGGCAGGACCTGGTCCCGCTCACCCTGTGCCCCGCCGACGCCGGGGGCCGCGGGCGGCCCTACCCCGACATGGTCCTCACGGCGTTCCTGCGGACGCGGGCCGCCGACGGGGTCGGTCAGGTCGCCGTCGTCGGCGACACCTCGTACGACATGCTCAGCGGGGTACGTGCCGGGGCGGGGCTGGTAGCCGGCGTCCTGACCGGGGCGCACGACGCGGATGCCCTGCGGGCGGCCGGGGCGCACCGGGTGCTGGCGTCGGTGGCCGACCTGCCGGGAGCGCTCGCATGAGCAGCGGAACCAGCAGCGGAACCAGCGGTGGGACCGGCGGTGGGACCGGCGGTGGCATCCGGTTCGACTCGGTGAGCGTCGCCTACGACGGGAACGCCGGCAGTCTCGCTCTTGACTCCCTCGACCTCACCGTCGGGCCCGGCGAGGTGATGGCCCTGCTCGGGCCGTCCGGCTCCGGCAAGACCACCGCGCTGCGGGCGGTCGCCGGGTTCGTACGGCCCGTCTCCGGGCGGGTGTTCCTCGGCGACCGGGACGTCACCGGCCTGCCGCCCCACCGGCGGGGGATCGGGATGGTCGTGCAGCAGTACGCGCTCTTCCCGCACATGCGGGTCGCCGACAACGTGGCCTTCGGGCTGCGGGCGCGCCGGACGGCCAAGGACGAGATCAGGGAACGGGTCGCCGAGGCCCTGGAGATGACCGGGATGGCGGCGTACGCGCGCCGCTATCCGCGGGAGCTGTCCGGCGGTCAGCAGCAACGGGTGGCCATCGCACGGGCGTTGGCCATCCGGCCCGGCGTACTCCTCCTCGACGAACCGCTGTCCGCGCTCGACGCACAGCTGCGGTCCGGGATGCTGGCCGAACTGGCCCGGCTGCACCGGGAGTTGCCCGACGTGTCCATCCTGTACGTCACCCACGACCAGGTCGAGGCGCTGACGCTGGCCGACCGGATCGCGGTCATGGACAAGGCGCGGCTGCGGGCGTGCGGGACGCCGACGGAGCTGTACCGGGCGCCGGCCGACGAGTTCACGGCGTCCTTCGTCGGCGGGGCGAACCTGCTGCCGGTGACCGTGGGGGCGGGGGGCGTCGACTTTGCGGGGGTCGGGGTGACGGTGGACACGGCGGGGGCGGTGTCCGGGGCCCGGGCGACGCTGTGTGTACGGCCGCACCTGGTCGGGCTCGGCGACGGGCCGAACCGGCTGGTCGGCACGGTGACCGACGTGCAGTGGCGGGGGGCCACGCACCGGCTGTACGTCGAGGTGGGCGGGCATGAGGTGATGGCCGATCTGCGGGAGTTGCGGGATCCGCCGGGGTTCGGGGACGACGTGGCGTTGCACTTTGCGCCGGAGGACGCGGTGTTGCTGCCGGTTGGTGTCGGCCGTGGGTGAGGTTGTGGCTCGGCTGCGGGCCGGTGGGGGCTTGTCGCGCCCACGCGGCGGCAGCCGCACATCAGATACAGCCCCGCGCCCCTTTAGGTGGGCGGTGGTGCCGCCTGTTGCATTGCTTGCCGTCTTCTTTCTCTATCCGCTCGCCCTCGTCGTCCAGCAGTCCGTGCACCCCGATACCGGTGGGACCTCGTTCCAGCCGTATGTCGATGTGTTCGGCTCGGAGTCGTTCCGTAACGCGCTGTGGACCACCGTGTGGATCGCCGTCTCGTCCACCGTCGGATGCATGCTCCTCGGCTTCGGGCTCGCGTTGGTCATCGCGTTCGTGCCGTTTCCCGGGGCGAAGGCGGTCGCCCGGTTCGTCGACGTCTATCTCTCCTTCCCGTCGTTCCTCATCACGCTCGCGCTGCTCTTCATCTACGGCACGACCGGGATCATCGGGTCGTTCCAGTTCCTGACCACGCCGTGGGGGGTGCTGCTCGCCGAGGTCACCTACTTCACGCCGTTCGTGATGCGACCGCTGCTCGCCGCGTTCTCGCAGGTGGACACCGCGCAGATCGAGGCGGCGGCGAGTCTGGGGGCGCGGGCGCCGCGGATCGTGGCGCGGGTGATCCTGCCGGAGGCGCTGCCCGCGCTGGCGGCCGGCGGGAGTCTGGTGCTGGTGCTCTGCCTGAACGAGTTCGGGATCGTGCTCTTCACGGGAGCCAAGGGCGTGACCACCCTGCCGATGCTCGTCTACAGCAAGGCGATCCTGGAGTCCGACTACCCGGGCGCCTGTGTCGTCGCCGTCGTCAACGTCCTGATCTCCGTGGGTCTCTACGGCCTCTACCGGGTGGTGAGCCGTCGTGCTGGTGCATAGCCGCGGGGCCAGGTGGGTGGTGTGGGCGGTGTTCGTCGTCCTCTTCGTGCCGCTCTTCGCCCTGCCCCTCCTCGTCGTCCTCGGCGCCTCCTTCGCCACCCACTGGTCCGGCGTGCTGCCCTCGGGGGCGACGGTCGCCAACTTCCGGTCCGCCACCCGCGGCGACGCCTTGCAGGCGCTCACCACCAGCCTCGTCACGGCCGTCACCGCGAGTCTGCTCGCGCTGGCCGTCGGCACCTGGGCCGCGCTCGCCGCGGCCGGGCTGGGGAAGCGGTGGCGGCGGGTCGTCGACGCCCTGTTCGTGCTGCCGGTCGCCGTGCCGTCGGTCGTGGTCGGGCTGTCGCTGCTGGTGGCCTTCTCCAAGCCGCCGATGCTGCTCAACGGCACCCGGTGGATCGTGATCCTCGCCCACACCGTGCTGGTGACCGCCTTCGCCTACCAGTCGGTGTCGGCCGCCATCACCCGTCTCGACCCCGCCTACGAGCAGGCCGCCGCCTCCCTCGGCGCCGGGCCGGCGTACGTGCTGTGGCGGGTCCGGCTGCCGCTGCTGCTGCCCTCGCTCACCGCCGCCGCGGGGCTCTGCTTCGCCCTCTCCATGGGGGAGCTGAGCGCCACGATGATGCTCTATCCGCCCGACTGGACCCCGCTTCCGGTCCTGATCTACTCGGCCACCGACCGCGGCGCCCTGTTCGCCGGCTCCGCGCTCGCGGTGGTCCTGATGACGGCGACCCTGATCGTCCTGTTCGCCGTCTCCCGCGTCCGCAACCGCGCTTCGTACCGCTGATCCACGTCCTCAACGACCCTTACCGACGCAAGGAGTTCGCCTCGCCATGCCCAGAAACACGCCCGGAAACAAGCCCGGAAACGCGCTCAAGATCGCCGTAGCCGTCACCCTCCTGGCCACCCCGCTGCTCTCCGCCTGCGGCGGCTCCTCGGCCGCCGCCGACGAGAAGGCCGTCACCGTCTACAGCGCCGACGGACTCAAGGGCGAGAACAACGACGGCTGGTACGACAAGGTCTTCGCCGACTTCACCAAGCAGACCGGCATCAAGGTCAAGTACGTCGAGGGCGGTTCCGGCGAGGTCGTGCAGCGGGCCCTGCGGGAGAAGAGCAACCCGCAGGCCGACGTGCTGGTCACGCTCCCGCCGTTCATCCAGCAGGCCGACACCAAGGGGCTGTTGCAGAAGTACGAGCCCGAGGGCTCGGCGCAGGTCGGCGGCGCCGACAAGGGTGCCGACGGCACCTGGACCTCCGTCGTCAACAACTACTTCGGGTTCGTCTACAACAAGAAGCAGCTGAAGCAGGCGCCGACGACGTGGGAGGAGCTGCTCGACGGCACGTACAAGAACAAGCTCCAGTACTCCACGCCCGGTGTCGCCGGTGACGGAACCGCTGTGCTGATCAAGGCGATCCACGACTTCGGCGGCGAGAAGCAGGCGCTGGCATACCTGGGCAGGCTCCAGGCCAACAACGTCGGCCCGTCCGCCTCCACCGGCAAGCTCGCCCCCAAGGTCGACAAGGGCGAACTGCTGGTCGCCAACGGCGACGTCCAGATGAACTACGCCCAGGCCAAGACCATGCCGAACCTCGGCATCTGGTTCCCGGCGGCCCAGGGCGGCAAGCCCACCACCTTCGCGCTGCCCTACGCGGCCGGCCTGCTCACCGGCGCCCCGCACACCGGGAACGGCAAGAAGCTCCTCGACTTCATGCTCGCGCGGAAGCAGCAGGAGGAGGTCAGCTCGATCGGCGGCGGGTTCACCGCCCGCACCGACGTCAAGGCCACCGACGCCAACGCCGCCGCGCTGACCGGGCTGATGGACGGCGTCGACGTGTTCACGCCGGACTGGAACGACATCGACAAGAACCTGACGTCGTACGTGGACGCCTGGAAGTCCGCCACCGGCAGCTGAACCAGCGCGGGCGGAGCGAATACGCTGGGGGCGTCGGTACGCCGTGGTTCCGGCGCCCCCAGCTCAAGCAAGACCGCATGCACGCATCCGCACGCCAGGAGACGCACCACATGGCAGAGCGCAAGCCCATCGAGTCGTGGCTCACCGACATGGACGGGGTTCTCATCCACGAAGGGGTCCCGATCCCCGGAGCGGACGCCTTCCTGAAGAAGCTGCGGGAGTCCGGACGGCCCTTCCTGGTGCTGACCAACAACTCCATCTACACCGCCCGTGACCTGCACGCACGGCTGCGGCGGATGGGGCTCGACGTGCCGGTGGAGAACATCTGGACCTCGGCGCTGGCCACCGCCCAGTTCCTGCACGACCAGCGGCCCGGCGGCAGCGCCTTCGTCATCGGCGAGGCCGGCCTGACCACCGCCCTGCACGACGTCGGGTACATCCTCACCGACCACGAGCCCGACTTCGTCATCCTCGGCGAGACCCGCACCTACTCCTTCGAGGCGCTGACCAAGGCCGTACGGCTGATCAACGACGGCGCCCGGTTCATCGCCACCAACCCCGACAACGTCGGCCCCTCCGTGGAGGGCGACCTGCCCGCCACCGGCTCGGTCGCCGCGCTGATCACCGCCGCGACCGGCAAGAAGCCGTACTTCGTCGGCAAGCCCAACCCGCTGATGATGCGGGCAGGACTGAACGCGATCGGCGCCCACTCGGAGACCTCCGCGATGATCGGCGACCGCATGGACACCGACGTCCTCGCCGGTCTGGAGGCCGGGATGCGCACCTTCCTGGTGCTGTCCGGCGTCACCCAGCCGGACGACGTCGACCGCTACCCCTTCCGGCCCTCCGAGACCGTGGACTCGATCGCGGACCTCGTCGACCGGATCTGAACCGGTTCAGGCCCCGAGACCACCCGTACGGAGCAAGAAGGCGCCCCCAGAGGATGCGGGGGCGCCTCGTGCGGGGGAGCCTCCAGATGTCTGGAGGTTCACGATGGGCTCAATTCCCCTCACTCTCGGTGCCGGACTCCTGGTCTGTGCCGCCGGTCTCGCCCCGGCGGTCGCCCTCGCGGCGGACGGCCGGGGCGTCACCGTGACCCCTGCTTCCCCGTCTGCCGGATCCGTGGTGGCGCTGCGGGCGAGCGGCTGCTCCGATACGACCGGCACCGCCGTCTCGACGGCCTTCGTCTCGGACGCCCGCCTCGGCGGCACCGGCGGCGACCTGACCGGCCAGGCCCAGGTCCGCTCCACGGCCGGCGCCGGCACCTACACGGTGCAGGTCAGCTGCGGCGGCTCCGCGGTCACCGGCAGCGTCACCGTCGTACGGGAGTCCTCGGCGCAGCAGGACACGCCCGGCGTGCCGCCCGCCTCGCCGTTCGCACCCGTGCACGCGGGCGGCGGCGGTACCGCTCCGCTCGCCTCGGTGGACGCCCGCTCGGCCGGTCCCGGAGCCGCGCAGGCGGTCACCGGCCTGGTGCTGGCCGCTTTCGCCGCGGTCGCCGTCGGACTGCTGAGCGCCCGCCGCCGGCACGGCTCGCGCTGAGGACGGGAGCACGATGTCCGACGACACCGAACGATCCCCCGGCACCGGACGGCTGCTGACCGGGGTGGCCTGGGCGGTCCTGCTGCTCGGGCTGTGGCTGTGGGGCCGCGGGGTGACCGAGATACCCGACGCCATGACGGGGCCCACCACGGGAGACGTGGCCGCTGTCGGCCGCCCGCCCTCGGATCCCGAACTCCCGCCCGCCGCGAAGCCGTTGACCTCGGCCGTGCCCGAGCGGGTCGACATACCGGACCTGGGTGTGCAGGCCCCCGTGGTCGCCCGCGGCCTCGACGGGGACGGCGGGGTCGATCCGCCGCCGCTCGACCAGCCTGGCGTGGTCGGCTGGTACGGCTCCGGGACCGACCCCGGCGCGGCCGGCACCGCGGTCCTGGTCGGGCACGTCGACACCGAGACCCGGCCCGCCGTCTTCTACAAGATCAGCGCGATGCGCCCCGGCGAGACGATCCGCGTGGTCCGCGCCGACAACACGGTCGCCGAGTTCACCGTCGACGACGTCCGGGTCCTGCCCCGCGACCACTTCGACGCCCAACAGGCCTACGGCCCCCGCGAGTCGGGCCGCGCCGAGCTCCGCCTGATCACCTGCGGCGGCACCTTCGACCGGACGACCGACAGCTACACGGCGAACGTGGTCGTCTCGGCGTACCTCACCGGCACCACCGTATAGAACCGCGGCGCCGCACCCACCTGTCGCCCGGTCGACGGCCCGCTCCCCTGAGACCGCCGACCGGGCCGGTCCTCGACCGCGCGCGCTCGGGCTGCGGGAGTAACCCGGCGTCAGGCGCGGGAGGCTGGGAAGGGCGGGCCGGTGTCCGGGCCGCCCGCAAGCGACTCTAGAGGGCAACGGGCGCCCGGGCCTAGGTTCGCGCCCGCCAAGCCTCCCCCACACCCGTCAACTCGCCCGTCAACGAGGGCTGTAACAGCTCACCGACAAGGTTGGGCGATCTCGTGGTGAGTGCGGCGGGTATGTCACGATTGGGCTCTGGCCAAGTGCACCCACCCAGGGGGGAATTGGATGTACGACAGCAGGGGGGCCCGCTCGGCGGCCCGGGCCGGGGCACTGGGGGCGGCGCTGCTGCTCGCCGGCTGCTCCTCGGGCGGCGGCTCGGGCGGGGACGCGCCGGCCGCGAGTGCGCAGGCGGCGATCACCCAACAGCCCAAGGAGGCCGACCCGTTCTGGGTGAACCCGGACTCCAACGCGGCCCGCCAGGTGAAGGCCTACACGAAGGCGGGCAAGGACTCCGACGCCGAGCAGATCCGCAAGATAGCGGCACAGCCGACCGGCGAGTGGATCGGCCCGGAGAACCCGGAGCAGGAGGCGCGCGGCTTCACCGAGGCCGCCCAGAAGTCCGACCGCACGGCCCTCCTGGTCCTCTACGACATCCCGCACCGCGACTGCGGCCAGTACAGCCAGGGCGGCGCGGCCGACGGCGACGCCTACCGGGCGTGGATCGACGGGGTCGCGAACGGCATCCAGGACCGCCCGGCCACGATCGTCCTGGAACCGGACGCGATCCTGCACCTGGTGGACGGCTGCACCCCGGCCCGGTTCGCGGAGGAGCGCTACGACCTCCTGCGCGGCGCGATCACGAAACTCACGTCCCTGAAGAACACCAAGGTCTACCTGGACGCCGGCAACGCCGGCTGGGGCCACCCCGACCAGATCTACCAGTCGCTCCAGCAGGCGGGCGTCGCCCAGGCGGACGGCTTCGCCGTCAACGTCTCCAACTTCTACTCCACCCAGGACTCCCTCACCTACGGCAAGCAGCTCTCGGCAAAGGTCGGCAACAAACACTTCGTCATCGACACCAGCAGAAACGGCAACGGCCCGTACGCGGGCGGCGATCCGGAGGAACGCTGGTGCAACCCGCCGGGCCGGTCCCTGGGGGAGACCCCGACGACGAAGACAGCCGACCCCTTGGTGGACGCCTACCTCTGGGTCAAGCGCCCCGGCGAATCCGACGGCACCTGCAAGGGCGGCCCGCAGGCGGGTGACTGGTGGCCGACCTATGCCTTGAAACTGGCGCAAGGATCACAGACCTAGGGGCGCGGGGCGGAGCTGATGTGCGGCTCCGCCGCGCGGGCGCGACAAGCCACAGCGCTCCCGCACCCGAAAGCCGAACCTGCGGGAGCGCTATGGCACCTTCACCCACTGCGCTGTGCTCGGCGTCCCCTGATCGTCGTCCACGAAAATCATGTACCACCCCGAAGACACCAGGTTCCGATTCCCCGGCACGGTCACCGTGACCTTGTTCCCCGAGGTCCTGAAGTCCAGGGCGACCGACCGCTGGTCCACGTCCGTCACGTGCGTGGTCGCACTGGGCCGGATCAACCGCACCTTCTTGATCGTCGACGCGTGCCGCGACGTGAACGTCCCCGTCCCGCCCCGCGCGATGGTCTGCGGGCCTCCGCTCAGCGACGGCCGGGAGTCCCGGTACAGGTACGGCGGCGTGTAGATCTCGATCCGCTGCTCGAAGACCCCCGGCTTGGTGTCGGCCTTGTCCGCGAACAGCGGGTTGGAGCCGAAGAACATGACCCGCCCGTCCGGCAGCAGGATCGACCCGGAGTGGTAGTCGCGGCCCACGAGAGGATCGGCCACCCTCCGGAAGGAGTTCGTCGTGGTGTCGTAGATCCGCGCCTGCCTGATGTCGGAGGCGCCGCGCCCCCGGTAGTCCTCGGAGCCCCCGGACACCAGCACGCTGTCGTCCGGCAGTACCGAGATCTGCGGATACCGCGTCCCCTTCTCCAGTGCGGGGCCGTCGACGAACCTCGGGTTCGGGTCCTTCAGGTCGATCAGCCGCGTCCTCCTCGTGGACAGCGCGGACTCGCCGACCCCGCCGCCCCCCACCACCAGGTACTTCTCGTCCTGCGCCGGCGGCAGCAGCACCGTCCCGGACGTCTCCAGCATGTTCGGGTCGCTGAGCCCGGGCAGCTTGGTGAACCGGTTGGTGTCGACGTCCCAGACGCCGGGGTCCCGGCCGACGTCGTCCGGTCCGTACCCGGCGTTGGAACCGGAGTAGAAGAGCTTGCCGTTCTGGAGGAGGAACAGCGCGGGGTAGGTCGGGAACTGGCGTTTGTACTTCGTGTACGTCCAGGTCTTCGTCGCCGGGTCGAAGACCTCGTTCTTGCCGGGCACCAGCTGCCCGATGTCGTCGAGCCCGGAGACGCTGAGGATCTTCCCGTCGGACAGGGTCGTCAGCGTCGGATACCAGCGGGCCTCGTTCATCGGGTCGACCTTGATGTACTTCTCGGCGACCGGATCGAATTCGTAGGCGTTCTTGATGCCCTCGAAGTCCCGCTTGTCCATGCCGAGTTTGTTGGCGATGCCGTAGGTGTTGCGGGCGTCGGCGCCGGTGAGTCCCTCGATGCCGTAGTTGTCCTGGGTGCCGGTCTCGTAGCGGGTGCCCTGCTTGGGGGCCTCCACGACGACCCGCGCGTAACCGGGGTTGTTCCGCAGGAACCTGCCGGTCTTCTTGTCGAAGACCTTGGTCGCGCGGGGGATCAGCGCCGAGTCGTCGGAGACGAACGTCTTGCCGTTCTGCTTGCCGGTGAACCGGGTGCCCTTGGGCAGGGTCATCGGTTTGTCCGGGTTCTCGTTGTAGAGGATCATGACGCCGCCGGCCTTCTTGACGTCGCCCTTGAGCTTCTCGTACTGCTTGGTGCCGCCCGCGATCAGGATGTTGCCGTTGGCGAGCTGGGTGTGCCCGGTGCAGAACAGGTCGGCCGGGGTGGGCACCTTCTTGACCGTGCCCTTGACCGGGTCCCAGATCCGGCTGTCGTAGATCTTCGCGTCGAAGTTGTCCTGGTTGTTGCCCGAGCCCGCGACCAGCAGCACCTTCCCGGTGTGCAGGAGCACCGCGTGGATGGTGTCCTGGCGGTACTCCTTCGGGAACTCGATGACGTCCCAGTGGCCGTTCGCGGCCTTGTACTCCGGTCTGTTGATCTTGTACTGGTGGTACCGGTCGGTCCCGAAGCGGTACAGCCACGGCCCGTTCATGCCTGCCAGGGCGAGCACGACCACCGTGGTGATCGCGAGCCGGCGGGCCCGGCGACGGCCGGCGCTGTCGTTCATTCCTCACGACCTCCCGGTCCGCGAAGCGCGATCCGCAGGGTCTGTTCCACTGGGGTGCCGGCGGGCGGTGTCCAGGTCGGCCGCTGCCGCGGTGCGTGTCCCGCGGGCCGGTACCCCGCCGGCACCGCGTCCTCCGGCTCGGCCGGCGGCTCGGGCGCCCTGCTCTCCTTCCGCAGGCTGTACTGCCAGGCGAGGATCGGGGCCGCCGTGATCAGCAGCGCCAGCGTCGCCCAGGTCAGCATCGCCGGGTGCGAGTGGCCGCCGAGGAAGCCGGCGGCGAGCGAGCCGCCGAAGACGAGGATGAAGAACCAGTGGATGCGGAAGGTCCCGAAGAGGGTGTCGGGGCTCGCCGACTCGCCCTTCGGGGTGACCACGAACCTGCTCTTGCGGCGCAGCACCGCGTCCATCAGCGAGCGGGCGTAGATCGGCGCGGAGAGCGCCGACATCACCATGCCGGCGACGCCGCCGGAGCCCTCCGGCTCGTGCGGGGAGACGTTGTGCCTGCGGTTCCAGATGTAGAGGCCGATCTGGAGCGCGGAGGCGTTGCCGTAGAGCATCAGCCACACGGCGGGGTCGATGTTCACGCCCGAGGCGCCCAGGCCCAGGAACAGTGCGCAGCTCAGTGCCGCCAGGATCCAGTTGAGGGCCGACATCGGGTAGAAGATGATCATCATCGTGTAGTTGAAGAGCTTGCCGGGTCCGAGGCTGAACAGGCCCTTCCAGTACTGCTTGAGGATCGTCTCGTACGTGCCCCGGGACCAGCGCAGCTGCTGGGTGAAGAAGTCGGTCCAGGCGTTCGGGCCCTCGCCGACCGCGAGTACGTCCGGGGTGTAGACCGAGCGCCACTTCTTCCCCGTCGCCGGGTTCTCGACGCGGTGCATCTCGAAGCCGGTCGCCATGTCCTCGGTGATCGAGTCGTACAGGCCGCCGATCTGCTGGATCGCCCTGATCCGTACGGCGTTGGAGGTGCCGACGAACATGGGGGCGCCGTAGCGGTTGCCGGCCCGCTGGATCAGGGCGTGGAAGAGGAACTGCTGGGACTCGGCGGCCTTGGTGACGAAGGTGTCGTAGTTGCCGTAGACCTGCGGGCCGATGACGAAGCCGACGTCCGGGTCGCGGAAGTAACCCAGCATCCGCTCCAGGTAGTTGGGGAGCGGGACGTGGTCGGTGTCGACGGAGGCGAAGAAGTCGTACTCGTCGCCGTGCGCCTCCAGCCAGGCGTTGTAGTTGCCGTGCTTGGTCTTCGCGCGGTGCGGGCCCTTCGGCTGGTTCCACCGTTCGACGCCCTTGCGGGTGAAGTGGTGCACGCCCAGGCGCGCGCAGACCTCCTTCACCTCCGGGTCGTCGCCCTCGTCGAGCAGCCAGACGTGCAGCAGGCCGCGGTGGCGCAGCCGGACGGCCGCCTCCAGGGTCCGGGTGACCATGTCGAAGGGTTCCTTGCCGGGCACGAACGTGGTGAGGAAGGCGACCCGGGTGCCGGTCTCCGGGATCACCGGGACCGGGTCGCGGGCGACCAGGGTGGCGTGCGCGTTGGACAGCACGTTCATGCAGCGGAAGAACTCGATCAGGCCGATCGACACCAGCATCACGATGTCGAGGGCCGGGAGGAAGTCGTACGCCGGGTAGTCCCGCTGGGTCCAGTGCTCGGGCTGCAGCAGCCAGGCCAGCAGGACCAGCGAGAGCAGCGGGGCCGCGCCCAGCATCAGCGCGGCGCGCACGCGGTGCGGTTCCTGGGAGAGCAGCGAGCGGTACTGCACGGTGTACGGCCGGCCCGGGTCGGGCTGGGTGAGGGGGCCCGCGAGCCGGCTGTAGTGCTCGTAGTCGTATCTGGGCAGGGTCTTCTTTATGCGGCCCAGCGCGGCGGCGGTGCGGTGCGCGGGCACCCGGAGCTGTGTGGTCCGTGACGGGTCGTAGTCCTGTTCCTGCCGGGCGCCCATCGGCGTCGACGTCATGAGTCATCCCCCCACACGCAGATCAGCGCGTGTTTCATCGATCCCAGAGCCCGCTCGGGTCCCCCTCGACCCTGCCGGGCGTCAATGGCGGTGCACGGTCTTCCCACAGAGAATGGACACGGACCGTGACCGTCCGGTTGCGCGGCGCCCCCCTCGGCGCCGATTCACGATCGGGGCCCCTCAACCCCGCAGATCTGGCAACCGGCTATCTACCCCCCAAGTGCCGCGAAACACCGGCACTTTGGACATCCAGGGTTCTACGGTGCACGGCATGATCGCAAGAGCGAAACACGGTGTTTACCGGTCATAGGCGTTCATTGTGGAGCGTGTGGGGATTGTGTGGATCGGTCGTGTCGGTTGTTGACATAAAGGGGCAAGGGGCGGCAGAGGGTGCCGAAGTCGCCTCGCGTGACCGATGGGATGTACGCCGGAAGGCCCTCCGCTGCTGCGGAGGGCCTTCCCGGTGTCTGTGCGCCGCCAGGGACTCGAACCCCGGACCCGCTGATTAAGAGTCAGCTGCTCTAACCAACTGAGCTAGCGGCGCCTGCTGACATCGAGAACTCTACCCGACGGCGAACCGTGCTCCCGACCATCGGCCACCAGGGCGATCCCCGTCCGCCCTCTGCCGTACATCATTCGGACCGTCAGCATGCGCACCGGGGTCGCAGTTGGGAAACTGATCAACGTGCACAGTCCCGGACATATCAACATGAAGTGTGAGGGGAATCGCATGGCGGCCCCGGTCTTCGAGGAATTCGACCCCGCGACCACCTGCGAATGCCCCGGATGCGTCCACTGGCGGCGGGTCAGCCCCTCCCCGCTGCCCGGCCGCTTCGGCGGGCACCCGGCGGCCCGCAGCGTCCTGGTCGTGGCCGCAGCGTCCGCCGCCCTCGCCGCGGGCGCCCCGGCCGCCGCCGCCCACAGCGCCCCGCCCGCCCCGCACCGGTCCGCCGCTCCCGTGGACCCCGAGCCCCAGACCCCGCAGGGCACCAAGTCCCCCCTGCACGGGCCGGACGGCAAGCCCGTCAAGGGCCCGGTCACCACGCCCCCCATCACCCGCACGCAGATCATCAACCGCGCCAAGACCTGGGTCACCGCCAAGGTGCCGTACAGCATGACCCTCTACTGGACGGACGGATACCGGCAGGACTGCTCCGGCTACGTCTCCATGGCCTGGGGGCTGACCGGCAACGAGTGGACCGGCAGCCTCGACCAGTTCGGCACGAAGATCACCAAGGAGGAGCTCCAGCCCGGCGACATGCTGCTCTTCCACAACCCGGACGACCCCGAGAAGGGCTCCCACGTCGTGCTCTTCGGCGGCTGGACGGACTACACGCACACCTCCTACACGGTGTACGAGCAGACACCCCCGCACGCCCGCAGCCAGGCCACGCCCTACGCCTACTGGACCAACTCCGCCAAGTACGTCCCCTACCGCTACAAGGGCCTGATCGCGGACCCGGCCACGCCCGGCGCCCAGGCCGCGAGGACGTCGGTGCCGTACCCGGGGGCGGCCTACTTCGGGCCCGGCGCCCACAACAAGTACGTCACCCTCCTCGGACAGCTGCTGGTCTCCCGGGGTGCCGGCGGCTACTACGCCAAGGGCCCGGGGCCGGTCTGGGGCACCGCGGACCAGCGGGCCACCCAGGCCTTCCAGAAGGCCCAGGGCTGGACCGGCGCCGCCGCCGACGGCCTGCCGGGACCGGGCACCTGGGAACTCCTCGCCACCGGCCGGGGCAGGAACATCAAGTCCGCCACCACGTCCCCGTCCGCCCCCGCCTCGCACGGGGTCCCGGGCTACCCCGGCAAGAACTTCTTCCGCCCGGGCGCCGCCAACGACTACGTCACCCGGCTCGGCAGGCAGCTGGTCAAGAAGGGGTACGGCCGTTTCTACCCGGCCGGCCCGCACGCCGCCTGGGGCGAGGCGGACCGCAGGGCCGTCGAGGCGTTCCAGCGCGCCCAGGGCTGGCGCGGCGGCGCGGCCGACGGCTACCCGGGGCCGGAGACCTGGCGCCGCCTGTTCCTGTGACGGTCCCGATCCCGACCCCGAACCCGGTCCCCTGAGGATCACCTGAAGCATCTGGCGCGGAGGCTGGAGGCAGGCATGAGTACGACCACCGAACACACCCCTGATGCGGACGGGCCCCCGGACGGCGGGCCGCCGACCCGTCCGGCTCCCCGGCTCATCCAGAACGAGATCACCACCGAGATCCCCGTCCACCTGCTCTTCCGCGACGACCCCGACCCGGTGTCGGTGCCGCTGCGGCCCGCCGTGGTCGGCCGCCGGCAGGGCACCGGCGAACAGCCCCGGCTGCGCCGTCCGCTCCCGGCCAAGCCCCGGCCGACCGCCGCCGTCGACCCCGACCTGGTGGAGCGTCCGGCCCGGGTGCTGCCCGGCGCGGCCGGCGTGTGCGCCGGGCTCGGCGGAGTGGCCGGGGGGCTCGCCACCTCCTGGTGGGCGGGGGTGCTGCCGCCGCTCGCGGCGCACGCGCTGCACCTGCCGGCGTACGGAGGTGCGGGGCTGGGCCCGGCGCAGTGGGCGGCGTACGCCGCGGCCGGTGCGCTCGGTCTCGCCGGTTTCGGCGGGCTCGCGCGCGGCACGACCGGGCGGGCCTGGGTGCTCGGACTGTTCGGCCGCTACCGGGGGACGGTACGGCGCACCGGCCTGCTCTGGGTCAACCCGCTGCTGCTGCGCCGCCGGGCCGACGTCCGGCTGCGGCACTGGCGCAGCGAGGAGATGCCGGCCGCGGACGGCAACGGGGTCGCGCTCCGGGTCGTCGTCCTGGTGGTGTGGCGGGTGCGGGACACCGCGCGGGCGGTGCTCGGCGTCGAGGACCACGAGACGTATCTGCGCGAGTGCGTGGAGGCCGCGCTGGCCCGGGTGCCGGTGGAGCCGCCGGGCACCGCCCGGGGTTCGGTGGAGGTGGCCGCGGACGCGCTGACCCGGCTGGTCTCGGCGGACGCGGGAGGCATCGGCCTGGAGGTGTTCTCCGTGCAGCCGGTCCGCGTGGAGTACGCCCCGGAGGTCGCCGGGGCCATGCAGCGGCGCCGGATCGCCGCGCTCGACGCCCGGCAGCGGGCCACCATGCTCACCTCGGTGGTGGACTCGGTCGAGGACACGGTGACCCGGCTGACCATGCGCGGACTCGTCGAACTCGACGACTACGAGCGCAAGGTGCTGGTGCGGGACCTGACGGTGGCGTTCTGTTCGGGGCGCGCCGACTCCATGCCGTGACCGGTACCCCTTTTGGTATGGACATGTTCAACAGGCGGCAATAATCTGGGACTTGGTCTAGACCTGCACGGCTCAGTGAACCTCCCCCACGTTCTCCAGGAGCGGCAGCATGCGTAAACGGACCAAGGTGTCGGCCGTCGTGCTCGGCGTGGCGACCGCCGGAGCCTTCGCGCTCTCCACCGGCGGCGCCAGCGGGCACGGCTACACCGACCTCCCCATCAGCCGGCAGAAGCTCTGTGCCAACGGCACGGTGACGAACTGCGGCGACATCCAGTACGAGCCGCAGAGCGTCGAGGGGCCGAAGGGCTTCCCGGCGGCCGGTCCCGCCGACGGCCAGCTCTGCAACGGCGGGCTGAGCAGGTTCGCGCAGCTCAGCTCGCCGAAGACCCCGTCGGGCGGCGCCTGGCCGACGACCAAGGTGACCGGCGGTCAGACGTACACGTTCCGCTGGCAGTTCACGGCGATGCACGCCACGACCGACTTCAAGTACTACGTCACCAAGCAGGGCTGGAACCAGAACCACGCCCTCGCCCGTTCGGACCTCAACACCACCCCGTTCCTCACCGTCCCCTACAACGGCCAGCGCCCGCCGGCCACCCTCAGCCACAGCGGCACCCTGCCGTCCGGGCTGAGCGGTCACCACGTGATCCTGGCGGTCTGGACGATCGCCGACACGGGCAACGCGTTCTACGCCTGCTCGGACGTCACGTTCTGACCTGCGTCGTTCGACAACCGGGTAACACCCGGCCGATCTGAGCTTCGCTTGAGGACCCGCCTCGGGCCGCGGGGGTACGTTCCCGCCACACCGGTCAGTCGGACCGGTGTTCGGAGGCGGGGGACCCTCATGGACCTGATGGAAGCGTTCTTCTACATCCTTCCCGGCATCTTCGTCGTCATCGGCGTGCTCGGGTTGGTCAGGACGTTGCGGCGGTCGAGCGAGATCAGCCGGACGTGGCGTCACGGGCGTACCGCCGAGGCGCGCTGTCTGCGGTCGTACACGAGGACCAGCGGCGGTGCGGGGGACACGTCCGTGACGACCACGCTGCACCATGTCTACGAGTTCACGACGGCCGAGGGGCGGGTCGTCCGCTTCGACGAGGCGAGCGGGCGGTCGACCGTGGTCGAGGGCGACTTCGTGACCGTGTACTACCTGCCGGAGCGTCCCGAGGGGGCGACGTCGCGACCGCCGGCGCAGGGGAAGCTGGCGGTGGGGACCGGGTGCACGGTGGCGTTCTTCGGGGTGTTCATCGGGTTCGCGCTGATGTTCATGGGAGTGGCGCACTTCTTCTTTTCGGCGGCGGACGGGATTGGTGCGCCGTGAGTGGGGCGATCGGCGGGTGGGGCGGTGCGGGTTTCGTCGTGGCTGGTCGCGCAGTTCCCCGCGCCCCTAGGGTGTTGATCTGACGGAGTGTCAATTAATCTGCTTCTCCATGGCCGTCGAGGGACGCACCGTCGCTGAAGCTGTTGCCGCCAGGTGGGGGGACCACCGGCCCGGGTTGTGGTTCGAGGAGCGGGTGCTGACGCATCACGACGTGGCCGCCGGGGCCGCTGCCCGGGCGGCGCTGTTCGACGATCTGCTTCCTGCGGGTGCCGTGCCGCATGTCGGGGTGCTGCTCGACAACACCCCCGAGTTTCCGCTCTGGTTGGGGGCCGCCGCGCTCGCCGGGGCTGCGGTGGCGGGGGTCAATCCGACTCGTCGGGGGGCCGAGCTGGCCCGGGACGTCCTGCACACCGAGTGCCCGGTGCTCGTCACCGAGCGGGCCCACCTGCCGCTGCTCGGCGGGCTCGAACTGCCCGGCGTCCGTGTCCTCGTGACCGACGGACCGGAGTACGGCGCCCTGCTCGCCCCCTACCTCGGCGCCGTACCGGACGCCTCCCGGGCCGCGCCCGGCGACCGGATCCTGCTCTACTTCACCTCCGGCTCCACCGGCGCCCCGAAGGCCGCCCTCTGCTCCCAGGGGCGGCTGGCCGCGGCCGGGCACTCGCTCGCCGGGCAGTTCGGGGTCCGCCCCGACGACGTGCACTACGTCTGCATGCCGATGTTCCACGGCAACGCTGTGATCGCCGACTGGGCGCCCGCGCTGGTGGCGGGCGCCGGGGTGGCGCTGCGGCGGCGGTTCTCGGCGTCCGGGTTCCTCTGCGACGTGCGGCGCTACCGGGCCACCTACTTCACCTATGTCGGGCGCGCGGTGCAGTACATACTCGCCACCGAGCCGCGCCCCGACGACCGGGACAACCCGCTGCGGCTCGGGTTCGGGACCGAGGCCGGGGCCGTGGACGCGGCGGCCTTCGCGGAGCGGTTCGGGGTGCGGCTGGTCGAGGGGTACGGGTCCTCGGAGGGCGGGGCGGCGATCCAGTGGTCGCCGGGGACGCCGGCCGGGGCGGTGGGGCGGGCGGCGCCGGGGCTCGTCGTGCTCGACCAGGAGTCGGGCCAGGAGTGCCCGCCGGCCGTCTTCGACTCCGGGGGACGGTTGCTGAACGGGGAGGCGGCGATAGGGGAGCTGGTGAACCGGGCGCCGAACCCGTTCGAGGGGTACTGGCGGAACACGGCGGCGGAGGCCGAGCGGCGCAGGGGAGGGTGGTACTGGACCGGGGATCTCTTCTACCGGGACACGGAGGGATACCTGTACTTCGCGGGGCGCACCGACGACCGGATCCGGGTCGACGGGGAGAACCTGGCCGCCGCGGTGATCGAGAACATCGTGGCCCGGTACGAGGGCGCGGAGGCCGTCGCCGTGTACGGGATCCCGGACCCGGTGACCGGGGACCAGGTGATGGCGACGGTCGCGGGCCGGTTCGACCCGCTGGACTTCGCCGAGTTCCTGCTGGCCCAGCCCGACCTGGGGACGAAGATGGCGCCCCGGTTCGTGCGGGTGGTGGAGCGGATGCCGGTGACGGCGACCAACAAGATCCAGCGGGCGGCCCTGCGCAAGGAGGGCGTGCGGTGCGCCGACCCGGTGTGGTGGCGACCGCCGGGGGAGCGGACGTACCGCCTGCTGACCCCGGAGGACGCCGAAGGGCCCCTCGTGTCCACGAGAGGCCCTTCTTCGGTGCGCCGCCAGGGACTCGAACCCCGGACCCGCTGATTAAGAGTCAGCTGCTCTAACCAACTGAGCTAGCGGCGCATGACTCTCGCCGACCGCTTGAGGTGTGTCTTCGCGGTGGGCGACGAAGAAAATACTACCTGGTCCGGCGGGGTGGTTCCGACCACGGCCGGCCCGGCCTCCGGACCGCCTGGATCGCCTGGACCGTCTAGATCGCCAGGGAGAGGAGCAGTGGAGCCGCGCCGCGGTTCAGGGTGTCGGCGGCCTGGCGGAGCCGGTGCGCGTGCTCGACCGGCAGGGACAGGGCCAGGCAGCCCACGGCCGACCCCGCGGTGATCGGCACCGCCGCGCACACCGTGCCGATGGCGTACTCCTGGAGGTCCAGGACGGGGACCGTCGGCGGCTGTGCCTCCAGCCGGGAGAGCAGCAGCTTGTCGCTGGTGATGGTGCGCGAGGTGAGGCGGGCCATCTTGTGCCGGGAGAGGTGGTCCCGGCGGGCGTTGTGGTCGAGCTGGGTGAGCAGGCTCTTGCCGATCGCGGTGGCGTGCGCGGAGGAGCGGAAGTCCACCCACTCGTTGACCGCGGGGGTGGCCGGGCCGTCCGCGTACTGGCCGATTCGCACCTCGCCGTCGACGTACCGGCTGAGGTAGACGGCGGCGCCGACCGAGTCGCGCAGCCGGTCGAGGGTCTGCTGGAGCTGCTCGCCGAGGGCCTGCTCCCGCTCGTGCGCGGAGCCGAGCCGGCGCAGGGTCTCCCCGGTCACGTAGGCGCCGTCGGCGACCTGCTCGACGTAGCCCTCACGGCGCAGCATGCGCAACAGCGTGGTCAGCCGCTCGGGGCCCAGGCCGGTCCTGCGGGCCAGTTCGGTGTCGGTGACCCCGGTGGCGTGCCCCGCCACCGTCTCCAGGACCCGAAGGGCGTCCTGGGCGGAGTGGTACGGGGCGGTCGGCTCGTGCATCAGCGCCACGGTGGTCCCCCTGCGCTCGCTCGGCGATACTGCTTCGGCAGCACTGCTTGGGCCGCGATCCGGACAGCGGATCCTCTCCACGATAACGGGCAAGCACCCGAAACGGAGGGGGTGTTGGCGAGATTCCGGTCCCCTCAACTGCGGAAAAGACCCTTTGGCATATGCCAGTGGAATGCCCCGGGGTCCGGTCGGCCCGCCGGACCTCGGGTGATCGAGCGTTCACTTCCTGTAGTCGTGGCACGGTGCGGGGAAACTTTTACGTTTCCGGCGGTGGAAATATCTACAGCACCGCGCCGAGGAACTCCCGGGTCCGCTCGTGCTCGGGGTCGCTGAAGATCCGCTCCGGCGGGCCCGCCTCGATGACCCGGCCCGAGTCGAACATCAGGACCTGGTCGGAGATGTCCCGGGCGAAGTTCATCTCGTGGGTCACGCAGAGCATGGTGATGTCGGTGGTGCGGGCGATGTCCCTGAGCAGGTCGAGGACGCCCGCGACCAGCTCCGGGTCGAGCGCCGAGGTCACCTCGTCGAGGAGCAGCACCTTCGGCCGCATGGCCAGCGCCCGGGCGATCGCGACGCGCTGCTGCTGGCCGCCGGAGAGCCGGGTCGGCCGCTCGTCGGCCTTGTCGGCGAGGCCCACCAGGTCGAGCAGCTCCCGGGCGCGGGTCTCCGCCTCCTCCTTGGACAGGCCGAGCACGGTCACCGGGGCCTCGGTGATGTTGCGCAGCACGCTCATGTTCGGGAACAGGTTGAACTGCTGGAACACCATCCCGATCTGCTTGCGGACCTCCCGCAGCTCCTTCTCGGACGCCGGGAAGAGCCGCTGCCCGTCGACGGTGATGGTGCCCTCGTCCGGCTTGGTCAGGGTCATCAGCAGCCTGAGGATCGTGGTCTTGCCGGAGCCGGAGGGCCCGATCAGCGTGACGTGCCGGCCCGGCTGCACGGCGAGGTCGAGCCCGTCGAGGACGGTGTTGTCCCCGAACCGCTTGGTCACCCCTTCGATACGGATCAGCTCGTCGGGCGTCGTACCGGTCGTATTCGGCTGTTTGCTGGTCTCAACGGACAAGGCGACGCTCCAGGGTGCGCAGGAGAAGGGAGGCGAGGTAGGAGATGACGATGAAGGCGACGCCGATCACCGTCACCGGCTCGGTGAACTGGAAGTGCTGCTGGGAGAAGAGCCGGGCCTGGCCGAGCATCTCCAGCACGGTGATCGACATCAGGATCGGCGTGTCCTTCAGCATCGAGATCACGTAGTTGCCGAGCGGCGGCACCACCCGGCGCAGCGCCTGCGGCAGGATGACCGCGGACCAGGTCCGCCGCGCCGGCAGGCTGAGCGCGGTGGCCGCCTCCCACTGCCCGGCCGGGACCGCCTCGATACCGGCCCGGTAGACCTGCATGGTGTACGTCGAGTAGTGCAGGCCGATCGCGAAGACCCCGGTGGTCAGCGCGGAGAACGTCAGCCCCCACTCGGGCAGCACGTAGAAGAGGAAGAACAGCTGCACCAGCAGCGGGGTGTTGCGCACGAACTCGGTCACCACCCCGACCGGCCAGCGCACCCACCGCGTGGGCGTCCGCATCAGCAGCGTCCACACCAGCCCCAGCGAGAACGAGATCAGCGAGCCGAGCGCCAGCGCCTCCAGGGTGACCCACAGGCCGTCCCAGAAGTGCGGCATGAACGCGCGTACGGCACTCCAGTCCCACGTCATGCGACACCACCGACCCCGGTCGTCTCCCTGCGCTTGCGCGCCCGCGCCTCGAGTTCGTTCCCCGGGCCCTTGCCGATCCCGGCCCGGAGCCGCTTCTCCAGACCGCGCATCAGCCGGGTGATCACGAACGCGATCACGAAGTAGATGAGCAGCAGGTACGTGTAGATGTGCGCGCTCTCCTGCAAGGCCAGCCGCACCAGGTTCCCGCTGAAGGCGAGGTCGCCCATGCCGGTGATGGACACCAGGGCGGTGCCCTTGAGCAGCTCCACGAGCAGGTTGCAGTAGGAGGGGATCATCTCCGGCACCGCCTGCGGGAGCAGGATCAGCCGCAGCCGCTGCCAGGGCGTGAAGCTCAGCGCGATCCCGCCCTCCTTCTGCGCCGGGTCGACCGCGTTCAGCGCCCCGCGCACGATCTCCGAGCCGTACGCGCCGTACGTCAGGCCGAGCGCGAGCGTCCCCGCCCACAGCGGCACCAGCTGCCAGCCGAAGGCGACCGGCAGCACGAAGAACACCCAGAAGATCATCACCAGCGCCGAGGTGCCGCGGAACACCTCGGTGTAGAGCCCGGCGAGGAACCGGACGATCCAGAGCCGGTGCGTGCGCGCCACTCCCACCACCAGCGCCACGGCCGTCATCAACAGCCCGCTGAGCACCAGGAGCTGGACGGTCGTCCAGACGCCCCTGAGTACGAGGTCCCACAGTCCGGAGGTCATCCGCTCTTTCCTCCCCCGCACAGCTCCTTCGCCGTCAGGTCGGTCATCTCGGCCCGGGTGAAGCCGAACGGCCGCAGGATCCGCAGCAGTTCGCCGCTCTGCTTCAGCTTGTGCAGCTCCGCGTTGAAGGCGTCCCGCAGCCGCGTCTCCGCCGACCGGAACGCGAACGCGCCGCCGTCGACATGCGGTTTGCCCTCCACGAGCGGCGCGAACGGCTTGGTCGCCTCGGCCTTGGCGGACTTCTTGACGACCTCGCGGACGGTGACCGCGGTCCCGGCGAACACGTCGACCCGCCCCGCCTCCACGGCGTTCAGCCCGGCGACCTGGTCGGGAACGATCAGGATGTCGCTCTCCTTGTACCCGGCCCCCACCGCGTACTCGATCTCCGCGTATCCCGTCCCCGTCGCGAACTTCGCCTTCTTCGAGACGACGTCCTGGTAGTCGTGCAGCCCCTTGGGGTTGCCCTTGCGCACGACGAACGAGTCGAGCATCTGGTAGTCCGGGTCGGCGAAGATCACTTGCTCGCAGCGGTCCGGGTTGACGTACATCCCGGCGGCCACGACGTCGAACTGCTGCGAGTTCAGCCCGGGTATCAGCGAACCGAACTCGGTCGGCACCGGCTGGACCCGGTCCACCCCGAGCCGCTTGAAGACCGCCTTCGCCAGCTCCGGCGCCTCACCGGTCAGGTGCCCGTCCTTGTCGATGTACCCGAAGGGGATCTCACCGGCGATGCCGAGCCGTACGACACCCTGGGCGCGCAGCCGTTGCAGCAGGTCACCGCCGTCGGTGCCGGCCGCGGTGGCCACGCGCGTGCAGCCGGCGGCGCCGAACGCGCCGAGTGCGCCGACCGCGGCGGCACCAGCGAGCACGGCCCGCCGACTGTGTCTGGATTCGTACCCTGATGTGTCTGATTCGTTCCCGTGTGGTGGAGCCATGGCGGCGCGGCTACCCGACCCCAACCGACTTATGCACCATGGAGGGCATGACCGAACGATTCATCGAAGTCTCGCTGGTCAGCCGCGGTGTCACCGCCAAGGCCCGGCTCCTGGACGACCGCGCGCCCGTCACCTGCGCCGCCGTCTGGGACGCCCTCCCGCTGTCCGGCGACGTCTACCACGCCAAGTACGCCCGTAACGAGATCTACGCGCTGTTCCCGCCATTCGCACCGACGGAGCCGCCCCTGGAGAACCCGACGGTCACGCCGATCCCCGGCGACCTCTGCTACTTCTCCTTCGCCGGCACGGAGTTGGGCACCGGGTCCTACGGCTACGACCGCGAGATGCGCCCCGGTACGACGGTGGTCGACCTGGCCCTCTTCTACGAACGCAACAACCTGCTGCTCAACGGGGACGTGGGATGGGTGCCCGGGATCGTGTGGGGCCAGGTGGTGGCAGGCCTGCCGGAGCTCGCCGAGGCCTGCAACGACCTGTGGCGCAACGGGGCGGCGGGGGAGCGACTGGAGTTCCGGGCCGTGTGAGTGGTCGCTGCTCCCCGTTCCTTCCGCCGCTCGTCCTGCCGGTTCTTCCTTTCCGCCGCGACGGCGCTTAAGCCACCACGGCGCTGTTCGGCGGTGCCGAGGCCACCCCTGCCTCGTACAGCGCATGCGCGGCGCGCAGGACCAGGGCGTCCTGGTGGCGGGCGGCCACGATCTGCAGGCCGATCGGCAGGCCGTCGGGGTCCGTCCCGACGGGGACCGTCGCCGCCGGCTGCTGGGTGAGGTTGAACGGGTAGGTGAAGGGGGTCCAGCCGGTCCAGCGCCGGTGACCGGCCCCCTTCGGCACCTCCGCCCCCGCCTCGAACGCCGTGAGCGGCAGGGTCGGCGTCACCAGCAGGTCGTACCGCTCGTGGAAGAGACCCATCCGGCGGCCCAGGTCCATCCGGACGTCCACCGCCGCGAGGTAGTCCAGCGCGGACAGGCGGGCACCGGCCCCGCGGATCTCCCGCAGCCCCGGGTCGAGTCGTGCCCGCTGCTCGGGGGAGAAGCGCTGGGTCAGCCGGGCCGCGCCCGCGAACCACAGCACGTGGAACGCCTCCACCGGGTCGCTGAAGTCGGGGTCGGCCTCCTCGACGTACGCGCCGAGTCCGGCGAGCCCCGCCACCGCCCGCCGTACCGCCGCGGCGACCGCCGGATGCACCGCGACCTGCCCGCCCAGCGAGGGGGAGAAGGCCACGCGCAGCCCGCGCACCCCCGCGGCGAGCGCGGTGGAGAAGGACCCCGGCGCCGGTCCGAGGGCCGACCAGTCCCGGGCGTCCGGGGCCCCGATCACGTCCAGCATCAGCGCCGCGTCCGCCGCGTCCCGGGTCATCGGGCCCACGTGCGACAACGTGCCGAAGGCGCTCGCGGGGTAGAGCGGCACGCGGCCGTACGTCGGTTTCAGGCCGAAGATCCCGCAGAACGCGGCCGGGATGCGGACGCTGCCGCCGCCGTCCGTGCCGAGGGAGAGCGGCCCGGCGCCCAGGGCGACGGCCGCCGCGCTGCCGCCGCTCGAACCGCCGGCGGTGCGCGAGGGGTCGTACGGGTTGCGGGTGATCCCGGAGAGCGGGGAGTCGGTCACGCCCTTCCAGCCGAACTCGGGGGTGGTGGTCTTCCCGACGAACACCGCGCCGTGCTCGCGCAGCCGGGCGACGGACGGCGCGTCCTCGTCCCAGGTCCCGGCCGCCGGGATCGTCGTCGAGCCGCGCAGGGTCGGGTGGCCGCGCATCAGGAGGATGTCCTTGACCGTCACCGGGACGCCGTCGAGCAGGCCCCGCGGCTCGCCCCGCCGCCACCGTTCCTCCGCCGCCCGCGCCTGCGCCAGGGCATCCTCCTCGGTGAGCCGGACGAAGGCGTTGACCTCCGGCTGGATCCTCGCCGCCCGTTCCAGGACCGCCCGGACCGCCGCCACCGGGCCGAACTCGCCCTTGCGGTAACCGTCGAGGAGCTGTCGGGCGGTGAGGTCGGTGAGCTGCATGGGGCCTCCCGGCGTCAGTGACCTGGCACGTATCCGCGCTTCTTGTCGACCACGTTCAGCAGAGATCTGCCCGCGGCCCACCGCTCGTACAACTCCACGAACTGGACGCCCAGTTCGTCCCGCCAGCCGACCGTGTCCCCGCTCATGTGGGGAGAGACCAGCAGACCCGGCACGTCCCACAGCAGGCTGTCGGCGGGCAGCGGCTCGGCCGTGAAGACGTCCAGGGCCGCGGCGGCGATCCAGCGCCGGGTCAGCGCCCGGACCAGCGCCTCCTCGTCGACCAGCCCGCCCCGGCCGACGTTGATGAAACAGGCCGACGGCTGCATCACGCCGAAGCGGTGCGCGTCGAACATGCCGTACGTCTGCTCGGTCAGCGGGGCGGCCGAGATCACCCAGTCCGCGCGGGACATCAGCCGGTCCAGGTCGTCCGGGCCGTGGATGCCGGTACGCGGGACGCGGCCGACCAGGGCCGTGGTGACGCCCAGCGCCTTCAGGGTGCGGACGATCGCCCGGCCGATCGGCCCGGTGCCGACCACGCACGCGCGCGTGCCGGCCACCCGGCGTGCCTCGCGGTGCCGCCAGGTCCGCTCCCGCTGGAGGTCGAGGGTCCGCGGCAGGTCCTTGGCGAGCGCCAGCACCAGCGCGGCCACGTACTCGGCGATGGGCGCGTCGAAGACCCCGCGCGCGTTGGTGACGACCGTGTCGGACGCGGCCAGCTCCGGGCACATCAGATGGTCGACGCCCGCGCTCGCCGTGTGCACCCAGCGCGGCCGGGGCCCCTCGCCGGGCCAGGCCTCGCGGACGGCGTGCGAGGCGAAGTCCCAGACCAGGAGGACGTCGGCCGCCGGCAGCCGGGCCGCCAGGCCCGCCACGTCCGTGTGCACGATCCGGGCACGGCCGGTGAGCCGGCCCAGCCGCGGCGGCGGGTCGGCGTCGAGGACCAGCAGCGTGGGCACAGGCGGCGTCATGCGGTACTCATACAGGGCTCATACGGTGCTCATTCGGGGCGGTCTCCCGGTGTCCGACAGCGTCTGACATGGGCGTACGCAACGTCTCGGATGCGCGGATTGACCACGCTGGCACCCGAACCTACCTTCGTCAACACGGGCGTATCCGTCGACCGTTGCCCCTCGATCGCCAACATGAGGCCGGTGACTTCCCATGGACGTCTCCTTTCTGGGCGGACCTCGCCCCCAGCGCGGCATCGGCGTCGTGGCGCCCTTCGACTTCGCGCTCGACCGCGAGCTGTGGCGCTGGGTGCCGGACGAGGTCTCCCTGCACCTGACCAGGACACCGTTCGTGCCGGTCGAGGTCGGCCTGGACCTGGCCCGGCTGGTCAGCGAGCACGAGACCCTCGGCGAGGCGGTACGGGCGCTGACCGCGGTCGCGCCCGAGGTCGTCGCCTACGCCTGCACCTCCGGCAGTTTCGTCGGCGGCATCGCGGGCGAGCGCGCGATGTGCGAGGCGATGACCCGGTCCGGTGCCGTGCCGTCCCTGACCACCTCCGGGGCGCTGCTGGCCGCACTGACCGAGCTGGGCGTACGACGCCTCGCGCTGGTCACGCCGTACACCGTCTCGGTGACCCGGGTCCTGGAGGAGTACGTCGCGGAGGCGGGCGTACGGGTGGCCGGCTGCGCGTTCATGGGGCTGACCCGGCACATCTGGCAGGTGCCGTACCGGGACGTGGTCGCCATGGCCCGGCAGGCGGTACGGCCCGGGGCCGCCGACGCCCTCTTCATCTCCTGCACCAACCTGCCCACCTACGACGTCATCCCCCAGCTGGAGGCCGAGCTGCGCATCCCCGTCCTGTCCGCCAACCAGGTCACGATGTGGGCGGCGCTGCGCAGGCTGGGTACCCGAGCGGTGGGCCCCTATCAGGCGCTGATCCGTCATCCGGACGACTCGGCGCCGGGACACGGGTGGCCCGCACTGCCGGAAGAACAGCAGGAAGGGTGGACATGACAGCGCTCGGAATCCTCTACCCGGGGCACTCCGCGGAGGACGACTACCCGCGCATCGAACAGCTCCTCGGCAGCGACATCCGATTGGACGTGGTCCACACCGACATCGGCGAGGACGCGCACCGGGTGGACGCGCTGCGCGAGATGGGAGCCGGGGAACGGCTGGCCGCCGGGGTGGCCGAGCTGCGGCTCGCGGGCGCGGACGCGGTGGTGTGGGCGTGCACCAGCGGCAGCTTCGTGTACGGCTGGGAGGGCGCCCGGCAGCAGGTCCGCGAGCTGGCCCTGGCGGCCGGGATGCCGGCGTCGTCCACGTCCTTCGCGTTCGTGCACGCGGCGCGGGAGCTCGGGGTACGGCGGGTGGCGGTCGGCGCGACCTACCCCGACGACGTGGCGTCCCTCTTCGCCGACTTCCTTCGGGCCGGGGGCCTGGAGGTCACCGGGGTCCGCTCCTCGGGGATCGTCACGGCGGCGGAGGTGGGGACGTGGGGGGAGGAGGACGTCCTGACCCTGGCCCGGGCGGCCGACGTCTCCGACGCGGAGGCGGTGCTTCTTCCCGACACGGCACTGCACACGGCCGCACACGTGTCCCTCCTGGAGAAGGCCCTGTCCAAGCCGGTGCTCACGGCGAACCAGGCCACCGTCTGGGAGGGCCTGCGCCTCGCCGACCGCCGAGTGAACGCCCCGTCCCTCGGCACCCTCTTCACCCGCGAACCCATCATCCAGGCCTGACCAACCAGGGGACTCCGCCCCCCTCGCCCACCCACCACCCGACTCGGCCAACCAAGAAGCGAGCAGTCCACCTCGGCGGACCGGAACGTGAGGGGGCGGTGGATCGGAAGGTGGGCGGCGTCTCGGTTGGCTGGAGGTGAGGGGGCGTTTCGGTGGGTCGGAAGGTCAGGGGGCGTCTCGGCTGGTCGGAATGTGAGGAGGACGTCTCGGTCGGTCGGAACGTGAGGGAGGTGTTTCGGCCGGTTGAAAGGTGAGGGGGCGGCTCGGTTGGTCGGGGCGTGGAGCGGGTGTCGCGGTCGAGTGAAGGGCGGGGCCTCCTGATGCCGGGTGGTGCGGCCGACCAAGGGGCGCGGGGAACTGCGCGACCAGCCCCCACTCGGCCGCAGTGGTCACACGGCAGCAAGCGCGGGATGAACGCGACCAGCCCCCCACTCGGCCGCAGTGGCCGCACGGCAGCAAGCGCAGGAATAAACGGAGACCTCCTCCTGTTATCGGCCGACAGCACAGCTCACGGCGAAAAACAGGAGGCCCACACCGTGTCGGCAGACGAGATCCGGGGCATTACGCACGGGACCGCCCCCGTCCCCCTCTCCGTACTGGACCTGGTGACCGTCGGCACCGGCAGTACCGCCACCGACGCCCTGCGCACCAGCGCCTCACTCGCGCGGCTCACCGAAGCCCGCGGCTTCCACCGGTACTGGGTCGCCGAGCACCACTCGATGCCGGGCGTGGCCTCCTCCTCACCCGCGGTGATCCTCGCCAACCTCGCCGCCCACACCGACCGCATCCGGCTCGGCTCGGGCGGCGTCATGCTGCCCAACCACGCGCCGCTCGTGATCGCGGAACAGTTCGGGACGCTGGAGGCGCTGGCCCCGGGCCGGGTCGACCTGGGCCTCGGACGGGCCCCGGGCACCGACGGGGCCACCGCCGCCGCCCTGCGCCGCACCCAGACCCTCAACGAGGGCGCCGACGACTTCCCGCAGCAGCTCGCCGAGCTGACCCGGTTCCTGGACGACGACTTCCCGGACGGGCACCCGTACCGGAGGATCCACGCCATCCCCGGGCCGGTCCAGGCCACCGCCGCCGGCGGTGTGCAGTCGCCGCACCGGCCGCCGGTCTGGCTGCTCGGCTCCTCCGGGTTCAGCGCCCGCCTCGCCGGCATGCTCGGGCTGCCCTTCGCCTTCGCGCACCACTTCTCCGCGCAGAACACGATCCCGGCCCTCGACCTGTACCGCGAGTCCTTCAGCCCGTCCGCCGTCCTCGACGAGCCCTACGCCCTCATCGGCGTCTCCGTCCTCGCCGTGGACGAGGAGCGCGAGGCGCGCCGCCAGGTGCGGGCCGGCGCGGTGAACATGCTGCGGCTGCGCACCGGGCGGCCCGGCCTGTTCCCGGACCCGGACGACGTCGAGCAGCACGAGTTCTCCCCGATGGAGGAGGAGTTCGTGCACTCCTGGACCGCCAACATCGTGCACGGCACCGCCGACGAGGTCCGCGCGGGCCTCGACGACCTGCAGAAGCGCACCGGCGCCGACGAGCTGATGCTCACCACCCACGCCCACCGCGGCGAGCTGCGCCTGCGCTCCTACGAACTGGTCGCCGACGCCTACGGTTTGCCGACCGGGGTGTCCGCGTAGGTCCGGGTGTCCAGCAGCTCGGAGATACGATCCGCCGTCACCGGCCGGGAGTAGAGCCACCCCTGGCCGGTGTCGCAGCCGATGTGACGCAGCCGGGACGCCTGCGCGGAGGTCTCGACGCACTCGGCGGTGACGGTGAGGCCGAGGCGGTGGGCCAGCTGGATCATCGCCTCGACGACGACCTCGTCGGCCGGGTTCGGACGGTCGCCCGGGTCGTCGTACTGGAAGCCGCGGACGAAGGAACCGTCCAGCTTGAGGACGGAGACCGGCAGGCGGCTGAGGTAGGCGAGGTTCGAGTAACCGGTGCCGAAGTCGTCGATGGCGATGCGCACCCCCATGTCGCTGAGCGCCTGGAGGGCCTGGAGCGGGCGGCCCGCCGAGCCCATGACCGCCGACTCGGTCAGCTCCAGCTGGAGCAGATGCGGGGCCAGGCCGGTCTCGGCCAGCGTCTCCGCCACGTCCGCGACCAGGTCCGAGTCCCAGACCTGGCGGACCGCGACGTTGACGCTGACGAAGATCGGCGGCTCGCCGGGGTGGTCCAGCTGCCAGCGGCGGGCCTGCCGGCAGGCGGTGGTCAGGGCCCAGCGGCCGAGCGGGACGATCGAGCCGTCCTCCTCCGCCAGTCCGATGAACCGATTCGGCGTCAGTGTGCCGAACTCCGGGTGGTGCCAGCGGACCAGGGCCTCGACCCCGTTCAGCCGCCCGTCCCCCATGCCGACCAGCGGTTGGTACTCCAGTACGAACTCGCCGCGTTCGATGGCCGGTCGGAGGGTGGAGGAGAGCGCCTGCCGGGTCACCAGGTGGGCGTTGCGCTCCGGGTCGAAGAGCGTCCAGCGGGACTTGCCGTCGGCCTTCGCCCAGTAGAGCGTCGTGTCGGCGGCCTGCATCAGGCCGGTCGCGGTGGTGCCGGCCGCGTGCCGCTCCACCACCCCGATCGACGCCGACAGCGACAGCCGCTGGCCGGCCAGGTCGAACGGCGCCTGGAGGGCGGCGAGCGCGGACTCCGCGAGGTCGGCCAGCTGCTCGGTGCCCGTCGAGTCCTCGACCAGCAGGGCGAACTCGTCGCCGCCGAGCCGGGCCACCAGCGGCGCTCCGGCCCGCGCGAAGCCGGCCTCGTCGGCGACCCGGGTCAGCCGCTCGGCGACGGCGGCAAGCAGCCGGTCGCCGATCCGGTGGCCGAGGGTGTCGTTGACCGCCTTGAAGCCGTCGAGGTCCAGGTAGCACAGGCCGATCCGGCCGGTGCCGCTCTGCTCGTACGACTCCGCCTCCAGCGCCGCCGACAGCCGCTCGAAGAACAGCGTCCGGTTGGGCAGCCGGGTCACCGGGTCGTGCATCTGCAAGTGCCGTAGCCGGGCCTGGAGTTCGCGGCGGTCGCTGATGTCGGAGACCGAGATCAGCACGCCCGGCGCGGTCCTGGCCAGCGGGGCGATGGTGACCTGGACCCAGACGGAGTGCCCGTCAGGGTGCTTCAGCCGGCGGGTGCAGCGCAGCTTGGCCTGCCGGCCGCGCAGGACCTCGCGGTAGGCGTGCCAGGTACGGGCGTCGGAGGCCAGGTCCACCAGGTCCGCCGCGATCCGCCCGGGCAGCCCGGCCTGGTCGGCGCCGATCAGGGTGGCGAACGCCTCGTTGGCGGCGGCGACCAGCCCTTCGCGGTCGACCACCGCCATGGGCAGGGCGGCAGCCGCGAAGACGTGCTCGTAGGTCGCCGGTTCTGTCTTCTGCTCTGTCTTCTCGTACGACTTCCGGTAGGTGTTGTCACTCTCTGTGACGGCGGACCGGTCGAGGTCTGCCGCGGGCGTCGGCCCTTCGGACGTTCCGCTCACCGCTCGCTCCCGCAGTGCACTCGATCTCTGTCCGTGCAGGAAAGTGTGCCGATCATAGAGGCTGGCCCGAGGGCCTTCCAGCCACTGTCCAGTGTCCCCGATGAACCGGTGATTCTGACAGATCGTTTCTGCCCGCACCTGGACGGGTTCTTGAGTCGTACGACCACTTGTGACGTTCCGTTAGCGTCCCGGGGTGTCGGCCGTTCGGGTCTCCCCGCGCTGAGCAGGTGGTTCCTCACCCTTCTGGTTCAGATAAACAGGTCATAAGGTGACAAACTCACACAGGCTGGGTGCGGTGTCCCGCGAACCGCCCCCGGAGGTCCTTCCGTGCCGCGTCTCCTGCTGCGCAGTTCCGCCGCCGTGTTCACCACGATGTCGGCGCTCGTCGCGACGACGATCCTGACCGGGCCGTCGTCCGCGGAGCCGTTCTCCACGGCCCCCTGTGCCCTGCACCGCACCGACGCGCACCACTCCGAGGGCGTCGACACCTGGAACCCCGACTACACCCGCCCCACCCATCCGCTTTCGGCCGTGATGGTGTTCCTCTCCTTCCCGGACGCGACCCCGCAGACCACGCCCGCGGAGCTCGCCGCCGACCACTTCCCGGCCACCAGCCGCTACTACGAGCAGGCCTCCTACGGGAAGTTCACCATCCACCCGCACCCGCTCACCCACTGGCTGCGGATGCCCCGGCCGTCGGTCGCGTACGGCATAAGACGCGACTGGAGCGTCCCGCTGCGGGCCGCCTACCTGCGGGACGCGTTCGCCGCGGCCGATCCCGAGGTCGACTTCTCGCGCTACGACATCGTCTACCTGGTGGCCGACCCGGACGCGCCCGGCGTCGACTCCGACGCCACGAAGGTGGTCAACCTCGACACCCCGCTGCACGTGGACGGCACCGACGTCCGCCGGGTCGTCACGGTCTTCGAGAAGCATCCGCCGGACCGGCTGGTTCTCGCCCATGAGACCGGGCACGTCTTCGACCTCCCCGACCTCTACCACCGCCCGGTGGACGGCAAGGGCGACTGGGACACCTATGTCGGCGACTGGGATCTGATGGGCAGCCAGTTCGGGCTCTCCCCGGACCTGTTCGCCTGGCACAAGTGGAAGCTCGGATGGCTGGATCCGCGCCAGGTGGTGTGCGTCCGGGGGACCGCGCCGACCCGGCTGACCCTGGAACCGCTCTCCGCCGGTCCCGGCGGGTCCGCGCAGGGTGCCGCGGGCGCCCCGGCCTTCGGGCTCGGCGACGGCACCAAGCTGGCGGTGGTGCGTACCGGGCCCGACGCCGTGCTGGCCTTCGAGGCGCGCGGCGCGTCCGGCAACGACAGCGCGGCCTGCCGGCAGGGCATCCTCGTCTACCGGGTCCGCGACGAGACGGCGTCCGGCGGCGGCCCGGTCGAGGTGATCGACGCCCATCCGCGCACCGAGGCCTGCTGGGAGAACTCGGTCTACCCGCCGCTGGCCGACGCCCCGGTCGCCCTCGGCGAGAGCTTCACCGTGCCCGGGGACGGCGTGCGGGTGGCGGTGGAGGGGCGGACGGAGTCCGGCGCCTGGAATGTGAAGATCACACCGGTGAGGCCGGACTGAACCCTGCCGGACCCGGCCGGAACCCGCCGGGGAAAAGCCGAAGGCCAAGCTCACAGGAGCTTGGCCCTCACCTACTTCGCGTGCGCCGCCAGGGACTCGAACCCCGGACCCGCTGATTAAGAGTCAGCTGCTCTAACCAACTGAGCTAGCGGCGCCTGCTGACGTCGTAGACCTTAGCATCCTGATCGGCGGGAGGAAAAATCGATATGCGGACGGTCGAGCGGGCCGCGCGGACGGCCGCCCAGAGCAGGATCTCCGGGCCGGGAAGCCACGGGTGCCGGGTGTCGGGGGCGACCAGCCAGCGGGTGCCGGCCGGGGCGGGGGAGGGGCCGGTGCCCGGCGCCGGGACGGTCACCGCGTCGCCGGTGCCGTGGCACAGCAGCGGCGGTACGGCCTCGCCACGGCCGCCCCACTCCTCCCAGCCCAGCAGCGACGGCAGCCGGGCGGCGGTGCCGGGGGCGGCGAACAGGAGCATCCGGCCCCGGAACACCGCGACCGGCCCGGAGCCCGGCCCCTCGTCCCACAGCCGGTCCAGCATGCGCCGGCCGAAGATCGCCGGGGTGTTCACCACGTCGAACACGGTCCCGCAGGGCAGGACGACCGGGGCGTCCGGCCGCTCCTCCCAGTGCGCGAGCGTGCTCCGCGGATACGTTCCTGCGGAGGCCAGCCAGGCGGCCCCGTCGGAGGTGACCCCGGCCGCGTCGCCGAGGTCGCCGAGGTCACCGGGAAAGGTCTCGTACGGTGTGCGGCTCATGAGGAATTGATACCCCTCGTGAACACCCGCTCGCCGTCGGTTGCGGAAAACCCGGACAGGACGGAACGGAGAGGCGTATCTTGCCCACCCGGCATATGCCACCCGCTAGATCTGCTCGGGCCCCTGCCCTTCCCTCCCCCGCAGCAGATCCCGGCCGAACTCGACCATCTTCTTCGCGTAGTCCTCGGTCCACTCGGCCCGCTCGGCGATGTCGGCCGGGGTCAGACGGTCGAAGCGGCGCGGGTCGGCGAGCTGGGCGGCGGCCATCGCCTGGAACTCCACCGCCCGGTCGGTGGCCACCCGGAACGCCTGGGCCAGCTCCGTCGCACGGGCCAGCAGCGCCCCGGGGTCGTCGACCGACTCCAGGCCGAAGAAGTGCTCGGGGTCGGCGACCGCTTCCACAGGCTCGAAGAGCAGGGGCGCGGGGCGTAGCCGCGGTTCGTTCCGACGCGGCGTGGGCTCCGCCATGTCTGGTCCTCCTCGTACGGTGTCGATGACTACGGTCCGATGACCACCGCCCATTGTCCCGCGCCCGCGCAAGGGGACCCTAAGGCCGGTGGCTGACTCTGCGCTCGTCCGCTCAAGACCGCCACGCCACCCGGTGCTCCGCCGGATGCGCCAGTACCGCGTGGTTCGCCTCCCAGCCGTCGGGGGCTGTGACCGTTGGCCGCCTCCGGCGGCGTGCCGGACTCCGTCCGGCGGGTGGGGGTGCCGGTGACGGTGTCCGTCACGGCCGCCAGGTCACCCGGTGCTCGGCCAGATGCGCCAGTACCGCGTGGTTCGCCTCCCAGCCGTCGGGGAACTTCACGAGGGTTCCGAGCTGGACCGGTTCCGTGGACGGGTAGTCGTCCAGGAGGTCGGTCACGCCGGCGCGGCAGATCATGATGCAGGCGTGGCGGTGGCGGGAGGCGAGGACGCAGAGGCGGCCCGTCTCCAGGTGGAAGGCGGTGGCGTCGGGGCGGCCGGAGAGCGGGTGGAGGACGACCGTCACGTCGTACTCCCGGCCCTGGAGGCGGTTCGCGGTGTCGACGGTGACGTCCGCCGCACCCAGCTCCGCCAGGGCCGCGCGGACCGCCGCCGCCTGGTCGCGGTGGGCGGTGCCGACGGCGATCCGGTCGGCGGTGAGCGGGGCGGGGTCGGGGGAGCGTTCCGAGAGGGCCGAGCCGCCGCGGTCGAGCAGGCGCCGTACCACCGTCGCCACCGCGCGGACCGCCTCCGGGTCGGTGCGCGGGGTGTGCCGGGCGGGCAGCTCCAGCAGGCCCCAGCCGGACTCGGCCGCCTCGTCGATCACCCGGTCGGGGCCCGAGCCGTCGGAGGGGACGGCGAAGGCGAGGCGCCGGTCGCCGTGGCCGGTGCCGCTGCGGAACGGGGTGTACGGGTAGAACGCGCCGGAGACCAGGGGGGCCGCGGACGCGGGCAGGCGCCAGGAGACCGGGAGGCGGTGCTGGGGCAGGCCCGGGTTGTGGGCGAGGAGCGTGGAGACGGCGGAGGCCGACGGGTCGTACGACAGCCCCGCCCACTGCTCGCTGCCCACGATCGCGAACGGGTCCAGCTGGCCGGGGTCGCCCACGAACAGCGCCCGTTCGAACAGGCCGGCCACGGCGAGCAGGGAGTCGGAGCGCATCTGGTACGCCTCGTCGACGATCGCGTGCCGCCAGGGCTCGTCCACCTTCACGTGCGCCCACTTCGCGGCGGTGGAGAGCACGACCTGGGTCTCCCTGAGGTCGGCCGCCTTCGCCGACTTGCGGACGCTCGGCAGGTCGTCCAGCGCCTTGTCGTACGGGTCGGCGTCACTGCTGTGCAGGCGGCCGACGGGCAGCTCCGGGTTCTTCTCGGCGAGCCGCAGGACCAGGTCGTCGACCTGCGCGTTCGTCTGCGCGACCACCATCAGCGGGCGCCCGGCGTCGGCGAGTTCGAGCGCCGCCCGCACCACCAGCGTGGACTTGCCGGCGCCCGGCGGGGAGTCCACGACCACACCCCGGTCGGTGCCGTGCAGGGTGTCGCGCAGGATCGCGGCGGTGGCCTCGGCCGCGGCCGTGCCGGGATCGAAGTCCGTGGTCGTCACAGCACGTCCTCCGCGGTCACGGCGTCGGCCGCCTCGGGGGCGGCCTGGCCCGGCGGTCCGCCGTGCGTCCACGGCGTGTCCTCCGGGTCGGGCAGCTTCGCCCCACCGCGCTGCTCGTGTTCGAACAGGGTGAAGAGGAGCCGGTCGCCCTTCTCCGGCACCGAACCGGGTTCGGGTTCCTTGCCGCGGCCCATCTTGTCCAGGACACGCAGCACCAGGACCCCCTCCGCCTCGTACCCCACGAACTCCGTCGACTGCGGCTTGCCGCCCAGCGAGCGGTACGCCTTGGCGCGCTCGCCCAGCTGCGGCCGGTCCTCCGTGCGCACGGTCAGCAGCGGGCGCGGGCTGGGCCGCTTGCCCTCGCTGTACGCCATGACGACATCGAGGACCTCCCCGGCGAACGCCTCCCCGGACAGCCGCCGCCCCGCCATCACCAGCGGGTCGTCGAGGGCCTCCTGGGCGTCCAGGCGGGCCTGCTCGCGCTCGCGCGTGGCCAGCTTGTTGGCGGCGGTGACCGCATCGTCGCGGCGCGGCTGCGGGGGCTCGCCCGCCAGGACGCGGTCCCGGTGGCCGGTGAACGACCAGCGGTCGCGCGTCCACCGCTCCTCGGCCCGGGCGCCCTCCGGCAGCCCGCGCAGCAGGTCCAGGCCCTGCCAGACCGCGTCCCAGGTGGGCCGGGTACGGCTCTCGACCAGGGCGCGGATCTCCCGCTCGGCGGCGGTGAGGATCACCAGCCGGTCGTCGGCCTGGAGACCGTCCTCGGCCTCCGCGAGGGCGGTACGGGCCCGGTCGTAGCGCTCGAAGGCGGGGGCCAGCAGCCTGTTGTCGAAGGCCGGGTCGGTGGCGGGCCCGGCCGGCGGGCACAGCAACTGCCCGTCGCCGTCCCGCGCCAGCTCGGCCACCCGCGCGGCCTCCGAGCCCGTGCTCCCCTCCGGCGGGGCGATCCAGGCGAGCAGCGCGCCCAGGTGCTGGTCCTCGATGCCGGACTGGCCGGTGGCCCAGTGCCGGGACAGCAGGTCCGTCATGGCGAGCAGCAGGGAGGAGCCGGGGACCCGGGCCCGCTCGCCGAAGTGCGTGAGCCAGCGGCCGAGCAACGGCACCCGGGGCGGCGCCGGGTAGGGCGCCTCCGGGTCCTGCTCCGCCGTGCGCCGGAACCGCATCGACCGCCCCAGCAGCCGTACGTACTCGACGCCCGCACGGCCCGGGACGATCAGCTGGGGGGCGTCCGCGCAGAGTTCGACCTCGACCTTGACCCGCTTGCCGGTCTCCGGGTCGGTCTCGGTGCGCTCGGCCGCCTCGACGGAGTCCGCGTAGGAGTCCAGGTAGGGCAGGACGACGTCGGCGAGCTGGGCGAGGAACGCGAACCGCAGGTCGCGGTCGCGCGGCTGGGGCACGGCCAGCAGCCGCGGGGCGTCCCGGTCGGTGCCGACCAGCGCGCCGAGCGGGGCACCGGCCTCACCGGCGGTGGTGAGCGGGACGAAGACCAGCGGGCGGTCGGAGAGGTGCCGGTGGCGGACGGTCGCGGCGGGCTGCGCGCTGCCCGAGCTCACGGCTTCCAGGCGGGCGAGGGTGGTGATCAGGGACACACGGCCCCCTGGACGCCGAGGCCGACACCGGCACTGACACCGACACCGGCGCTCAGCGCTTCGGCTCGCAGGGTCGCCGCCCGGCGCAGGGCCGCGACCGCGGGGTCGGCCGGGTCGCCGCTCTCGCCGCGCGCCGCCGACAGCACCTCCTCGACGGTGCTCAGTCCGCCCAGCTCGGCGCGGGCCGCGCGGCCCAGCGCGGTCACCTCGTCGGCCGCGCGGGACCGCTGCCGGCAGTGGAAGGCCAGCTCGCAGGCGGACAGGCACTCGGGCGCGTACGTCGCGGGGACCGCGTCCACGGCCGCCGTGAGCTGCTCCGCCGGCAGGTCCGGGGCGAAGCAGGTGCCCGCCGGGAGGGCGTCGGCGATGTCCTGGACGCGGGTGAGCCGGGCCAGCTGGCGGGCGGTGACCGCGCGCTGCTTGCGGACGTCCACGGCCGCGGCGGTCGGCAGGTTGGCGAAGTCCTTGGGGCAGACCAGCAGCACGTCGTGGCGGACGCGCGGGGCCGGGGTGAGCCGGGCCGCGACCTCCTCAAGGGCCAGCACGTACACCGCGGCCTGCCGGGCGGCGGCGCCCACCTTCGCCGGGTCGGCGGAGCCGTCCAGCATCGGGAACGACTTGATCTCCACGACCGTCCAGCTGCCGTCCGGGTGCACGACCACCGCGTCGGGCTCCAGGAACGCGGGCGAGCCGGCCACCTCGAGGGCCAGCATCGGATGGTCGAACAGCGCCCAGCCGCCGGCCGCCACGGCCTCCCGCAGCGCCAGCGCCGTACGGGCCGTACGCCCCTCGGGTCCGATCGCGGTCAGGTCCGGCACGGCGGCCCGCTCGGCGGGCTCGGCGCCCGGGTCGAGGTGGGTGCGCACCAGCCGCAGCAGCTCGGCACCGCCGTCCGCCTTCACCTTCGCCTCGAAGGCGTTGCCCCGGGTCAGCGCGAACTGCGACTGGCCGAAGGCCGAGGGCGAGCCGAGGGCGCCGGCCAGCGCGGTCTTGTCCACCCCGGCGCCGTCCAGGAGCGCCCGCCGTCTGCACCCGGGGTTCGCGGCGAGCGCCGCGAGGGCACGCGCGTCGAGTGCCTTGGCCGGGACGGCGGGGCCGCGCAGCTCAGCGAGCCGGTGCCGGAGCGCCGTCCCCCGCGTCTGTGGGGGAAGCGTCCGGTTCGGCTGCGGCGGCGAGCCGGGACTCGCGCTGCGATGGGATTCGCTCACCCGCCGAAGTCTGGCATCCGCCACTGACAATCGGGGAACCTGCGCCGTCCGAGCGGGCTGCGACGAGGGAGACGCCCGAGGTGATCCGCACCCTGACCATGTCCGCGACCCGCATCACCCGCGGCGCCAGCAGGTAGCCCACGCCCATCACGAACACACCCGCGACCGCGTCCAGGAAGTAGTGGTTGGCGGTGCCCATGACCACGATCGCGGTCAGCAGCGGGTAGGCCACGCCGAGCACCTTGGTCAGGCGGTTGCCGCCGTGGCGCCAGAGCATCACCCCGCACCACAGCGCCCAGCCGCAGTGCAGGCTCGGCATCGCCGCGTACTGGTTGGTCATGCCGCCCAGGCCGCGCGGGGCGCTGGCGTCGCCGCCCCACCAGCCGTACGAGCTGTACTGGGCCATGGTGTCGACGAACCCGTACTTCAGGTCCAGCAGCCGGGGCGGGCAGGTGGGCAGCAGGGTGAAGCCGATGAGGCCGATGAACGTGGACGTCATCAGCCAGGTGCGGGCCCGCCGGTAGACCTCGGCGCGCTTGCGGAACAGGAAGACCAGGATCACCGGGGTGACCAGGTAGTGCAGCGAGGCGTACCAGAAGTCCGCGGGTATGCCGAGCCACGCCTCCCGTGTGAACAGGCGGTTGAGCGGGTGCTCGGCGTTGAGGTGCAGGGCCTTCTCGATGCGCAGGATCGCCAGGCCGTGGTCGACGGCGGTGGCGGTGTTCCCGCGCGCGAGCAGGCGGCCGGCCGTGTAGCAGCCGTACACCAGCAGGATCAGCGGCAGCTCGGTCCACCAGCGCAACCGGGTTCGCGCAGCCACCTCGGTGCCCGGTTTCTCGGTCTGCGGCATCCGACTGCCTCCCCCTTCTCGTCCCCGTCCGCGCGGCACCCGGCGGGCCGACCGTGACACTTTACGTTGCGCGTCATCCCGCCCATGCGGGGCGCTCAGCACTCAAAGACGCGGAGAGCGCGCGGCGGGTTGCCCGCCCTCCCGGGCTGTTCCCTGCGCGTTTCCAGCCTGGGCGATGATGGAGGTGTCCCGCTTCCGAATTTCTCCCGAAAGGTTCTCCCCCCATGGCACCGCGCATCCTGCTGGCCCGGCACGGACAGACGGAGTGGTCACTGTCCGGCAAGCACACCGGCAGGACCGACGTACCGCTCCTGGAGGAGGGCCGGCGGGGTGCCAAGCTGCTCGGCGAGCGCCTGCACCGGCCGCCGTTCGACGGTCTCGCTGACGCCGAGATACGCACCAGCCCGCTGGCACGCGCGCGTGAGACCTGCGAACTCGCCGGGTTCGGCGAGCGTGCCGAGCCGTGGGACACGCTGATGGAGTGGGACTACGGGGCGTACGAGGGCCTGACCCCGGCGGAGATCTCGTCCGTCCGCCCCGGCTGGCTGATCTGGCGGGACGGCGTCCCCGGGGGCGAGACCCTGGCGGAGGTCACCGCGCGGGCCGACGAGGCCGTGGCCTGGGCGCGGTCGGCCGACCGCGACGTCCTGATCTTCGCCCACGGGCACATTCTGCGGTCGATCGGGGCGCGGTGGCTCGGGCTGCCGCTGGACTTCGCGTCCCGCATCCGGCTGAACCCGACGTCACTGTCCGTGCTGGGGTGGGCCTACGGGGAGCCGGCGATCGAGAGCTGGAACGACTTGGGGCACCTGGGCGGGTGACGTGACTGCAGCGCCCTGTAAGGGGCGCGGGGAACTGCGCGACCAGCCCCCACTCACCCGCAGCCGGACGACTACGGACGTACCCCTGTCGGCCCTACACACCCCTTGGCGTGGACGCGTGGCGGTCCAGGAACTCCTGGACCCCGCTCGCCCGCCGGTGCGGCAGCAGCACCCGGGCCGTGCCCGCGAGCATCCCCTGGATCCGGGACGACTGGACCTGGTCCAGCAGGTCCAGGACCCGCATGCCCGCCGTCGCCGCCTCGTCCGGCCGCCCCCCGCGCGCGAGGTCGTCCGCGAGCTCCGCCGTGTACAGCGCGATGTTCCTCGTGAAGTGCGGGTCCTGCAGCTCGGCGGCCCGGTGCGCGTGCCGCGCGGCCCGGCGCCAGTCGCCCAGCATGGACCAGCACTGCGCCTCCAGGCCCTCCAGCTCGGCCTCTCCGTAGAAGCTCATCCACTCGGGGTCGGCGTCCGAGTGGCCCCGCTCGAAGAGGGCCTGTGCGCGGGCCAGCGCCTGTTCGGTGCCGGTGCGGTCGGCGAGCCCCGCCCAGCCGCCCGCCTCACGCAGGGCGAGCAGGGACATGAGGCGGGCCGAGCCCAGCGGCCGGCCGACGCGCTGCGCGGCCTGGGCCGCCCGTACCGCCTCCCGGGGCCGCCCGGCGTCCCGCGCCAGGAACGCCGTGTTGCAGAAGGCGTGCGCCTCCAGCCCGGCGTCCCCGGTCATCCGGGCCGTCGCCAGCGCCTCCGCGTAGTGCGAGCGGGCGTCGTCGAAGCGGCCGGAGTCATGGGCCAGCCAGCCCACCGAGATGGCCAGTTCGCCGGCGCCCGAGTGCAGCCGCTCGGCGGTCGTCTGCCGGGTCGCGCCCGCGTCAAGGAGCGCGTACGCCGCGCGCAGCGGAGCCGCCGCGCGCCGGTAAAGACCGTCCGCGCCGTGCCGGTCGTCCAGCAGCCGGATCCGGCGTACGGCCTCCTCCAGGGCGGTCGCGTGCGAGGACCCGGGACGGCGGACCGGCCGGTCCGCCGCCACGGCGTCGATGGTGAACCCGAGCGGGCCCAGCGTGGCGGCGGCCACGGTGGCGCCCCCGCCGGTCATGAATAGGCGACGCAGCACGTCGCTCTCCTCGTAGTTGTCGTGCGTCTCGTACGGGTCCTGCGGGTTCCGCACCTCGTGCGGATCATGCGGGTCGTGCGGGTGGTAGTGGTCCTGCGGGTCATACGGCTCGACGGCCCCTTGCGTCTCACCGGGGGCGAGAACCAGGGGCACGTCCTCCGGCGGCCGTGCGGTCCGTCCGCGGACGGACGAGCGGGGCGCGAAACCGAGGTCGGCGAGCGTGCGGCCGGGGAACATGTGCAGGAACACCCGTTCGTAGGCGTAGTTGGGGCAGCGGATCTCACCCGCCTCGACCCGGCCGATGTAGCGAGCGTCACAGCTCACCCGCTCGCCGATCTCGCGGGCGGCACGCCGTACCAGCGCGGCGAACTCGGCCGGTGAGTGCCGGCCGCGTACCTGCCGGAAGGCGACGTTCGGCCGTACCGGCCGATCGGGCTGCGACGAGGTCGTGGTTGACGACGCCATGGCCGGGTCCTCTCGTGCGAACCGTCGAACCATGCCGGACTCATGGTGAGTTGTCCGAGTGGACCCTTGATTCCGGCGGGCAAGAACGTACCTGCTGTGTCGGACCCGTGACGCAGGGTTTGGCTACAAACCGGATATCTCATCCACGATCTGCCATGAACTGCCATCCTTTGCGGCTGACTTCTGCCGTAGCCGTTGACGCGGTGGCGCGTTGGACCTCATGGACGGCAAGAGGGCTGCGCGGTGGAGGCCGGGATGGAGACCAGCCAGAGCAACGATCCTTGTGACGATGCGGGATGCGACCTCGTGACGGTGCCGGCCCGGCAGGGCCTGGAGGCGGTCGACATCCTGCGCCGGGGGGCCGGGGAGGCGGTGGGTCCCGTGCTCCACGACGACGGGGGCGGCACCCTCGGCTTCGTGGTGCCGGCCGGTACGGCGGCGGGCTGGGACGTACCCGGCAGCACCTGTACCGGGACCGAGGGGCGCGGACTGCGGCTCCATCCGGAGCCGCCGGTCGAGGGCTCCGACTGGCTGCTGCCGCCCGGCGAGGCCGAGCCGGCGACCGATCCGGCGGTGCTGCGGCGGGCGCTCGGGGAGGCGGCCCGGATGATCGAGGCCGCGGACAGCTGCCGCTGAATTTCCCGGACGGCCGCCGCCTGGGAAAATGGCGGAATGGGCAAGTCCAGGAACGCACGTCGCCGGTCGGCCGCCGCTGCCGAGGCCGTGGTCGAGGCCGTCGACGGCGGCCTCGCCCAGCTCATCCCGGACCCCGACCGGGGCCGGGCCTGGACGCTGCTCATCGACGGCGCCCCGCAGTCGCACGTCGACCTCGACGACCCCGCGTACCTCTCCTTCGAGTACCAGCGTCGGCTCGGCCATGTCATCGACCTGGTGGCACCGCCGGGCAGGCCCGTGCAGGTCGTGCACCTCGGCGGCGGTGCGCTGACGCTGGCGCGGTACGTCGCCGCGACCCGGCCCCGGTCCACCCAGCAGGTCGTGGAGCGGGACGCGGCCCTGGTCCAACTGGTGCGGCGCGAGCTGCCGCTGGACGCGAACGCGCGGATACGGGTGCGGTCCGTGGACGCCCGGGAGGGGCTGGACAAGGTCCCGGAGGCGTGGGCGGACCTCGTCATAGCGGACGTGTTCAGCGGGGCGCGCACTCCGGCGCACCTGACGTCCACGGAGTTCCTGGACGCCGTGCGGAGGGTGCTGCGGCCGGGGGGCGTGTACGCAGCCAACCTCGCGGACGGGCCGCCGCTGGCCCACCTGAAGGGGCAGATCGCCACCGCGGGGGCGAGGTTCGCGGAGGTCGCGGTGGTGGCGGACCCGACGGTCTGGCGGGGGAAGCGGTTCGGCAACGCGGTGCTGGTGGCGGCCGACGTCCAGCTGCCGGTGGCAGAGCTGACCCGGCGCTGCGCATCCGACCCGCACCCCGGGCGGGTCGAACACGGGCGGCCCCTGCGGGACTTCACCGGCGGCGCGACTGCCGTGACGGACGCGGTGGCCGTGGCTTCACCGCCCCCACCGCCTTCGGTGTTTCGCTGACCCTGCGGCCGGTGGGGGCCGGCCGCGCAGTTCCCCGCGCCCCTTACGGGGCTACCCAGCTCCAGGCAGCCGCTCCACCGCAGGCCGGTGGGGGTTGCTCGCGCAGTTCCCCGCGCCCCTTGCGGGGCTTCTCCCCACCCCCCCCGGCCCAGCTGTCAGTACGTCTCCACCTGTACCTGCGGGGCGCTGTCGTGCCACGTGCAGAACACCGACACCCGGTCCGCGCTCTTGCTGAACTGGATGCGGATCCACGTCTCCGTCTTCCAGACCTGCATCGACCAGCCCGTACCCGGCGTCGCCGACACCAGGGTCGCGCTGGCGGTACCCAGGTCGAAGACCGCCCGGCCGCCGGCCGTGTCGTAGGCCTTGACCTCGCCCGAGGCGGACGGGGACGAAGAAGCGGAGGCGGACGGGCTCGGGGTGGCCGCAGGGGTGGTGGACGGCGTAGGCGTGGGAGTCGCCGACGGGCGCGGTGCGGCCGTACGCGACGGGCTCGGCGCGCGGGACGTGGGCGACCCGAGGGACTTGGCACCCTGGACCGTCGGCTCGTCGTCCGCCGCCGTGATCGAGAGGGCGCGCGGCGGCGCATAGGCCGTGGCCGCCATCACCGTGTGGACGCCCCACCACGACAGCGTGACCGCCGCGCCCGTGGCGAGCAGCCAGGCCATCAGGTGTACGAGTCCTCTGCGCATCGCGGGCCATACTGCCTCAGAGGCACCGCCGTGCGCACTCGACCCGAGTTATCCACAGGCCCCGACCGGTGCCTGCCGCATGGCGTACGGTGCGGCGCATGGCAAGTGTGCTCGTGGTCGAGGACGACCAGTTCGTACGCTCGGCGCTCATCCGGCATCTCACCGACGCCGCGCACACCGTGCGCAGTGTCGGCACGGCGCTGGAGGCGCTGCGCGAGGTCGCCCATTTCCGTTTCGACGTGGTCGTGCTGGACCTCGGACTGCCGGACCTGGACGGCTCCGAGGCGCTGAAGATGCTGCGCGGCATCACCGACGTGCCCGTCATCATCGCCACGGCACGCGACGACGAGACGGAGATCGTCCGGCTGCTCAACGCGGGAGCGGACGACTATCTGACCAAGCCGTTCTCCGTCGAGCACCTGTCGGCGCGGATGGCCGCCGTGCTGCGCCGGGCGCGGTCGGGCGGCGGCGAGCCCGCGCCGTCGAGCGTGCTGCGGGTCGGCGGGCTGGCCGTCGACCCGCTGCGCAGGCAGGCCGAGTTGGACGGGGCGCGGCTCGATCTCACCCGGCGGGAGTTCGACCTGCTGGCCTTCCTCGCCGGGCGGCCGGGGGTCGTGGTGCCGCGCAAGGAGCTGCTGGCGGAGGTGTGGCAGCAGTCGTACGGGGACGACCAGACCATCGACGTCCATCTGTCGTGGCTGCGGCGGAAGCTGGGTGAGACGGCGGCCCGGCCGCGGTATCTGCACACACTGCGGGGGGTCGGCGTGAAGCTGGAGCCGCCGGGCGGGGAAGCGAGGCCGGTCGGATGAGATGGGCCCTGGTCAAGGTCTGCCTGGCGGTCACCGCGATGGTCGTGGTCGCCTTCGCCGTCCCGCTCGGCCTGGTCGTCAAGGAGCTGGCCCGCGACCGGGCGTTCTCCAACGCCGAGCGGGAGGCCGCCGCGGTCGCCCCGGCCCTGTCCATCACCACCGACCGGGACAAGCTGGAGCGGGTGGTGGCCTCGGCCGGCGCCGACCGGGGCATGGCCGTGCACATACCGGCGGCCGGTGGCCAGGCCGCCGTCGACATCGGGCGGCAGCGCGCCGCCGACCGGGACATCGCGGCCGTACGGAAGCTGGGGCGGGCCTCGACGACCGGCGTGGCCGGTGGTTCGACCCTGCTGCAGCCCGTCGCGCTGAGTTCCGGTGCCATCGCGGTCGTCGAGGTGTACGTGCCCGAGTCCGAGGTGACCAACGGGGTCGGCACGGCCTGGGCGGTGCTCGCCGCCGTCGGCCTGGCGCTGATCGTCGGCTCGGTCGCGGTCGCCGACCGGTTGGGCGTACGGATGGTGCAGCCCGCTCAGCGGCTGGTGGAGGGCGCGCACGAACTGGGGGAGGGCAAGCTGGGGGCGCGGGTCCCCGAGGAGGGGCCGAACGAACTGCGGCTGGCGGCGGTCGCGTTCAACTCGATGGCCGACCAGGTCGTCCAACTGCTGGCGAACGAGCGGGAACTGGCCGCCGACCTGTCGCACCGGCTGCGCACCCCGCTCACCGTGCTCCGGCTGAACGCGGCCTCGCTCGGGGAGGGGACCGCCGCCGAGCAGACCCGGGCCGCCGTCGCGCAGCTGGAGCGCGAGGTCGACACCATCATCAGGACCGCCCGGGAGGCCAAGCCGCAGACGGCGGCGATCGGGCCGGGCGCCGGGTGCGACGCGGCCGAGGTGGTGCGGGAGCGGATGGGGTTCTGGTCGGCGCTCGCGGAGGACGAGGGCCGCAAGTGGCGGGTGGCCGGCGTGGACCGGCCGGTGCGCATACCCGTGGCCCGCGCCGACCTGGCCGCCGCGCTGGACGCGCTGCTCGGCAACGTCTTCCGGCACACCGCCGAGGGCACCGCCTTCGCGGTCGACGTGCACAACGCGGAGGACGCGGTGATCGTGCTGGTCTCGGACGCGGGACACGGCATCCGGGACCCGGAGGCGGCGATGGCCCGCGGGCGGGGTTCCGGGGCGGCCGGGTCGACCGGGCTCGGCCTGGACATCGTGCGCCGGCTGGCCGAGTCGACCGGCGGTGACGTGCGGATCGGGTCGTCGGTGCTCGGCGGGACCGAGGTGCGGATCTGGCTCCAGCTGGACGGCCGGAAGCCGGAGCGCAAGGGGCACAGGGGAGCGGTGCGCCGGCGCCGTCCGCGCAGGCAGCCGGGAGAACCGGGCCGCAGCGGAAGCGGCGGAACCGGCGGAACCGGGGGAACCACCGGGCAAATTGGTCTCGACCTTTAATCGGTCCCGATGCTGTCCTTAAGCGCACCCTAAGATCCCCAACAGCCGCCCCTATCAGGCCGTTTGTCCGATTCCCGGCCGCTAGCGTGCTGCCGCACCCCACCCCCGTTGGCAGGCGAAGGCAGGCACGGCATGAGCACGCACCGGCGCAGAATCAGTGGCAGGAACAAGGCGATAGGCGGTCTGGTCGCCGCGGCCGTGGTCGGTGGCGGGGCGGTCCTGTTCACCGGGATCGCACAGGCGGCCGGGGTCGGCGCCGCGTACACGAAGACCAGCGACTGGTCGACCGGGTACACCGCGCAGTACGTCGTCACGAACAACAGCGGTGCCAGGGAGCACGACTGGACGCTGGAGTTCGACCTGCCGGCCGGCGCGAAGCTCAGCTCGCTGTGGAACGCCGAGTACACCGTGAGCGGACAGCACGTCACCGTGAAGCCGCCGAAGTGGGACACGGACGGCCTCGCGGCCGGCGAGTCCGACACGGTCGGCTTCGTGGTCAACGGCAGCGGGGACCCGACCGGCTGCCGTATCGACAACGCGAGCTGTTCGGCGGACGGTACGGCGACCCCCGAGCCCAGCGGCCGTCCGACCCAGTCCACCACCCCGACCGCGACCCCGACCCCCACCCGGAGCGCGACTTCGACGCCCACGGCGTCCGCCACCCCCACGGCGTCGGCCACCCCCACCGCCACCCCGACCCAGACCACCGGCACCGGATCCGGTACCACTACCTCCGCCGGGTTCGCCCCCTACGTCGACACCTCCCTCTACCCGGCGTTCGACCTCCTCGCGGCGGCGAACGCGACCGGCGTGAAGAACTACAACCTCGCCTTCGTCACCGACGGCGGCGGCTGCACGCCCAAGTGGGGCGGGGTGACGGACCTGGCGAGCGACGGCGTGGCGTCCCAGATCGGCGCGCTGCGCGCCAAGGGCGGTGACGTCCGGGTCTCCTTCGGCGGCGCGTCCGGCTCCGAACTCGCCACCACCTGCTCCTCGGCGGACGCGCTGGCGGCGGCGTACGGCAAGGTCGTCGACGCGTACAAGCTGACCAAGGTCGACTTCGACGTGGAGGGCGGCGCGCTGCCCAACACCACGGCGAACACCAACCGCGCGAAGGCCATCGCCAAGCTCCAGGCGAGCCACCCCGGCCTGGACGTCTCCTTCACCCTCCCGGTGATGCCCGAAGGCCTCACCCAGGACGGCGTGAACCTGCTCTCCGACGCCAAGGCCAACGGTGTGAGGACCAGCGCCGTGAACATCATGGCGATGGACTACGGTCCCGCCTACAACGGCGACATGGGCACCTACGCCATCCAGGCCGCCACCGCCACCCAGGCCCAGATCAGGAGCGTCCTCGGCCTCTCCGACGCCGCCGCCTGGAAGTCGGTGGCCGTCACCCCGATGATCGGCGTCAACGACGTCTCCGCCGAGGTCTTCAAGGTGGACGACGCCACCCAGCTCGTCGACTTCGCCAGGTCCAAGGGGATCGGCTGGCTCTCCATGTGGTCGGCCACCCGCGACCAGCAGTGCGCCGGCGGCGCCAAGTCCACCGCCGACGCCACCTGCAGCTCCGTCACCCAGGACAAGTACGCCTTCTCGAAGGCCTTCGCCGCGATCGGCTGACCCGCACCGCGAGCACGTCGGCTCAGAAGCCCGGCCCGCCCGGCCCGCCCGGCCCGCCGGGCCCGCCGAACCCCCCGAACCCTCCCGGCCCGCCCATCGGCGGGCCGTGGTGGTGGAACCCGTCGAAGAGGGCGTCGGCCAGGAGCATGCCGCCCACCCCCGCGGCGCCCGCGACCAGGGCCGTCTTCCACCACGGCGTGCTGTACCAGCCGCCGGGGACGGTACGGCCGCCGACCAGGCCGCCGGGGTAGTAGTAGGGGGTGCCCGCGCCCGGGCGGTCCGAGGACGTGTACGTCTGGCCGTTCACCGTCACCTGCCGGCCGGCGGCGGCCGTGCCCGTCGGCGGCAGCGCCGGACCCGGGTCGAGGCCGAGGGCGGTGCGGGCCGCCCGTACGTAGTGCAGGCCCTCGACCGCGGTCTGGGTGACCAGGGCGTACTGCGCCGGGGTGTACGCCGTCGCCAGCTGGGCCTGCGCCGCGCGGTGGCGTTCGGTCGCGTCCGCCAGGGCCTGCCGGGCGGCCCGGTCGTCGCCCGCGGCCAGCGTCGTGATCCCGCCGCCCAGCCGGTCCACCCAGCGGGTGGCCTCCGCCCCCGCGTCGGCGGTGAGGTCCTGCTGGACCGACTGCCCGGCCCCGGCCCCGGCCCCGGCCGCGGCCCGCTCCCGGTTCCGCCCGACGAGAGCCACCACCGAGCCGACGGCCAGCACCAGCAGCACCAGCACGATGAATCCCATGACGTCCTCCGGTGTCCACGAGGATCACCCGATCACCTCGTACCACCCATCAGACGCCCGGGAGTTGAGAGCCCGCTGAGCGCCCCCTGTGAGCGCCCCGTCAGGGGCGCGGGGAACTGCGCGACCAGCCACGACGGCGCCGCAGCCGAACGACGACCCGCCGCGGCCCGAGTCAGGCAACCGCCCCCGCCGCGGGCAACGCCCCCGTACGGGCCGCCTCCCCGTACCACCGGGCGCTCGACTTCGGCGTCCGGGCCAGCGTCGCGTAGTCCACGTACACCGCCCCGAACCGCTTCTCGTACCCGTACGCCCACTCGAAGTTGTCCATCAGCGACCACAGGTAGTACCCGCGCACGTCCGCGCCGTCGGCGATCGCGCGCCGCACCGCCGACAGGTGCCCGTGCAGGTAGGCGATGCGCTCCGGGTCGTGGACCCGGCCGTCCGGGTCGGGCTTGTCGTCGTAGGCCGCGCCGTTCTCGGTGACGTAGAGCGGCAGCCCCGGTGCCTCGCGGGTGTAGCGCATGATCAGCTCGTGCAGGCCCGTCGGGTCGATCGTCCAGCCCATCTCGGTGCGCTCGCCCGGCGTCTGGTGGAAGGCGACGTCGTCGGCGCCCGGCCAGGGCGAGTGGGCGCCGCCGCCGTGGCCGTCCGACCGCGGGCCGGTCACCGCGCCGGAGGCCGCCGACACCAGGGTCGGCGTGTAGTAGTTCAGGCCGAGGGCGTCCAGCGGCTGCTGGATCGCGGCCAGGTCGCCGTCGAGCACGTACGACCAGTCCGTCACCGACGCCGTCGCCGCGAACAGCGTCTGCGGGTAGGCCCCGTGCAGGATCGGGCCGTGGAAGACGCCGTTGGCGAGGTCGTCGATGGTGCGGACCGCCACCAGGTCCGCCGGGTCCTGCGAAAGCGGCCGTACCACCGAGGAGTTGAGGCTGATCGCGACCTGGTCGCGGGCCGGCATCACCGAGCGGAGTGCCGAAGTGGCCAGGCCGTGGGCCAGGTTGAGGTGGTGCGCGGCGCGCAGGGTGGCCGCCGGGTCGGTACGGCCGGGGGCGTGCACCCCGGAGCCGTAGCCGAGGAAGGCGCTGCACCAGGGCTCGTTGAGGGTGATCCACTGCTCCACGCGGTCGCCGAGCGCCTCGCCGACGATCTGCGCGTACTCGGCGAACCGGTACGCGGTGTCCCGTTCCGGCCAGCCGCCCGCGTCCTCCAGCTCCTGCGGCAGGTCCCAGTGGTAGAGGGTGATCGCGGGCCTGATGCCCTTCGCGAGCAGCTCGTCGACGAGCCGGCGGTAGAAGTCCAGGCCCACCTGGACGGCCGGGCCGCGGCCGGTCGGCTGGACGCGCGACCAGGAGACGGAGAACCGGTAGGCGTTCAGGCCGAGGTCCGCCATCAGCGCCACGTCGTCGCGGTAGCGGTGGTAGTGGTCGACAGCGATGTCACCGGTCTCGCCGCCGGCCGTCCGGCCCGGCGTGTGGCTGAAGGTGTCCCAGATGGAGGGGGTGCGGCCGTCCTCCCGTACCGCCCCCTCGATCTGGTACGCGGAGGTCGCGGCGCCCCAGAGGAAGGCGGGAGGAAAGGCCTCGGTCGGTGAATCGGGCATGGAAGCGCTCCCATGGTCGGCTTGTCGCCATTATGCATGGGAGCGCTCCCATGGCAAAGGGGTGCCGCCCGGCTCCGGCGGTCCCGCCGGCGGCCCGGGGCGTCCGGTTCCCGGGAGGCGCCGCGGAAAGCCCATCGTTCACCTCTCGGCGTCCGGTCCGCGCGTGCCGCGTTCTGGCCCGGGAAACCCCGGACGCGCGGTGGTGAGGAGCTCAACTCCTGGGGCATCGACCGCCGTCGCGTCTGTGACCTGCGTGATTCCTGGATGAGGCGGGCTGATGTCGCGCCGGTGAAACCCCCCGGCGCGACACGTTCCCGTGACGTCCGGAACACGCTTAGGCAACAACGCCGTTTTCAAGTCTTGACAGTCGGCCCGGCAGGAACCAGTCTTCCGGCATGCCGCGTGGGAGCGGTCCCACGGGTAGCGGGGGAATCTCTCCCGTGTGGAGCGAACCACCCCATGGCCTTTCCCTCTGTCGTCACCGCACCTCGTTGACCAGCACCTTTTCACCGCACGTCGAGTGCGGTGGGCCGGCCGCTGCTCGCACCGAGAGGGCAGGTCCGGATCGCCGGTCCCCGGCGGTCTGTTTCCTGAGATCCCGTTCCCCACTGGAACAAGGAGTAGTGGAATGCGCATCACCGGTACCGGTCGTCGCGGCCGCAGAGCGGCGGCCCTGACCACAACGGTCCTGACCGCCTCGGCGCTGCTGCTGACCGGTTGCAGCAGCGACAGCGACTCGGACGCCTCGGACTCCAACGGGAACATCACTCTCACGGTGGCGGACTTCGGGCAGTTCGGCTACAAGGAAGCCGACCTGTTCGCGAAGTACCACAAGCTGCACCCGAACATCACGGTGAAGGAAGAGACCACCGCCAACGAGCAGGACTACTACCCCAAGCTCCTTCAGCAGCTGAACACGGGCAGTGGCCTGGCGGACGTCACCGGCATCGAGGTGGGCCGCATCAAGGAGGTCGTCGACACCCAGGCGGCCAAGTTCACCGACCTGAGCAAGACGATCAACGTGGACGACTGGGTCTCCTGGAAGGAGAAGCAGGCCACCGCCGCGGACGGCACGGTCATCGGCGCCGGTACCGACATCGGCCCGATGTCCCTGTGCTACCGCAAGGACCTCTTCGACAAGGCGGGTCTGCCCTCCGACCGCGACGCGGTCGCCAAGGCCGTCGCGGGCGGCTGGGAGGACTACCTCAAGCTCGGCGAGCAGTACAAGAAGAAGGCCCCGTCCGGCACCTACTTCATGGACTCCGCGAGCGCCATGTACAACGCGGTCGTCAGTTCCTCCGCGCAGCAGTACTACGACGCCTCCGGCAAGCCGATCTACAAGGACAGCCCCTCCGTGCAGCAGGGCTGGAACCTGGCCGCCGAGGCCGCCTCGAAGAAGCTGACCCAGGGTCTGGCGCAGTTCACCGACGCCTGGACGGCGGCGCTGCGCAAGGGCAGCGTGGCGACCGTGGCCTGCCCCGCCTGGATGGCCGGGCAGATCTCCACCAACTCCGGTGACGCCTTCAAGGGCAAGTGGGACATAGCCAAGGCCCCCGGTTCGACCGCGGCCAACTGGGGCGGCTCCTTCCTGGCCGTGCCCAAGAGCGGCAAGCACGCCAAGGAGGCCGCCGAGCTCGTCAAGTGGCTGACCGCCCCGGAGCAGCAGGCCGAGGTCTTCAAGGCGATCGGTGTCTTCCCGTCGAACAAGGGCGCCTACGACCTGCCCGGCGTGAAGAACGCGACGCTCCCGTACTTCAACAACGCGCCGATCGGCCAGATCTACGCCGACGAGGCCAAGACCATCCCCGAGGCGGTGCTCGGCCCGAAGGACGCGACGATCAAGGACACCATCTCCACGCAGATCAACAACATGGAGCAGCGGGGCACCAAGCCCGCCGACGCGTGGAAGGCCGCGACCGAGGCGATCGACAAGGTGATCGGCTGACGACCCGCGGTGCGGGCGGCCCCGCCGGCCGCCCGCACCGCGCGCCGTGCCGTACGAGGTTCCGGTGCCCGGCGCGTGGGTAGGGCGCGCCGGACACCGGCGCGCCGCGTCCCCCGGCCGGGTCCGGCGCGGTGCGAGACCCCGGCGTCGCCGTCCGGTCCCGCCCGGTCCCGCCCCCGTTCCCCGGCCGAATCCCCCCAGGAAGGAAATCCCCCGTGGCAACGACGACACCCACACGGGGTGCCCCCACCCCGCCCGCCGGCGGCTCCGGTGCCGTGCCGAACGGACGCGGCACCTGGCGCAGCCGGCTGTGGCGCTTCGACGACCTCGCGTCCCCGTACGCGTACATCGCTCCGTTCTTCCTCGTCTTCGGTGCCTTCGGGCTCTACCCGCTCCTCTACACGGGCTGGATCGCCCTGCACCGGGTGGAGATGACGAGCCTCAGCACGTCGGAGTGGGTCGGCTTCGACAACTTCACCAAGATCCTCCAGGACTCGGAGTTCTGGACGGCCGTCACGAACACCTTCCTGATCGGCGTCATCTCGACCGTCCCGCAGCTGCTCGTAGCCCTCGGCCTCGCCCACCTGCTCAACTACAAGCTGCGCGCCAGCACGTTCTGGCGGACGGTCGTGCTCACCCCGTACGCCACTTCGGTGGCGACCGCGGCCCTGGTCTTCGCCCTGGTGTTCCGGGCCGACGGCGGCATCCTCAACTGGGTGCTGCACTTCGTCGGCATCGGCAACACCGACTGGGGCAACGGCGAGTGGACGTCCAAGATCGCCATCTCGGTCATCGTGATATGGCGCTGGACCGGCTACAACGCGCTGATCTACCTGGCGGCCATGCAGGCCGTGCCCACCGACCTGTACGAGGCCGCCTCCATCGACGGGGCGACCCGCTGGCAGCAGTTCCGCAAGGTGACCATTCCCTCGCTGCGGCCGACGATCCTGTTCACCATCGTCATCTCGACGATCGGTTCCATGCAGCTGTTCGGCGAGCCGCTGCTGCTCCAGGGCGGCACGCTCGGCTCCACCGGCGGCAACGAGCACCAGTACGAAACCCTCAGCATCTACCTCTACAACTACGGCTGGAAGCTGGGGCATCTGGGCCCGGCCGCGGCGGTGGCCTGGGCCATGCTCGCCCTGCTGCTGCTCATCGCCCTGATCAACTTGATCGTCGGCCGGTTCCTGCGCAAGAGCGCGGCCTGACGGGAGCGATATCGATGACCACGACCAGCCCCACCAACACCGCGCCGGGCCTCGACCCGCTGCCGCCGGCCCCGTCCCCGGCCAGGAACCGCGTACGCCTCAAGCTCGGCGCCGGGCAGCAGCTCAAGGGCGGCCCCCTCACCTACCTCGCCCTGGTCGTCGTCGGCCTGGGCTCGGTCTTCCCGCTGTACTGGACGCTGGTGGCCGCCTCGCACGACCAGCAGCGGGTCCTCGACAGCCCGCCGCCGCTGCTGCCGGGCGGCAGGCTGTGGAGCAACCTCCAGACCGCCTGGGAACAGGCCCACCTGGGCAAGGCCATCGTCAACAGCGTGATCGTGGCGGGCTGCATCACCGCGGCCACCCTGTTCTTCTGCACCCTGGCCGGCTACGCCTTCGCCAAGATGCGGTTCCGCGGCCGGGGCGCCCTGATGACCGCGGTCATCGCCACCCTGACGATCCCGCCGCAGCTCAGTGTGGTCCCGCTGTTCATGATGATGGCGGACATCGGCTGGGGCGGAAAACTGGAGTCGGTGATCTTCCCGACCCTGGTCGGTGCCTTCGGTGTCTTCTTCATGCGCCAGTACCTGCTGGAGGCCCTGCCCTACGAGCTCATCGAGGCGGCCAAGGTGGACGGCGCGACCAACATCCGCATCGTGTGGAACGTGGTCCTGCCCGCGGCCCGCCCCGCGATGATGGTGCTGGGCATGCTCACCTTCGTCCAGGCGTGGAACGACTTCTTCTGGCCCTTCCTCGCCCTGAACCAGGACAACCCCACCCTCCAGGTCGCGCTCGGCCAGCTCAGCGCCTCCTACACCCCCGACCAGAGCATCGTCATGGCCGGCGCGCTGATCAGCACGCTGCCGCTGCTGCTCGTCTTCGTGATCTTCGGCAAGCAGATCGTCGGAGGCATCATGGCGGGCGCCGTCAAGGGCTGACGCCGAGCGGGCCGCCCCACCCGTTCCCGGTGGCCCGCCCCACCGCCCCGTTTCCCCCCGCTCGCCTTGCCCCCTTGCCCCCCTTGCTTCCTTCCCCCCTTTCTTCTCCACGCCACTCCGGGAGCGCTCTCAGATGACCGCCGTACGAACCGAGACCACTGCCCAGTCGGCCTCAGACACCTCCTTCCCGCCCGGTTTCGTCTGGGGGGCCGCCACCGCCGCGTACCAGGTGGAGGGTGCCGCCGCCGAGGACGGTCGTACGCCGTCGATCTGGGACACCTTCAGCCACACCCCCGGGCGGGTCCGCAACGGCGACACCGGTGACATCGCCGCCGACCACTACCACCGGTACAAGGACGACGTCGCGCTGATGAAGGACCTCGGCCTCAAGGCCTACCGGTTCTCCGTCTCCTGGTCCCGGGTGCAGCCCACCGGACGGGGGCCCGCGGTCGAGCGCGGCCTGGACTTCTACCGGCGGCTCACCGACGAACTCCTCGAAGCGGGCATCACCCCGGTCGCCACCCTCTACCACTGGGACCTGCCGCAGGAACTGGAGGACGCGGGCGGCTGGCCGCAGCGGGACACCGCGCACCGCTTCGCCGACTACGCCGAGATCATGGCCCGCGCCCTCGGGGACCGCGTCGGGGTGTGGACCACCCTCAACGAGCCCTGGTGCAGCGCCTTCCTGGGCTACGGCTCCGGCGTGCACGCCCCCGGGCGTACCGACCCGGCGGCCACCCTGCGCGCCGCGCACCACCTCAACCTGGCCCACGGGCAGGCGGTCGGCGCGCTGCGGGAGAACCTGCCGTCGACCGCGCAGACCTCCCTCACCCTCAACCTGCACCAGGTGCGCCCGCTGACCGGAAGCGCCGCGGACGCCGAGGCGGCCCGGCGTATCGACGCGGTCGGCAACCGGATCTTCACCGGCCCGGTCCTGGACGGGGCCTACCCCGAGGACCTGCTCGCCGACACCGCGCACCTCGTGGACTGGGCGGAGCTGGTGCACGACGGCGACCTGGCCGAGATCTCCCGCCCGATCGACCTGCTCGGCGTCAACTACTACTCGCCGACCGTGGTCTCCGCGGCCGTCGAGGGCGGCGCCGGCACCCGCAACGACGGCCACGGCGCGAGCGACCACTCCCCGTGGACGGGCGCCGACGACGTCACCTTCCATCTGGCCAACGACCAGCTCACCGCGATGAACTGGGCCATCGACGCGAGCGGGCTGCACACCCTGCTGACCGGCCTGGCCGCCTCGCACCCGGGGCTGCCGCTGATGGTCACCGAGAACGGCGCCGCCTTCGACGACTACGTCTCGCCCGAGGGCCGGGTCAACGACCCGCAGCGGATCGCCTACCTCCACTCCCACCTGGACGCCGTCCGGCAGGCCGTCGCCGACGGAGCGGACGTGCGCGGCTACTTCCTGTGGTCGCTGCTGGACAACTTCGAGTGGTCCTACGGCTACTCCAAGCGCTTCGGCGCCGTCTACGTCGACTACGGCACCCAGCGCCGCATCCCCAAGGCGAGCGCACACTGGTACGCGGAGGTGATCCGCCGGAACGCCCTGCCGAGCGCCGGTGAGCAGGGCTGACCCGGTACGGCCCCGGGGGCGTGACGGGGCCCGGAGCGGCCGGGCCCCGGCTGTTACATTTCCTGGCCTGAGGGCTGCGAACGGAAGGCGGCGACCATGACGGTCAAGGGTGAGCGGGGCCGGGGCGCTCGGCGGCCGACCCTGGAGGAGGTCGCCGCCCGGGCCGGCGTGGGCCGCGGCACGGTGTCACGGGTGATCAACGGCTCGCCCCGGGTCAGCGACGCGACCCGCGCGGCCGTGGAGGCGGCCGTCAACGAACTCGGCTACGTCCCCAACACCGCCGCCCGCGCGCTGGCCGCCAACCGCACGGACGCGATCGCGCTGGTCGTTCCCGAGCCGGAGACCCGGTTCTTCGCGGAGCCGTACTTCTCCGACATGCTCAGCGGCGTCGGCGCCGAACTCTCCGAGACCGAGATGCAGTTGCTGCTGATCTTCGCGGGCAGCGACCGCGAGCGGCGCCGGCTCGCGCAGTACCTGGCCGCGCACCGGGTGGACGGGGTGCTGCTGGTGTCCGTGCACGCCGACGACCCGCTGCCCGACCTGCTCGCCCAGCTGGAGATCCCGGCCGTGATCAGCGGCCCCCGCTCGGCGGAGGAGACGCTGACCTCGGTGGACTCCGACAACTACGGCGGAGCCCGGTCGGCCGTGGAGCACCTGCTGACCCGCGGCCGTCGCACGATCGCCCACATCACCGGCCGGCTCGACGTGTACGGAGCCCAGCGCCGCGTCGACGGGTACCGTGACGCCCTGCGCGACGCGGGCCGTGCGGCGGACGAACTCCTCATCGAGCCAGGCGACTTCACCGAGGAGGGCGGCCGGCGGGCGATGGCCCGGCTGCTGGAGCGCGAGCCCCGCCTCGACGCCGTGTTCGCCGGCTCCGACGTGATGGCGGCGGGCGCCCGCCAGGTGCTGCGCGTGGCGGGCCGCCGCATCCCCGAGGACGTGGCGCTGGTCGGGTACGACGACTCGGCCATCGCACGTCACATGGACCCGCCGCTCACCAGCGTCCGTCAGCCGATCGAGGGGATGGGCCGCGCCATGATCGACCTGCTGCTGGCCGAGATCGCCGACCGGCGTCCGGCCGCCGCCCGGGGGCTGGAGCGCCGGCACGCGGTACTGCCGACGGCGCTGGTGGCCCGGGCGTCCTCCTAGCTCACTTGGTGGCGTAGGCGGCGGTGTAGCCGCCGATCAGGGGACGGGTCTCCACCTTCGCGAAGCCGGCGGCCCGGAGCCACTCGGTGGCGTCCGCGACCGTGTACTCCGACCCTCCCTCCGTGTCGATGAGCATGTTGAGCGACAGCATCAGGCCGTAGGTGTGGTGGCGGCGCTCGTCGTCGATCATGGCGTCGTAGACGATGAGGGTGCCGCCCTCGGGCAGGGCGTCGTAGGCCTTCTTGAGCAGGAACCGGCGCTGCTCCGGGTTCCAGTCGTGGAGGATCTGGCCCATGACGTAGACGTCGGCCGCGGGCAGCGGGTCGGCGAAGAAGTCCCCGCCGTGGAAGGCGAGACGGCCGGTCAGGCCGTGGGCGGCGACGAACTCCTCGAACACCGGGCCGACGGGGGGAAGTTCGAAGACGGCTCCGGTGATGTCCGGGTGGGAGCGCAGGACGGCGGCGGGCACCGCGCCGAGGGCTCCGCCGAGGTCGACGACGTGCCGGCGGCCGGTCCAGTCGAAGTCGGCGGCCAGCGCGGCGGCGAGGGGTGTGCTGACGCCGTTCATGCCGTTGAGGAAGGTGCGCCAGGCGACCGGGTCCTGGCTGAGCGTGGCGAAGAACGGGGCGCCGCTGTGCGCGACCTCGTTCTGCAGGGTGCCGGTCCGCAGCGCGTCGGTGAGGTTGTTCCAGAACCCGAAGAGACGTGCGTTTGCCATCTCCAGGATGCCGCCCACGTACGACGGCTTGGCCCGGTCCAGGAAGACGTCCGCGGCGGGGGTGTTGCGGTAGACGCCGTCCTCGTCGCGGGTCAGCACGTCGAGTGAGACCAGGGCGTCGAGGAAGTCCGCGGCGGATCTGGGATGCAGGCCGACCTCGGCGGCGAGGGACTCGCGGTCCCGGCCGCCGTCGGCCAGTACGGTGAAGACTCCCAACTCCACCGCGCTCAGCAGTGTCTTGGAGGCCATGAAGCCCAGGCCGAGCTGAAGCAGCGGCTCAGGGGTGATCGGGGCGTCGGTAGACATTTCTTCTCTCCACTTGTGTTGTCTGTGCGGGAAGTTGAACGGGGGTTTTCGGCTCGCCGGTCCTCAGAGCGTCTTGGTCTGGCCGCCGTCGACGAGGGTCTCCGTGCCGGTGATGTTCGCGGCGAGGGGAGAGGCGAGGAACAGCGTGAGGTCGGCGACTTCGTGTGCCTCGCTGATGCGTCCGGTCGTGATGCCCATGCTCTGCGGCACGACGACGTCCAGCGCTTCCTGCGCGGTGGTCCCGGCGGCCGAGGCGGTGGCGTCCGCGAAGCCGCCCGGCGCGGTCCAGAACGGCGTGCGGACCGGGCCCGGGGCGATGGCGTTGACGCGCACGCCCTGCGGTGCGAACTCCTCGGACAGGGACTTGTTCAGGTTGGTCAGCGCCGCCTTGGCCGCCGAGTAGTCGACCACCATGGGGAAGGGCAGCCGCGCGTTGATCGAGCTGATGTTCACGATGGCCGCGTCCCCCGTCGCGACCAGATGCGGCAGGGCGGCGCGGCTGGTGCGGACGGCGCTGAAGAAGGTCAGGTCGAAGATCCGCCGCCAGTCGGCGTCGTCGACCTGGAGGAACGACTCGCGGGGTTCGGCGGCGCCGACGTTGTTGACCAGGATGTCCAGGCGCTGGTGGCGCTCCACGGCCTGCTGGACCAGGGTCTCCGCCCCCTCGCGGGTGGACAGGTCGACCGGCACGATCGTGACGTCGTGCTCGGCTGCCAGGGCGTCCAGCTCGGGGGTGGACGAGCGGCTGCCGGCCACCACCTTCACCCCCTCCCGGGCCAGCTTCTCGACCACGGCCAGGCCGATGCCCTTGCTGGCTCCGGTGACGACGGCGACCTTGTCCTTGAGGTGCAGTTCCATGACGGTTCCTTTCTGGATTGATCAATACATAATTACGGTACGGCTTACCGCGCCCAGGTGCGGCGCAGGCACGGCGCGGGTGTGGTGCGGGTGTGGTGCGGGCGAGGCGGGTCGGTCGCGGCGGTCAGTCCAGCGCGCCCATCGCGACGGACAGGGCGTCCTCCGCGAACTCCCTTCCGGTGCGCGCCTGGCCGACGATCCGGATCCCCTGGATGAACGTGGTGAGGAACCGCGCCAGCTGCCTCGGGTCCTTGTCCGGGGAGATCTCGCCCCGCACCTGCGCCTGCTCCAGGGCCCCGGCGAGCTGGGACTCGACCTGCCGGACGGCGAAGGTGACGCGTTCCGTCGCGGCGGGCTGCTCGCCGCACTGCGTGGAGGTGCTGACCACCAGGCAGCCGCGGGTGGGCTCGGCCAGGTCCGCCTCGATCATGGCGGTGAGCACCTTGCGGACCGCGGACCGGATGTCGGCGGACCCGTCGAGGGCCTGCTCCAGGTCGCTGCCCTGGAGGGAGGTGTAGCGCTCCAGGCAGCGGACGTAGAGCTGCTCCTTCGAGCCGAAGGCCGCGTAGAAGCTGCCGCTGCCGATGGCGAGCTCCTGCAGCAGGTCCTGCAGGGACGTCTCCGCGTAGCCGCGGCGCCAGAACAGGTCCGTGGCCCGGTCTATCGCCCGGTCGACGTCGAATTCCCTCGTGCGTGCCATGCCGCAAGAGTAGCCCACTTTCTGGAATAGTCAATCCACAATGAAGGGTCCGGGTCACGGGAGGCAGTACGCTGAGCTTCCAGACAGACCGAGTCCGGGGACCCGGCTGATGGGGGGAACGTGGAGCTCGTCGGTCGGGACGACCAGCTGGATCTGATGCGCCGGCTGCTGGCCGAGCCGCGGAGCCACGGGAGCGCGGTGCTGGTCCGCGGGGCGCCCGGCATCGGGAAGACGGCGCTGCTCGCCGAGACCGCCGCTCTCGCCGAGGGACTCGGTCACCGGGTCCTGCGCACCAGCGGTGCCGAGGCCGAGAGCGACATCCCCTACGCAGGCCTGCAACTCGTCCTGCGCCCGCTGGCCGCGGAGGCCGCCCAACTCGCCGTTCAGCACCGGCAGGCGCTGGACACCGCACTCGGACACGCCGAGGCCGGTGTCCCCGACGTCTTCCTGGTCGGCCTGGCGGTCCTCAACCTCCTGGCCGACACGGCCGCGACCGCGCCGGTGCTGCTCCTGGCCGACGACGTCCAGTGGCTCGACGACGCCACCGTCAGCGTCCTCGCCTTCGTGGCGCGCAGGGTCGGCACGGAGCCGGTGGTCATCGTGGGAGCCGCACGCGAGGGCTACCGGTCGCGTCTGAACTCCGACGAACTCACCTCCGTGACCCTCGGCCCGCTCACGGACGGCCAGGCCGCGCAGCTCCTGGCCGGCCACGCCCCGGAGCTGCGTCCGACCGCGCACCGCCGGCTGCTGGCCGAGGCCGCCGGGAACCCCCTGGCGCTGACGGAACTCTCCCGCACCCTCGGCGCGTCGGCCGATCCGCACATGGCCCAGCTGCCGCTCACCGAGCGGCTCGAACGGGCCTTCACCGACCGCCTGGAGACCCTGCCCGACATCACCCGCAGCCTGCTGCGGATCGCGGCCCTCGACGACGGCTCGTCGCTCCCCGAGATCTACCGCGCGACCCGCCTGTTCACCGGCGCCACGGCCGGACCCGCGGAACTCGACCCGGCCGTGCGCGCTCGGCTCGTCCAGGTCGTCGGCAACGACATCCGGTTCGGGCATCCGCTGATGCGGTCGGCGATCCACCAGACCATGCCCGCCGGCGCCCGCCACGCCGCGCACGCCGCGCTCGCCGCCGTGCTCTGGGAACACCCGGACCGGCAGCTGCGGCACCGGGCCGCCGCGGCCGACGCCCCGGAGGAAGCCGTCGCCGCCGCGCTGGAGGACGCCGCCCACCGGGCCGCGCGCCGCGGCGGCATCGCGGCGGCCGTCACCGCCCTCGAACAGGCCGCCGCGCTCAGCGAGGACGCCGGCCGCCGATCGGAACGGCTGCTGCGCGCCGCCGACTTCGCCGTCGAGCTCGGCCGGCCCGAGACCGTGACCCGGCTGCTGGACCAGGCGCTCACCGGGCCGCTGTCGCGACGGCAGCACGCCACGGTCGTCTGGCTCCGCGGCAGCTTCGACGAGGGGCTGCACAGCCACTCCTCGGGCGCCAACTCCCTGACGGCCCTCGCCGAGGAAATGGTCGCGGAGGACCGTGCGCTGGCGCTGCGGATCCTGTGGAGCGCGGCCCAGCTGTGCTTCTGGTCCGACCCGGGCCCGCAGGGCCGCTCCACGGTCCTGCGGGCCGTGGAGCGGATGGAGCTCGACGAACTCGACCCGTGGCGGCTGGCCATCTGCGCCTACGCCGCACCGGTCGACCGCGGCACCTTCGTCCTGGAGCGCGCCCGGCACGTCGCCCTGAAGGAGGGCGACGACGGCCGCGCCTACCGGATGCTCAGCACCGCCGCGCTCCTCGTCGGCGGCTTCGACCTGGCGCGGGCGTTCTCGGCGGCCGGCAGCGCGCCGCTGCGGGCCCAGGGACGCCTGGGGCTGCTGGCCCGGACGGTCGGCGCGGACGCGTGGAGCGCTCTCGTGGTCGGCGACCTCGGCGCCGCGATCGCCGCGACCGAGGAGTCACGGAGGCTGGCGCGCGAGACCAGCCAGACGATGATGTACGCGCTGATGACCGCCACCGCCGCCAAGCTGGCCGCGCTGCGCGGTGAGGTGGACTCCGCCCTGGCGCTGGCCGAGGAGGCGGAGGGGATCGGGCTGCCGGCCGGGGCCCGTCCGGTGCTGGCCACCGCGTCGACGGCCCGCGGGCTCGCCGCGCTCGGCGCGGGCCGGTTCGAGGAGGCCTTCGGCCAGTTCCGCCGGCTGCACGATCCGGCGGACCCCGCGTTCCAGGTCGCCCTGCGGCTGACGGCCGTGGGCGACCTCGTCGACGCGGCGACGCACTGCGGGCGACTGGAGGCCGTGCTCCCGGTCGTGGCGGAGCTGGAGGAGGTCGCGACGGTGACCTCCGCACCGGTGCTCCACGCCGAACTGCGCCTGGTCCGGGCCCTGCTGGCCGCCGACGAGGACGCCGACCCGCTCTTCGCGGCGGCACTCGAAGCCGACCTCGGCTCCTGGCCGCTGATCAGGGCCCGTACCCACCTGGCGTACGGCGAATGGCTGCGGCGCCGGCGGCGCAGCGTCGAGTCCCGCGACCACCTCCGTGCCGCCCGCGACATGTTCGACGCGCTCGGCGTGATCCCCTGGGGGGAGCGGGCCCGCCGGGAGCTGCGCGCCGCGGGCGAGACCAGCCGCCGCCGGGCCCCGGACGCCCGGGACCAGCTGACCGCCCACGAGCTGCAGATCGTCCAGCTCGCCGCCGAAGGCCTGACGAACCGCGAGATAGGCCAGCGGCTCTACCTCTCGCACCGCACCGTCAGCTCGCATCTCCACCGGATCTTCCCCAAGCTGGGCGTGGCCTCGCGCGCCGAACTGCGGACGGTGGTCAGCGCACTGCGCTGACCACCGTCACATGACGCTCGCTCACGCCCGGGCGGCGCTCCTAGCGTTCTCCACGTCAGGACATCGACAAGCGGGGGAGCGATCCCATGGTGGGAAACGGCGTCCAGCCTGCGTCCGGGCCGCCGATCGTCGGTCGCCATACCGAACGCGAGGCCGTCGACCGACTGCTCGACGCGGTGCGGGACGGCCTCAGCGGCGCGCTGGTCCTGACCGGCGAACCCGGGATCGGCAAGACCCGGATGCTGGAGTACGCCGCGGCTCGGGCCACGGAACTCCGCGTGGTCCGGCTGACCGCGGTCGAGCCGGAGACCGGACTCGGCTTCGGCGCCCTGCACCGGCTGCTGCGGCCCTTCCTGAACCGGACGGACCGGCTGCCCGGACCCCAGCGGGCCGCGCTGGACGCGGCCCTGGGACGGGTTCCGGGACCGCCAGCGGACCGCTATCTGGTCGGGCTGGCGACGCTGACACTGCTGTCCGAGGCCGCCGCCGACCAGCCGCTGCTGTTCCTGCTGGACGACGCGCAGTGGCTGGACCGGGAGTCGGCCGAGGCGCTCGCGTTCACCGCCCGCCGGCTGCATGCCGACTCCCTGGGCCTGATCATCGCCGTCCGCGAGGGGCTCGGGGACAGCGGCCTCTTCGACGCGCTGAGCGTGCACCGCGTGCGGGGCCTGTCGGAGGCGGACGCCAGGGCCCTGCTCTCCTTCGGCACCCGGCGGGTGGACGCGGCGGTGGCCGACCGCATCGTCGCCGGTACCGGAGGCAATCCGCTCGCGCTGCTGGAGCTGACCGAGGCCCTCGCCGCCGAGCAGCTGTCCGGTATCACCCCGTTGCCCGATCCGCTGCCGGTGGGCCGGCTGCTCGAAGGCCACTTCCGGCGCCTGGCCGGCGCCCTGCCGCCCGGGACCGCGACCCTGTTGCTGCTGCTCGCGGCGGCCCCCTCGGACGACATGGGGATGATGTGGCGATCCGCCGGGCGGCTGGGCCTGGCGGCCCGCGCCGTCCAGCCGGCGGTCGCCGCCGGAATCCTCGGCCGGGACACGCCGACCGCCTTCCGCCATCCCCTGATCCGCTCGACGGTGTATGCCGGAGCCGAACCCGGCGAGCGCCGCCGGGTGCACGCCGCCCTGGCCGCCGCCTGCGACGCCGTACGGGACGCCGACCGCCGCGCCTGGCACCGGGCCGAGGCCGCCGAGGGCGTGGACGACGGCGTCGCGGACGACCTGGAAGCCGCCTCCGAGCGGGCCCGCTCCCGCGGCGGATACTCCCAGCAGGCCCTGTTCCTGTCGCGTTCCGCCGAGTTCACCGGCGACCCCGGCAGACGGGCCGAGCGGCTGCTCGACGCGGCGCAGGCCCATCTGATGTCCGGCGACGCGGCGGCGGCGGGGACCGCGCTGGACCTGGCCGGCGCCGACCTCCGCTCCCCGGTGACGCGCACCCGCGAGCTGCGGATACGGGCGACCGCGCAGCTGCTCCAGATCGTCGTCGCCGACGTCCCGGCGATGCTGATGGACGCCGTGACCAGACTCGGCGCGCAGGACCCGGTGCTGACCTGGGAACTGCTCTGCGAGGCGCTGCATGCCGCGCTGGTCGCCCACGACTGCACGCAGGGCACGTCGCTGAAGGAGGTCGCGGACGCCGCCGTCGCCGCGCGGCACGCCCTGGCCCCCGCCGCGCGCGACCGCGACCTGCTGATGGAGGGGCTGGCCCGCCGCGTGGCCCAGGGCTACGAGCGCGGCACCCCCGTGCTGCGCGCGGCGCTGGACGGGCTGCTGGGCAGCGACCGGATCGAGGACGCGAACAGCCCGTTCGCGGTGATGATGTCCACGGCCTGCGACGACCTGTGGGACGTCCGGGCCGGGCGCGAACTCACCGCCCGGCTGGCGGCGGCCAACCGCGAGACGGGAGCACTCTACGCACTGGGCATGGCGCTGCTCGCCGAGGCACGCCACCTCCTGTGGGACGGACGGTTCGACGAGGCGGAGATCCGCTTCGCCGAGTTCGACGACATCGCGGCCGACACCGGCTTCCCCGGCGGCGGCGACCTCAACCGGCTCCACCTGTTCGCCCTGACCGGCCGGGAGGACGAGTTGCGCTCCGCGGTGCGGCGGACCGCGGAGCTGCGGAGCATCGGCCTCGGCCTGCACCAGCTGCTGGCCCAGCACGCGCTGGCCCATTTCGAGCTGGGCCGCGGCCACTACCGGCCGGCGCTGGAGCACGCGCGAGCGGTCTTCGACGCCGACTCTCCGGCCTGCGGAAACCTCGTGCTGCCGCTGCTCGTCGAGGCCGGTGTGCGCACCGGCGACCGCGCGGGCGTGGCCGCAGCCCTGGCCCGGCTGGAGGAACGGGCCCCGCTCGCCGGTACCCCCTGGGCGCTCGGCGGCCTGGCCCTCGGCCGGGCCCTGACGGCCGACGGCGTCGATGCCCGGAAGTTCTACGAGGAGTCCGTCGAACTGCTCGGGCAGGGACCCCTGGCCCTGGAACTGGCCCGGACCCGGCTCCTGTTCGGCGAGTGGCTGCGCCGCCGCAAACGGCGATCCGATGCCAGGAAGCACCTGCGCGCCGCCTACGAGAGCTTCGACGCCTTCGGCGCGGTGCCCTACGCCGAGCGGGCCCGCATCGAGCTGCTGGCCACCGGCGAGAAGGCCCGCAGGCGGACCGAGGAGACCAGGTTCGATCTCACCCCGAGGGAACGGCAGGTGGCCTCGATGGCCGCCTCGGGGCTGACCAACACGGAGATCGCGACGCGGCTGTTCGTCACCGCCTCGACCGTCGAGTTCCACCTGAACAAGGTGTTCCGCAAGCTCGGCATCACCTCCCGGAAGCAGATCCCGCGCGCGATCGGCGAACCGGCCGGACCGGGGTGACGCGGTGCCCCTCGGCGGCACGGCGGCACCGCCGCCCCCGCCGAACCGTCATTTCCCCGCGGTCGCGAAGAAGTCGAGGTAGTGGCGCGCGAGTTCGGCGGGTGCCTCCAACGGGATGTTGTGCCCCGCCCGTTCGATCACCACAGGCGTGACGTCGACCGCGACCCGGGCCATCTGCTCCCCGGGCTCCGCGGCCAGGTAGGCCCGCCCCCCGACGGCCAGCACCGGGCATTCCAGCGGGACGGCGAACTGCGGCCGGTTCTGCTCGGCGTCGGTCTCCGTCGCCCGGTACAGCTCGAACACCGCGTGGTTGCCCCCCGGTTCTTCGAGCCCCCGGGTGTACTCGTCCTCGTCGGCGTCCGTGTACGCGCTCGGGTCCCACATGATCCGCCGCATGAAGTACGTCCAGAAGGCGCGCTCCCGGCCGGTGATCAGCAGTTCGGGGTAGTGCGGCAGGCCGAACAGCGTGCGGTGCCAGCCGGTGCGGGGATCCTCGGCGGCGAGCGGCCCGAGGCCGGGCACCGGGAGGCCGGGCAGTCTCGTCTCCTGGAAGACGAGCTGGGCGACCTTCGGGCGGTGGAAGGCCGCGAGGGCGTAGGCGACGGCGGCACCCCAGTCCTCGCCCACCACGCGGTACCGGTCGTGTCCCAGTGCCGACATAAGCGCGGCGACGTCGGCGGCCAGGGTCCGCGTGTCGTACCCGGTCGCCGGACGTCCGGAGCCGCCGAACCCCCGCAGATCCACCGCGACGACCGTGTGGTGCGGGGTGAGCAGCGGGATGACGTGACGCCAGAAGAACATGGTCTTCGGCACGCCGTGGATCAGGACGACCGGCTCGCCGCTGCCGCCCGTCGCACAGTGCAGGTCGACCCCGTTGACCCGTGGCCGGCCGTGGGTCAACGGGACTCCGTCGTGATCCGTCATCCCCAGTGCCCCGGATCCCGTCATCGCCGCCTCCTCCTCATGGGTTCCCGTCGCCGCCGGAGGCGACGGCTACTTGGCCAGGAAGGCCAGCAGCGCGGCGTTGACCTCTTCGGCGTGCGTCCAGAGCAGGCCGTGCGGGGCGCCCTCGATCTCGACGTACTCGGCCGAGGGCAGCAGCGCGTGGAAGGGCCGCCCGGTGGCCTCGACCGGCAGGATCCGGTCGGCCGTGCCGTGCAGGATCAGTGCCGGTACGTCGATCCTGGCGACGTCGGCGCGGAAGTCGGTGAGCCAGGTGGGCACGCAGGCCACCGACGCGTGCGCCGACGCGCCCGCGGCCACGTTCCAGCTCGCCCGCACCGCCTCTTCGCTGATCCGGCTGCCGAGCGTCTCGTCGAGGTTGTAGAACGCCTCGTAGAAGCCGGTGAAGTAGGCGTAGCGGTCCTTCGTGACCGCCTCCAGGATGCCGTCGAAGACGGACCGGTCGACGCCGCCCGGATTGTCGTCCGTCCTGACCAGGAAGGGTTCGAGGGAGGCCAGGAAGGCGGCCTTGGCGACGCGCTGCGAGCCGTAGGTGCCCAGGTAGCGGCCGACCTCCCCGGTGCCCATGGAGAACCCGACGAGTACCGCGTCGGTGAGGTCCAGTTCGGTCAGCACCGCGTCGAGATCGGCGGCGAAGGTGTCGTAGTCGTAGCCCGTGGTCGGCTGCGAGGACCGGCCGAAGCCGCGCCGGTCGTAGGTGATGACCCGGTGGCCCGCGCCGAGCAGGGCCGGGAGCTGCTTCTCCCACGAGTGGCCGTCCAGCGGGTAGCCGTGGATCAGCACCACGGGCCGCCCGCTCCCGTGGTCCTCGTAGTAGAGCTCGATGTCGGCGGAGTTCTCCTGGCCGACGGTGATGTACGGCATGGCGGTCTTCCCTTTCGTGAGATCTTCAGCGAGATCTTCAGGAGGTCTTTCGTGAGACGGACGGTCCGGCTCACCGGGACGGCGGCGGTCCGGTGACGCGCAGATGGAAGGCCTCCGCGGAGGCCACGACCGCCGCGAGGTCGAACTCCGGCGGGAGGTCGCCGGCCTCGGCCACCGGGGTGCCGTTGGCCCTGAAGTACTCCTCGATGCACGCCGGGCTGAACAGCACCGCTATCCGCGCGCCCGCGGGCGAACGCACCAGGTAGCTGTGCGGCACCCCGCGCGGCCCGTACGCGACCTGCCCGGGCACCAGGTCGTGGCGCTGGTCGCCGACGAAGAACGTCACCTCGCCGTCGAGGACGAACCAGACCTCCTCCTCGTCCTCGTGGACGTGGTGCGGGGGTGCGTGGCCGGCCGGGTCGGCGAACTCCATCAGGCTGAGCCGGTTGTCGGTCGCGGTTCCGGGAAGCAGGATCCTGGCCTGGCCACCGAGGAACCAGAAGGGTTCGCGCTCGGCCGTCGGGCCGAAGGTCGGGAAGAAGCCGGTCATGTCCGCTCCTGAGGTCGTCGTGGGCCGCCCGGGAAGTGCGGCGGCACGTCGGTCGTCCTTTCGGGTGCTCCTCGCGGCGGGCTCGGCGCCCGCCGTGCCGTGACGGCGGGTCAGAGGGATTCGACCAGGCCGCCGTCGACGACGAAGTCGGCGCCGGTGATGTTCGCCGCCCGCGGACCGGCGAGGTAGACCACGAGGTCGGCCACTTCCTCCGGCCGGGTGAAGCGGCCGGTCACCGACTGGCCGGCCGCCCCACGGGCCACCTCCCGCGGGTCGACGCCCCGGGACCGGCCGACCGTGGCGGCGACACCGCCGGCGCCCTGCCACAGCGCCGTCTCCACCGGACCGGGACCGATGGTGTTCACCCGCACCCCGCGCGGCCCCACCTCCTTGGACAGGGCCTTGCAGAAGTTGGTCAGTGCCGCCTTCGCCGCGCCGTAGTCGATGACCAGCGGGTCGGGCAGCCGGGCGTTGACCGAGGAGACGGTGACGATGCGTCCCGCGCCGGTGGCGAGCAGGTGCGGCAGCGCGGCCCGGGTGGTGCGGACGGCGGCCATGAGGTTGACCGTGAACGTCCACTCCCAGTCCTCGTCCGTCACGCCCAGGAAGCCGTCGACCCGCGGCCGTACCGCACCGACGTTGTTCACCAGGACGTCGACGCCCCCGTGGAGCGCGACGGCCTCGGCGACCAGCGCCGCCGGACCGTCGGGCGTCGCGAGATCGACCTCCACGACGGTGAGTTCGGCACCCTGCTTCACATGGTCGTCGAGGGCGTCGGTGCGTTGCCTCGACCCCGCGACGACACGGGCGCCGGCCGCGAGGAAGGCCTCCACGACGGCCAGCCCGATGCCGCGCCCGGCGCCGGTGACCACGACGGTCCGCCCGGCCAGGCCCGGGTCGGCACCGGACGGTGCGGCGGTCCGGGGCGCGGGGGAGGTCATCGCCCGGTCTCCGGACCGTGCTGCCGCAGCCAGCCGAGAACGGTGTCCGCGACCTCGCGCCAGCCGCCGTCGATCGTCAACGAGTGCCCGCGGTCGGGGAAGTTGATGATGTCGGTGACGGCCTCGGAGTGCCGGTACTGCTTGAGGGTGGCCCGGGTGACGACCTCGGGCACCGTGTGGTCCTTGCCGCCCGAGATGAGCAGCAGCGGGCCGCGTCCGCTGTTCTCCGTGTCCACCTTCGCCGGCGAGTGCGGGTTGAAGTTGGCGGAGGCGGCCTCGTACAGCGGCTTGCCCGGCGCGGGGATGGTCCAGCGCTCGTACAGGGCCGCCGATTCCTCCTCCGCGACGGCGTTGCCGAACGCGAACCGGAACTGCTCCGCGGTCAGGGAGATCGCCCGGCGCTTGTTGGCCGGGTTCTTGAAGACGGGGAGCGTCGCCTTCAGCGCGGACAGCGGCAGGGGCAGAACGCCCTTGATCTGCGCGGCGTCGATCGCGACCGCCGCGGCGGCGCGGTCCTGGCCGAGCAGCTTCTGCGCGATCATCCCGCCGAACGAGTGACCGATCACGACGGGCCGCACGGGCAGGGCCTCGATCAGGGCCGCGTAGTGCTCGACGACGTCGTCGATGCCGTGGTCGGCGATGCTCTCGGGGTTCTGCCGTGCGTCCTCGACGGTGTCGGGGTCGCCCGGCCACCCGGGTGCGGACGGGTCGTAGCCCTCGGCGCGGAACAACTCGATCCACGGCTGCCAGGAGGTGCTGTGCAGCCAGAGTCCGTGGATGAAGACCACGGGAAGGGGGGCGGTCATGGCGGGCCTCTCTTGTCGGTGTGGTTCAGGGGTGTGCTTCAGGTCCGTGCTTCAGGTCTGTGGTTCAGGGGTGGACGCCGAACGGTCCGAGGACGCCCGCGTCGATCCGCAGGGACTCCAGCAGCGTCCACGCGTTGTCCCGGGTGAAGACGTCGGCGGCGGCGAGGACTCCGGTGTACTTCGCGGCCACCGGAGCGGCGGCGGCGTCCGCGACCGCGTCGAGGAAGGTCTTGAAGATCGCCCACGAGTTCCCCTGCGCGCCGTACTTGGCGAAGAACGGGGCCGGGTCCACGGAGGCGATCGCGGACCGGGTGCTGGCCTCCAGGTCGTCCATGTACCGGATCTGCAGGGCGCCGTCCGCGCGGACCCCGAGGCGCCCGAGGTGGCCGCCGACGAAGGTCTGCCACGGGTAGTCCATGGCGATGCTCTGGGCCTTGATCCAGTCGGGGATGTCCTGGGAGACCGCGAGGTTCTTGAACGGCACCCAGCCCGGGTACAGGACGTCGACCAGCATCAGGGTGGCGTACTCGGGCGCGTGGACGAAGATGTTGTCGGGGGCGTGGTTGGGCCCGTGGTACGCCAGGTGCAGGGTCTCCCCGCCGACCCTGAGCTGGTACTTGTCCTGGAAGGTGACCGTCGGCAGCGGTCTGTTGGGGTCCGCCGCACGGGCCAGCAGACCGGCCGTCGCCGCGTGCGAGATCCGGACGACGTCGGTGCCGAACAGGCCGGCGGCGCCGATGTGGTCGGCGTGCGAGTGCGAGTAGACCAGGTGTGTGACCTTGCTCGGCCGGCCGTTGGCCCGGGTGATGTCGTCGATCGCGCGGAGCAGGTTGTGCCCGATGGTCGGCGGGGCGTCGACGAGGACGACGCCCCGCCGGGTGGTCAGGAACATTGCCTGGTAGAAGGAGTCCGTGACCCAGTAGAGGTTTCCGGCGATCTGGCCCACGTAGTAGCCGGCCTCGTTCACCTGGGGGCCGGTCGCGGCGGCCGGGACGGGCGCGTAGTCGGGCAGCCCGCCGTCATCGGCGTGGGCGGGCCCGGCCGCCGCGCCCACGCCGACGAGCGTGGCGGCGGCCGGGACGGCGAGTGCCCCGGCGGCGCCCTTGAGGAATCCGCGGCGGCCGGTCGGAGGCTGGAGTTCGGAAGGCATGGAAGGGTGGTCGCCTTTCGGTCGGGGGGACGAAGGCGGCGATCGCCGACCCCGCCAGGACAGCACCCCGCGAGCGACGTTCGCACCGGGGCTCCACCCCAGTCGAACGGACCCCCAACCCTCCCTGGTGTACGGGGGAGTTGAGGGTCTGCGCACGGATGACCGGAATCGGCCGAGTCGACAGGGGACGTAAAGAAACTCCACGGGAAACCCAAAGAATCACTCACGCTGGAAACGCATCTCGACTCACATCTCGACGCACATGACTCGAAAACGGGCTGTAGGCGGTTGCTTGGCGATCAAATTGGTGATGCACCGGGCACATACCGGCCTTCAGAATGCACAGCGGCGCGGACCCGACGGGGGGACCGCCTCTGTCCCGGGAAGGATCCCGACCTCCATGTCCGTCTTCCGCTTCGGCATGCCTGTTTTCAGACGTCCCGCGGCAAGGCCGTTCGCCGCCGTCGTGGTCGCGGCCACGGCCCTTGCGGCCGGATCACTGACGGCGCCGGCCCACGCGGCGTCCGGCACCCCGGCCACGCCACGCCGTGCCGCGTCGCACAGCGCTCTCTCGCAGTCCACCGCCCGACCGACCTGTGCGGTCGACGACACCGACGGCTGCCTGAACAACACCGCCACCAGTACCTTCACCACCACGACCAGTCCCGCCGACGCCGACGGCTCCGGCGACAGCCTCGACGCCGCCGACCTGACGGGCACGGCGGGCTGGCGGAGCGGCGGCACCGTGACCGTCGACGGCGCCACCATCACGCTGCCGCGGTTCGGCACCGGCAGCCACGACAACATGCTGGCCTCCGGTCAGACCCTCACCCTGCCGGGCGGCAGCGTGGCCGACACCGGCGATGCCGTGGTCTTCCTCGCCTTCGCCACCGGCGACGCGGTCAAAGGCGCCACCGGCACCATCACCTACGCCGGGAACAACTGCCTGAACCCGGACGGCGAACCCGCCGACCAGGACTACCGTCTGGACACCGTGCCGGACTGGCTGTCCGGTCCGCCCGCCGCGGCCTCGATCACCCTGGCCCACGAGAACCACAGCGACAACACCCAGACCAGCCCGGGTTCCGGCCCCAAGGTCTACGCCGTCAGCGTCCCGCTGGCCTGCCCCGGCTCGGTCGTCAGCAGTATCTCCCTGCCGCTGCTCGGCGACGGCGGCGGCGACGGCGGCGGCGACGGCGTCCAAGCCGGCCGGCCTGCGCTGCACGTCCTCGGGCTGGGCATCCGGCCGACGACCCTCACCGGCAGCGGACCCACCGCCCGGCACTGGGTCGGCACCTGGGCCGCGGTCCAGGACACCGACCGGGTGAAGTCGTCCGACGACAGCACAGCCACCGTCGACGGCCGGACTCTCCGTGTCCCCGCCCACGTCAGCATCGGCACCGACAGCGGAAACGGGGTGCGCGTCCACTTGTCCAACGCGACGGGCGCCACCCCGGTGACCTTCGACGCGGCCTCCGTCGCCCTTCAGGACACCGGCGCAGGCGGCGCCACCGCGGCAGCGGCTCCGGCGACGCTGACCTTCGACGGTTCCCCGTCCGTCACCGTCCCCGCAGGCGCCGACGTCGTCAGCGACCCGGTCGCCCTGACCGTCCGGCAGCAAGCAACCGTACTGGTCAGCCTGCGGGTGCACGGCCCGGTGTCCGCCATGCCCGGTCACTCCGTGGCCCGCGCTCCCGTCTGGGTCAGCGACCCCGCCGACCGCACCGGTGACACGGCCGCCGCCCACTACACGCGGACCACGTACACCGGTCTGCCGTACCTCTCGGGCATCGACGTCACCACCTCCACCGCACAGCCCACCGGCTCGCTGGTCCTCTACGGAGACCAGAGCGTCAACGGGGACACCGCGAGCGAGGACGGCCGGCATCACCTGAGCGATGCGATCACCGACGCTCTGGTCGACGATCCGCACGGGAACGCCTCCGTGGCCTACGGCGTGCTCAACGCGGGCACCAGCACCAAGCTGCTTCCGCAGATCACCGACAGCACCGTTCCGACCAACGCGCTCAACCCCGAGGACCGGGACGTGCTGGCCCAGGGCAACGTGCGTACCGTCCTCGTCTCCCTCGGCGCCGACGACCTGCTGAACTGCGCCGGCAACGCCGCCACCTGCGCCACCGAAGTGGAGAGGGGACTGGCCTCCCTCGACACCCGGCTGAGCTCGTACTACACCGACGACGGCCAGATCTCCTTCGACCAGCAGCCGGTCACCCAGAACTCCGGCATCACCGTCTACCTCGCCACCATCCCGCCGTTCACCGCCGCCCACCCCGGCACCGCGGCCCAGGAGGCCGCCCGCGAGCAGGTCAACACCTACCTGCTCGACGACTACCCCGGCCGGTTCGTCGACCTCGCCGCAGCGGTCTCCACCGACGGCACCGCCACATCGCCGACCGTCAAGGCCGCCGACCTCTCGGACGGCAACCCGTCCGACGCGTACTACGCCGACCTCGCCGGCCGATACGTCGACGACGTCGACTCCGGCACGCTCCTCTACCCGCCCGACTGATTCCAGCAGACCCCGGACAAACGAAAGAGGCCGATGACCTGTCACCACAGGTCATCGGCCTCTGACCGAAGGGTGAGTGACGGGACTCCACGCGGGCGGTGGCCTCCCCGCGCATGCCGGTCCGAATGCTCGCCCGCACGAACCGGGCGATGCCTTTCGCCCTCAACCAGGCGTCCAGGTCCGAGGACCTCATCGGCGCCATCTGCTCGCGAGATCCCCGCGCGAGCGCACTCCGAGTTTCCGATAGATCTTTCCCAGGTGGTACTCCACTGCCTTCGCACTGATCAGCAGCTTCTCCGCGACCTGCCGGTTGGTCAGTCCGGACGCGACCAGCCCGGCCACCGTTGCCTCGCGTTCCGTCAAGGCGACGTCGGGGCGCGGCGACGCTCCTCGGGTGACGGCCTCCCGGTCCTGGACGCAGTTCCGGACGAATGCGCGGGCGCCGAGCGAAGCGAAGTCGTCCTGAGCCCGCTGGAGCCGCCCGAGGCCGGTCGCCGTCCGCCCGAGGGTGCACAGGAACCGGCCGTACGCATGGTTCAGTTGCGCGCGATGCATGGGCGGCACCTGGGCGCGGACCTCCGCGGCCAGCAAGCCCGCCTCGTACGCGTCTCCGGCCGTGGTCGGGTCGCCCCGGAGCTCGGCCGCCCGGCCCGCGAGCCGATGGAAGGTGACCATCAGGTACGGGCTGTGCCGTGCGTGTGCGCGCAGTTGTGCCAGGCCTGCCTCGGACGCGGTGCTCGCCGCGGTCTCGATCGCCGCTTCCGCATACACCGGCAGCCACAGCGGGACGAACTTGGCCGGCGCGTCCTCCAACCCGGCGGAGTCGGAGGTCAGCCGGGTGATCGCGGTCAGGATGTCCGCGTGGCGACCATGCGCCAGCATGGCGACGACGTCCGCACACGTGGCCAGGGTGAGACGGTCGGGTTCCGCCGAGCCGGGCCCTCTTCCGACCGCCGACGCGGGCGATCCGAGCCGCGGTGCCGCGCCCGCTGCGCGAACGGCCGAGAGCATGGCCCGGAGCGCCGGCCCCGCCGTATCGCCGGCCGTCCTGTCGATGCCGTCCACCGCGGAATCAGCCTCCTGCCAGCTTCCCCGCAGGAAGTGTGCGATCGCCAGCCGCTCCAGCGCTCGCAGCCGGTCCGGATGCCCGAGAGACGTGTCGTGCCGTCGGACGAGGGAATCCAGATCACGGACAGCCGCTTCCAGATCGCCCGCCAGCAAGCGGCACTCGCCGCGCAACAGCAGCAGTCCGGAGTCCCGGGTCTCGGGTAAGGGAGTCCGGTGCCCCGGCGCCGTCGGGCTCGTCCCGGCGACCGCTGCGGATTCGTCGAGGGAGCGCAGCACCCCGTGCGGGCCGTCCGCATAGGACCGGCCCACCAGCAGCAGACGCCGGGCCGTGTGGATCTGGACCGCGTCACAGCTCGCGGTGTCCAGCGCCCTGGTCGCCGCGTTGACGGCGATCACGCCCCGTGCCGTGCGGCACGCCACAGCGGCCTCCATGGTCGCGATCGCCGCGGCGGCCGACAGGTCCCGGTCCCGGCGCGGGCGCGCGGAAGGCACATGGCCCGTATCCGCGTCCGCGTCCGTGCCCGCCTCCGCGTCCGTGCCCGCCTCCGCCTCCGTGTTCGCGTGGGCGTCCTCGGCTGCGAGGGCGCGGGACGCGGCTCGCAGGTGGTCGACGGCGGTACCGAGACGGTGTTCGAGCAAGGCCCGGCCCGCCAGCGCGCAGTACCGCAGCGGCGAAGGAGGCAGCGCCTCGACCCGCGTCCACAGGTCGTCGTTCCCGCACTCCTCGGCGTACACCTCGTGCATCGCGGCCAAGAGCAACCGGCGCTCCCGCTCTCCGCGGTCCGCGGTCAGATCTGCCGCCCACAGCAGCAGTTGCCGACTCGGCACGCCGACCTCGTCCTCCAGCGCGCTTCCGCCGAAGGCGGCCTCCTCCAGGGCGGCGGCCAGCGCAGGGTCGGGGCGGTCGGCCGCCCGAGCACGGTGGGCCAACGCCGGACGCGCGTCGAGTGCCTCCGCGGCGGCGCGGTGCAGGGCCCGCCATCTCGTCGGGGTCAGCCGTGCGCGCACCCGGCGGTAGTCGCTCTCCCGTGCGAACGCGATCCGGCCCGGGCTCTGCGGGCCACCGACCGACACGACGAGTCCGAGGCCGAGCAGCAGGTCGAGGATCCGTGCCGCCGCCGGAACCGCGGCGACGCGGGCCACCGTGGCCGGCGGGTACTCCCCGGCCAGGACGCACAGCGCCTCCAGGAACGCGCTGCTGTCCTGGCAGAGGCGGTCGGCGGCCGGCAGGCGTCGTTCGGAGTCGTCGTCGGAGACGGCCTGCTCGCCCGGTTCCCAGAACTCACAGGGTTCCCGGTACATGTCGGGTGCGAACCTGCCTCTCAAACCCGCGGGGAACGGGAGTGCGCGGATGCGCTCACCGCTGCCGCTTTCGGCACGGCTCCGGGACGCACGCGGGTTTCATGGTGTCAGAGCCCCCGCACAGGACCCCGACCGGCTCGGTCGTCAGCCGAAGGAAGGGACCGGCCCTCGACCGCGCTCGTCGTGTTGCATCATCGCGCACCGGAACCTGCTCCGTTGCCCGCTCTCGCGCGCACGTCAACCGGAGCCGGCGGACCGAATACTGATCGTCGTCGGCCGAGTGATCACCTCGTGGACCATGCGCGGTGTCCTCGGCTGCATCTGACATCTCGGTGTTCGTCCGACATCTCCGTGTTCGTTCCCGGCGGTTCTGAAAGAGGGGCAGAGGGGCAGTGCCTACCTACCATTCCCCTGGCGTCTACGTAGAGGAGGTCTCCTCGGGCTCGCGGCCCATCGAGGGCGTGGGCTCCGCGTTGTGCGCCTTCGTGGGATTCACCGAGCGCGGGGTCTCCAACCAGCCGACGCTTGTGACCAACTGGACGCAGTACACCAAGGCTTTCGGCGGCTTCGTCGACGGTGCGCACCTTCCGCAGTCGGTCTACGGGTACTTCCTGAACGGCGGCGGGGCCGCGTACGTCGTGCGCATCGGTGCCACCGACCCGCACGACGAGGAGCAGGCGTCCCCGAACGGCCGAGCGGCCGGGAACGCGGGGGCGCTCGACTCCGTCGCCCGGGGTGAGGTTCCCGCGGCGGGAAGCGGCGAGCGTCCGGCCCTCCAAGCCAGGGCGCTGGCCCTCGGGGAAGCGGGCAACGAGCTGAGCGTGGAGATCGCCGACGCGAGCGAACCCGGCGAGGAACTGTTCAAGCTGGTCGTCCGCAGGGAAGACCGCGAGGCGGAGGTCTTCGACAACCTCTCACTGCGGCGCGGACCGCGGAACGCCGCCACGGTCGTCAAGGACTCCTCACAACTCATCGCCCTGGACGAGGTCAAGGGCGCGTCGGCACTGGTACCGGCGAAGGGCGCACGGGTCGTGCTGAGCGGGGGAGCGTCCTCGGCGGCCGTCGTGCCGCAGGGGCCGGTCCCGGCCCGGATCACCCCGGCCGACTACGTCGGGGACACCGCCGACCGCACGGGATTCGCCGGGCTGGAGGCGATCGAGGACGTCACCATGCTCTGCGTCCCCGACCTGATGGCCGCCTACCAGCACGGCGCCGTGGACCTCGACGGGGTCAAGGCCGTGCAACTCGCCATGATCGCGCACTGCGAGCTGATGGCGGACCGGGTGGCGATCCTCGACCCGCCGCCGGGACTCGGCGCCCAGCAGGTCAGGGACTGGCGGATGGACGCCGCCGGCTACGACTCCAAGTACGCGGCACTGTACTGGCCCTGGTTCAAGGTCGTGGACCCGGTCAAGGGCAGTCCGGCGCTCATCCCTCCCAGCGGCTACATCGCCGGGGTGTGGGCGCGCAGTGACGAGACCCGCGGCGTGCACAAGGCCCCGGCGAACGAGGTGGTCCGCGGCGTGATCGACCTGGAGACCAACATCACCCGGGGCGAGCACGACCAGCTCAACCCGGTGGCCGTCAACTGCATCCGGTCCTTCCCCGGCCAGGGCATCCGGGTGTGGGGCGCGCGGACGCTCTCCAGCGACCCCGAGTGGCGCTACCTGAATGTGCGCAGGCTGTTCAACTTCGTGGAGAAGTCCATCCTCGACGGCACCAACTGGGTCGTGTTCGAGCCCAACGACCGCTTCCTGTGGGGTTCGGTACGCCGCACCATCACGATGTTCCTGCGCCGGGTCTGGCGCAGCGGGGCGCTGTTCGGCCGTACCCCGGAGGAGGCGTTCTTCGTCAAGTGCGACGAGGAGAACAACCCCCCGGAGAACCGGGACGCCGGGATCCTCACCGTCGACATCGGGATCGCCCCGGTCAAGCCGGCCGAGTTCATCGTCTTCCGGGTCTCGCAGTACGCGCAGGGCGCGGCCCTGGAGGAGTGAGTCAGAGCCTGCCCACGCCGAGAGGAGACCGCACACCGTGGCACAGAGTTTCCAGCCCGCACCGACCTCGCGACCGTTTTCCACCGTCGCGTCCGCACCGATCTTCGTGGTCTCCTCGAACATCCAGATCACCGGTGGGTACCAGCTGCAGAACATAGCGTTCCAGGAACTCGCCGGCATCAGCAGCGAGATCGGCATCGAGCAGTACATCTCGGTGGACACGGCCGGGTTCATCAACCACACCAAGCAGTTCGGCCAGACCAAGCCGCCGACGGTCACGCTCAAGCGCGGCCTGGACAACAGTCTGACGCTCTGGGCCTGGCATCAGATGGCCCTCGACGGCAATCCCGCGGCCCGCGCCCAGTACCTGAGCCTGGACATCTTCGGCGGCGGGCTCGCCGGCATGAAGGACCAGGAGCCGTTGATGAGCTACACGCTCGTCAACGCCTGGTGCGCCAAGATCAACATCTCCTCGGCCAGGGCCGGGGAGGGCGTCGTCACCGAGGACGTCACCATCGCCTGCGACGTGATCACACAGGGCGACGGCGGGTGAGCCGGCCGGCGCGGCGCAGACGAGCACGACAGTGAATTTCGAGTCGAAGGGAGGACAGTCACATGGCGATCGCCAGCGGCAACCCGGCGGTGATGAGCGCGTCGACCTTCGTGATCCAGGTGGACGGGATCAAGGTCGCCACGTTCAGTGAGCTGTCCGGAATCAACACCGAGGTCGAATCGGTCGAGTACATCTCCAGCGGCCCCGAGGGAGTCCTGCACACGAAGCAGTACGGCAAGACCAAGCCGCCGACGGTCACGCTCAAGCGCGGCCTCGACCCGGAGACGTACATGTGGTTGTGGCACCAGGCGGTGCTGCAGGGCGATCCGCTGGCCCGCAAGACCTGCTCGCTGCAGTTGTTCGCGGCGGCTTCGTCCCCGAAGTCGGGTCAGCCGATCATCACCTACCTCCTGGAGAACGCCTGGCCGTCGAAGCTGGAGATCGGCGGGATGAAGGCCGGCGCGACCGAGGTCGTGACCGAGACCGTGGTGCTGCACTGCGACCAGATCCTGATGCAGCCGGCCGGATGACCGAGGAGAGGTCATGCTGACGCAACCGTCCGCCGCCGGCGTCGAGGGCGCACCGCCCGACTCGGCGGCCGGGCTGACGACCCGTTACCCGTTCGTGCTGCCCCGGGGCTACGTGGACGAGCAGGGCACCTTGCACCGGGAAGGCGTGATGCGCCTGGCCACGGCACGCGACGAGATAGCGAGCCAGAGCGATCCCCGGGTCAGACAGAACCCCGTCTATCTCAGCGTGCTGCTTCTCGCACGTACGGTGACCCGGCTCGGCTCGGTCCCCGGGGTGGACAACCTCGTGATCGAGAACCTGTTCGCCTCCGATCTCGCCTTCCTCCAGGACCTCTACCGGCGGATCAACCAGGAAGGGCACACCGAGGCGGACGTCGACTGTCCCGCCTGCGGGCACGGATTCGCGGTGGACATCGCCGGTGATGTCCCGGGGGAATCCTGATGTACACGGCCGACCGGCTCTGGGAGGAGGCCGTGTACCTCGCTTACTACCTGCACTGGCCGCTGCGGGAGATTCTCGATCTCGAACACCCGGTGAGGGCCCGGGTGATCGAGGAGATCGGCCGGATCCACGGCCGCCTCGACAGCGGCGCGGCGGGACCTGCCCAGACCTTCTAGCCCTGGTCCCGGCCTCGGTGTACGGAGAGGAAACGAGATGCGCTGGCTGCCTCGACGGTGGCGCCGCGAGACCCGCGAGACCCGCGACGCGCGGCCCGGCCTCGGTCTGCCGCCCGGCAACACCCACTGGCGACGGCTGCCACCTCTCGTCCCGACCCTCGGACGGCCGCCACTGACCGTGGCCGCCTCGATGGGCGTGGCCGCGGCGGACCGGTCCCGGCCGCTGCTCCACGCGCCGGGTCGCACCCGCCCGGCGAGCCGTCAGACCACGGGCACCCCGGGGTACTCGGCCCCCTCCCACCCGGGGGTGGTGCCCGCTGTGGAGCCGGTCGCCGGGCGGGTGACGGGACTGGTCGCCGTCCGCGCCGAGGCGCCGCCCGAGCAGGAGACGGTCGTGCCGCCCTCGGCACGTGGTCGGCGGTGGGCGCCCGTACCGGAACGCGGCCCCGTCCCGAAGACGCCGCCTGCGGGGCCTCGGTTCGCCCCGCGTGTACTCGCGTCCGCCGGGCCCCGGCCGAACCTGGTGATGGCTGCGGACGAGTACGTGGGCGATCCCACGTCCGACGTGGCACCCAAGGGCTCCGCGGCTCCTGCGCCCGACGACGTGCCCGACGCCTCCTCCGACTGGCTGCGCATGCTCGAGTCCTACCGTCCGCCGTGGGCGACCGAGGCCGGAGCCGCCCCACCTCCGCCGCAGGGTGCTGCGCCGCCGATGCCCGGGGGCGGCACCTCGTGGTCGAGCGAGGCGACGGCCGCACCGCCCCGGCCGTCGCGGGAGCCGCGTACGGGAGGGCCGAAGGCGGCGGCGCGCCGCGCCTCCCTCGCCGAGAGCCGACGGCTCGGCCTCGGCAACCCGCTTCGTCGGCCGGTCTCCCCGGCCGCGCGGATCCCGGTGGAGCCGTCCGCCGACTCCCTCGATGCCCCCGAGCCCGAAGTCCAGGACGAGCGGCCCGGACGCACTCGTGCCACCGAGGCCGACTCGTCGCCTGCTCCGGTCGCCGACGTTGACGTGGTCGCCGATGCCGATGCCGCCGCGGTCGCGGTCGCGGTCGCGGTCGCAGACGCAGACGCCGACGCGGTCGCCGATGTCGTCGTGGTCGCCGAAGCCGAAGCCGAAGCCGACGGGGTCGCGGTCTCCGACGTGGGCCGGTCGCCGCGCCGCGCGGATGCCGGTCCGACGCCATACCTCGCGTCGGACGTCGCCCCGGACGTGCGGCGTGGTTCCGCCGGTCCCGAGGCGCCCGTGCTCGGCCTCGCGGCCCCGATCGACAGACCGGAGTGGCCTTCGCACGGCACGACGGCCGGTGCCCGGTCGCCGCGCGAGCGCACGTCGCCGGAGCCGAGGGAACCGGCGCCGCACGCGCAGACACCGGCCGGCCGCGAGTCAGGGGTTCAGGGCGGGGCCGTCGACGAGGAGGACGTGCGCCCGGTGACGCCGCTTCCGGCCCGTCCGGTCTACCGTTTCGTTCCCGGCGAGCGGTCGGCTCCACCGGTTGCGGAGACATCCCGCCCGACCGGCACCGCACCGACGCCGACCACCCCCACGACCACTCCCCTGGGCAGACCTCTGGTACGTCCGCGTGCGCGGCGTCGGCCGGACGGCGCCCGTCCCGAGCCTGAGCCGCACCCGCCCGCACCGTTCCCGCCGCCCGACCGGACGGCCCCGGGCGAACTCGTCCACGCCGTGCGGCGGGCGCACGGCGTGGACGTCTCCGACGTGCCGATCCACCGCGGTCCCGAGGTGGCGGCCGAGGCACGGTCGCTCGGTGCCCGTGCCTTCACCCGGAACGGCGAGGTGTTCCTGCCCGCGGACGAGGGGCCGTTCGACCAGCCGGTCGCGCGCGGACTGCTCGCGCACGAACTCACCCACGCCGCCCAGCAGCGCGCCCTCGGCCCGGCTCTTCCTCCCGAGGACTCCGACGGCGGCAGCGCTCTGGAGGCGGAGGCCGTGGCGACCGAGATGTGGGCGCGCGGCCTGGGTGCGGAACCGGCGGAAGCAGCCGCGGCACCCGCGGCATCGTGGACCGCACCGTGGCACACGGCGCCCGCGAGCGGGGTGCAGCGGCAGCCCGGCGACGTGACGACCATGGTCCAGCCAGGCGCGGTCGAGCCCCCGCAACCGCAGCCACGGCCGCCGACGACCGCGCCCGGGGACGGGACGCCGTCCGGGTTCCAGGTGTCCCAGGCGTCCCAGGGACCGGTGACCGGGGCACAGACGGCCCGGACGTCGGCGCCCTTCGACGAGGAACTGCTCTCGGTCAGGGACCGGCTCATCGAGCTCAGCGGTCGCCGTCCGCTCGACCTCGACGACCCGGGCGACATCGAGGAAGTGGCCGTCCAGGTCTACGAAAAGATCCACCGGCGGCTCCGGCGCGAGCTCCTGGTCGACCGCGAACGCGCGGGCCGGCTCGGTGCGACCGGGCCGTTCGGCTGGGCGAGATAGACGAGATCCGACGGACGAGACGGACGGGAGTCAGGGGAGCCATGAGCATGATGGGATCGCTGCGCGGCGCGGCCGAGCAGGCCCGGAACATCGCCGGTCCGCTGACGGTCGGCATGAGCCACCGGTACTCGGTGCTGATCGACAACGTCGCCTACCACTTCGGCGACTGGTCCAGGGTGACGGGCCTTTCGGTGTCCTGGCATCAGGTCGAGCACCGGGTCGGAGACAGCGGCAACCAGGTCTGGCTCTTCCCCGGGGCCACCAGGTACGAGCCGATCACGCTCAGCCGGGCGGCCGGGCCCTACTCGCGCGTCGTGCAGCACTGGCTGACGCAGACCTCGAAGAACCCGCAGCCGCAGAGCGGCACGATCCAGCTCGTCGACTTCGCCGGGATTCCGATGGTCCAGTGGCGCCTGAGCGAGTTCTTCCCCATCGCCTGGTCCGTCGACTCCTTCGACGCGGCCGGTGCCAAGCCCGCGGTCGAGACGCTCCGGCTCGCCCACACCGGTTTCCTCGAGGACGACCTGAACTCCTCGGCGCTGTCCCCGACGTCGCCGATGATCTCGCCGTTCTGACCGCCAGGACCAACGCACCCGAAAGGCATCCCGTCAGTGAGCATCGCGTCCTTCGCCTCCGCAGCCGGGCAGGGCGGCGGCCGACTCGGCCTCCCCCTCGCGCAGGCCGGCGGCACAGCCGCGTCCACCGCGGCCTCGGCGGCGCGCAGCGCGTCCGCCGACAGCGCGTTCCGGTACTACGGCCTGTCCATGCGCTTCACCGTCGCCTTCTCCAACGGCGACGGTATCGACCGACTCGGCGAATGGTCCTCGTGCAAGGGCCTGAAGGTCGACTTCCGGACCGAGACGATCAAGGTCGGCGGCGACTACAGCGGCGAGGTGAAGCTGCCCGCCCAGGTGTCCTACTCCCCGGTGGTCCTGGAAAGGGCGATGGAGAGGCAGCCGTCGCTGGCGTTGCAGGGCTGGCTCGGCAAGCTGGTCACGACCTGGATGAACTGCGACGAGAAGAGCGCCAGGGCGCCGAAGGGGACCGTGGACATCTCCCTCCAGGACGTGCACCAGAACGTCGTCGCCTCCTGGAGCCTGCGCAACGCGTACCCGGTGTCGTGGAGCGGCCCCGTCCTGGACGCGAAGCAGAACGCGGTCGCGATCGAGACGCTGACCCTCGAACACGAGGGCTTCCTGCCGACCTCCGCCGCCGTCCACGTATAGGAGCCGGACTCATGAGCGTCACCCCCGAGATGCTGCAACAACAGCGCGCAGCCATGGCCTCGCGGCGCGTCCCGCAGGCCCCGGCACCCCCACTGGCCCCGGACGGCAACGCCAAACTCGGCCCGGCGAAGTCCACCGCCGCCGCCGACTACGTCGAGTTCGACTTCAACCCGGCGACCATCGTGATCTCGCACTCGGCGCCGGTGGCACCGACTGCCGGTCTGCAACAGAGGAGCGAGAGACGCGCCGGGCTCTCCGACCCGAGGGCGAAGGTCGAACTGTCCGCCATATCCGTCGAAGAGGTCGAGAAGGCAAAGGGCACCACGAGCATCAACCTGCGCTCGCTGACCTTCGACGGCACGAACGTGGCGCGCACCTGCCTGCGCCTGCTCACCTGGTCCCACTTCGTGGACAGCAGGGACAGAACGTCCACGCAGCGGAGCGAGCTGCCCCGGCTGAAGTTCATCTGGGGCTCCCAGGTCTACCTCGTCCACCTCAACCAGGTGACGGTCACGTACACCCGGTTCAGTCCGTCCGGGACGCCCGTACGGGCCACCGTCGACCTGACGCTCCACTCGATCCCGGACATCCCGGGGCCGACCAATCCGAGTTCGGGCGGCCTGGAGGGGCGCCGCACCCACCTGCTCTCCGGTGCCGAGTCCTTGCCCGAACTCGCCACGCGGTGCTACGGCGGGCCGGAGCACTGGCGGGAGATCGCCGCGGCGAACCGGTTCGACGACCCGCTGCGCGTGCGGCCCGGGACCCGCGTGTACCTGCCGAGCACGCAGGAGAGTGAGCGATGACCGTGTCGCCGGACCTCGGCGCCACCGTGTGGCCGACGGTACGGGTCGGCGCTCCGGGCCGGGAGCTGTCCGGCGCCGCCGCGAGGTGCCTGGTGCGCACCGAGGTCAGCACCCACCTGCTGCTGCCGTCGATGTTCGCGCTCGGCTTCGCGGACCTCACCGGTGCCGCACTGGACCAGGCCGGTCTCCGGATCGGGACGCGCATCGAGGTGCGCGTCGGGTCCGGGCCGGGCGGCCGGCTGGTCGTCGGCGAGGTCACCGCGATCGAGGGGTACTACCAGGGCACGGTGGGGCGGACCGTGGTACGCGGTTACGACCTGTGCCACCGGCTGCAACGGGCGCGCAGGACAAGGTCGTTCGACGACGCGACCGACTCGGACATTGCGCGGCGGATCGCCGAGGAGGCGGGACTGCCGGTCGGCAGGATCTCCGGGACGCAGACCGTCCACGAGCACCTGTTGCAGTGCAACCAGAGCGACTGGGAGTTCCTGGCCCAACGGGCACGCGAGATCGGCTTCGAATTCGGCATGTCCGAGGGGGACTTCTACTTCCGGAAGGCCTCCACGCTCGCGGACTCCCACAAAGGTCTGCCGGAGCTGGCCATCCCCGGCTCGCTGCTGCGCTTCGAGCCGCGCGTCACGGCGGGGAACCTGGCCCCCGAGGTCGAGGTGCGCGTCTGGGACCCGCTGCGGGCGACGCTCTCCGCCGCGCCCTCGCCACCGAAGCCCTCCGCCACCGCCCCCACCGAGCGCCCGCGGGGCCTGCCCGAGGTCGCGGCGCTCTTCAGCGCGTCCGCCGAAGGCCCGCTGGGCGCCGTCGCGGCGGGCGGGCAGGGCCTGGAGCCCGGGGACGGCCTAGGAACCGGGGAGGGCCTCGGCCCCCCACCGAGCCCGACCGCCCATGTCGTGGGCACCTTGCCGGTCGCGGACGTCGAGGCCGCGTCCGCGGCTCTGGCCGCGTCCGTCGGCGGGACCTTCGCCGAGGCGGAGGGCGACGCGATGGGCGACCCCGCGATCCGCGCCGGCGCCTCCGTCAGGGTCTCCGGAATTCCCGCACACTTTCCCGCCGTCTGGCTGGTCACCCGTGCCCGGCACGTGTTCGACCTGGCGGAGAACGGCTACCACACCGAGTTCGCCGCGGGCGGCGCGCACGACCGCTCCCTGCTCGGCCTGACCGCGGCCGACGGCACCGACCCGGTGCGGATCCCCGGTCTCGTCTGCGCCGTCGTCGACGACATCGGCGGCGACCACGCCCGGGTGCGGCTGACGCTGCCGTGGCTGTCCCCGGACGTGCGCACCGACTGGGCCCCGGTCGTGCAGTTCGGCGCCGGCCGGCGCAGCGGCGCGATGTTCCTGCCCGAGGTCGGCGACGAGGTCCTGGTCGGGTTCGAGTTCGGCGATCCGCGCCGTCCGTACGTGCTCGGCGGCCTCGTCACCGAGCACAGCGCCTACAGCCTCGGCGGCAGCGCCGTCCGGCAGGGGCCGGGCGGCGCGGACTCGTCGGTCGCGCGCCGCGGGTTCGTCTCGGCCTCGGGCAACCGGCTGGTGTTCCAGGACGAGATGGGCGAGGGGCCGAAGCCGGAGCAGTCGCGGATCGCGCTGGGCACCGGCGACGGCGGGCTGGGGCTCGGCGTCGACGTGGTGCGGGGGGCGGTGGAGCTCACCTGCGCGCCCACCGACCCGGCGGGGCAGCTCACCATCAGGTGCGGCCAGGCCGGGACGGTCAACATCGTGACCGGCGAGGGCGGCACGGTGACCATCGACGGCGGGAACGCGCTGACCCTGAAGTCCGCCGGTTCGCTGACCATCCAGAGCCAGGGCACTGTCTCCCTCTCCGGCGCGTCCGTCTCGCTGGGCGGATGAGGGACGGCGATGACCGACTTCACCGGCACCGGCTGGTCGTTCCCGTTCGCCTTCGAACCCACCGGGGCGCCGACCATGGCCTCGGGGACCGCCAAACTGGAGCAGTCGATGCGGCTGATCCTGGAGACCTATCCCGGAGAGCGCCCGATGCGGCCGAGGTTCGGCAGCACCCTGCGGGACTACGTCTTCGACGGGGCCGGCGTCCACAAGGCCGCCGAGATAGCCGACGTGGTCAAGGCCGCGATCGAGCAGTGGGAGCCACGTGTCGACGTGGCCGAGGTGGACGTGTACCCCGACGAGGAGCAGCCAGGCCTGCTCTACATCGACATCCGCTACGTCGTGCCCGGCACCAACAGCCCGCGCAACCTCGTCTTCCCCTTCTACACCATCCCCGAGCACGAAGAAGGCGAGTACTGATGCCCCTGCCGGCCCCCGATCTCGACGACCGCCGGTTCCAGGACCTCGTCTACGAGGCCAAACGCCTGGTGATGCAGCGCTGCCCGGAGTGGACCGACCACAACGTCTCCGACCCGGGCATCACCCTGATCGAGACCTTCGCCCAGATGACCGACCAGCTGCTCTTCCGGCTCAACCAGGTGCCCGACCGGCTCTATGTCACCTTCCTGAACCTGATCGGCCTGCGCATCCTCCCGCCCACCCCGGCGCGCGTACCCGTCACCTTCTGGCTCTCCAGTCCCGCCCGCACGCGGCTGACGATCGCCGCGGGCACCCGCGTGGGGACCGTTCGTACGGCCACCGCCGAATCGGTCGTCTTCACCACCCGGGTGGACCTGGCCGTCGTGCCCTGTTCGCTCGCCAGGATCAGGACCGCGGCCGAACCGGAGTCCGAGGGCGGACAGACCGGCGCGGCCACCGAGGCCGGCCGGCCGGCCGGGACCGCGGACCGCTCCCGGCTGCTCTCGGACGGCAGGCCGTTCCCCGCGTTCCGCCGACGCCCCGGGATCGGGGACGCGCTGATGATCGGTCTCACCGACCCGGTGCCCGGGTGCGCGATCCGACTGGGATTCCGCGGCCGGGTCGAGGGGGTGGGGGTCAATCCGAAACACGCCCCGCTGATCTGGGAGGCATGGACCGGCGACGGCTGGACGGAGTGCGAGACGGGGCTCGACGAGACCGGGGGCCTGAACACCTCGGGCGCGATCGTCCTGCACGTGCCGACCGCGCATCGGGCGAGCGTGGTCGACGGCGACCGCGCCGGGTGGATCAGGGCCCGGGTCACCGAGCCCGAGGAGGGACAACCCCCGTACACGGACTCGCCCGTGGTCGACGGACTGACCGTCTGCACGATCGGCGGCACGGTCGAGGCCATGCACGCCGAACCGGTCGCTCTCGAGAAGCTGGACCGGGCGGAGGGCGTGCCCGGGCAGCAGTTCCCGCTCCGGCACGCTCCGGTGCTGGCCGGTTACGGCCCGCCGGTCGTGGAGACCGGCTCACCGGACGGCTGGCTGGAGTGGACCGAGGTCGAGCACTTCGCGGACAGCCGACCGGAGGACCGGCACTTCGCCCTGGACGCGGTCTCGGGACTCGTCCTGTTCGGCCCGGCGGTACGCGAGACCGACGGGAGCCTGCGCCGGTACGGTGCCGTACCCGAGAAGGGCGCCGAGGTGCGCATCCGCGGGTACGCGACCGGAGGCGGCGCCCGGGGGAACGTCGCGGCCGGGTCGGTCTGCCGGCTCAAGTCCTCGGTCCCGGCGGTCTCCGCCGTGGAGAACCGGCGCCCGGCTCATGGCGGGGTGGACGGCGAGACCCTCGACGAGGCGAAGGACCGCGGGCCGCTGCTGCTGCGTACCCGCAGCCGCGCGGTGACGGCGGAGGACTACGAGATCCTGACCCGCGAGGCGGCACCGGAGATCGCCCGGGTGCGCTGCGTGCCGACCGGCGAGGACCCCGCCGAGGCCGGGGGAGTCCGGGTGCTGGTCGTCCCGGCCGCGGCCATGCAGGACGGCCGGATCCTGTTCGAGAACCTCGTCCCGCCGGAGCCGACGCTGCGCCGGATCGCTGAACGGCTCGACCGCGCGCGGGTCGTGGGCACCCGCGTCATGCTCGAACCGCCGCTCTACCGCGGCGTCACCGTGGTCGCCCGGCTGGTGGCCCGACCACGGGTGAACGCCGAGCGGGTGCGCGAGGACTCGCTCGAAGCCCTCCACCGCTATCTCAATCCGCTGCCGGGCGGCGGGCCCGAGGGCGCCGGCTGGCCGTTCGGCCGTCCGGTGCAGGCCGGCGAGATCTTCGGCCGGCTGCAACAGATACCCGGGGTCGAACTGGTCGAGGACGTACGGCTGTTCTCCGCCGACCCGGTCACCGGCGTGCGCGGCAAGGAGGCCCGCCGGATCGATCTCGACGCCAACAGCCTGGTGTTCTCGTACGAGCACCAGGTCAGAGTGGAGGCACACTGATGCGCGCGGCCGTGGTGGGGTTGGACACCCCGTATCCGATCGGCACGCTGCTGCCCGCGGTCTTCCAGGAGGACCCGGTGGCGATGCGGTGGACCGGGGCCCTGGACGAGGTGCTCGCCCCGGCCGTCTCGACCCTGGACTGTCTGGCCGCCTATACCGACCCGATGCTCGCGCCCGGCGACTTCGTGCGGTGGCTCGCCGGCTGGCTGGGCACGGTCCTGGACGAGAACTGGCCTCTCGACCGGCAGCGGGCGGCCGTGGCGCACTCGGTGCTGCTGCACCGGCTGCGCGGCACCGCCGAAGGTCTGCGCACGCTGGTCGAGCTGGTCACCGGCGGGGAGGTGGAACTCGCCGAGAGCGGCGGGGTCGGCTGGTCGACGGTTCCGAACACCCCGCTGCCCGGCGAGGCGGTGCCCCGGCTGTCCGTCCGGGTGACGCTGCCGAGGAACACGTCGGTGGACGTCACCGCGCTGGAGGAACTGATCGCCGCCGAGAAACCCGCGCATGTCCCGCACGGGCTGGAGGTCGTGGAGAGATGATCGTTTGTCGTAAGTGCGGGTTCCGCAACGGGGAGGACGACGCCTTCTGCGGCTCCTGCGGCGGTTTCCTCGAATGGACGGGGGAGAAGCAGACGTCGCAGGTCGCGCAGGAGGTGGTCCAGGAGATCGAGCAGGAGCAGACGGCCGCCGAACCGCGGGTCGGCGTGCTCCAGCGCGTGATCCAGGGGGCGAACACCCTCATCGCCGGGCCCAGGCCGGAGGCCTCCGAGGCCGCCGGAGGGGAGCAGCAGGCACCGCCGGCCGGGCCACGACCCCCTGCGGGGGCTCCTTCCCCGCGTCCCGGCGCGCCCGCGGCGCCGCGTCCCGGAGCCGCCGCGCCCCCGCCTCCCCCGCCGCCGAGGCCGAGGCCGAGGGCAGGCGCGACCACGCCTCCGCCGCCCGCGCCGCCGGCTCCGGCCAGGAAGAGCGCGGCCGTCGCACCCCCACCGCCACCCCCGCCCCCGGCCCGGAAGGCCTCTGCCGCACCCCCGCCTCCTCCGCCCCCGCAGCCGCCCCGGAAGGCTTCTGCCGCGCCCCCGCCGCCTCCCCCTCCGCCCCCACCGCCGGCCCGGAGGGCCTCTGCCCCGACGCCGCCTCCTCCTCCGCCGCCACCGTCGGCGGCCCGGACGGGCACGGCTACGCCCCCGCCGCCGCCTCCTCCGCCCCCGACCCGGAGGAGCCCGGTGGCTGCTCCGCCCCCCGCGCAGACACCCGTCGTTCCGCCGGCACCCGCGGCCCGGCCCAGCCGGAGCGCGAACTTCGTGCGACGGCTGCTCCGCAGGCGCTTGTGCTCAGCGATCGCCTGCATTG
>NZ_JBEZLP010000009.1:0-335239 GCF_040652195.1 Streptomyces sp. NPDC048278
CCGGAGCGGATCGCCGCCGCGCCGAACCTGAAGCTGGCGATCACCGCGGGCATCGGCTCCGACCACGTCGACCTCGACGCCGCCATCGCGCACGGGGTGACGGTCGCCGAGGTGACGTACTGCAACAGCATCAGCGTCGCCGAACACGTCGTGATGATGATCCTCGGGCTGGTCCGCAACTACCTGCCGTCCCACCAGGTGGTGCTGGACGGCGGCTGGAACATCGCGGACTGCGTGAGCCGGTCGTACGACCTGGAGGGCATGCACGTCGGAACCGTCGCGGCCGGCCGGATCGGTCTCGCCGTCCTGCGGCGCCTCGCGCCCTTCGACGTGAAGCTGCACTACACCGACCGGACCCGGCTGCCCGAGTCCGTCGAGCGCGAGCTGAACCTGACCTTCCACGAGAGCGCGGCCGACATGGCCCCGCACTGCGACGTGGTCACCGTCAACGCGCCGCTGCACCCGGAGACCGAGGGCCTGTTCGGCGAGGAGCTGCTCGGCACCATGAAACGCGGCGCCTATCTCATCAACACCGCCCGGGCCCTGATCGTCGACCGGGACGCCGTGGACCGGGCGCTGCGCAGCGGGCGACTGGCCGGGTACGCGGGCGACGTCTGGTACCCGCAGCCCGCCCCCGCCGACCACCCCTGGCGCACCATGCCGCACCAGGGGATGACCCCGCACATCTCGGGCTCCAGCCTCTCCGCCCAGGCCCGCTACGCCGCCGGCACCCGGGAGATCCTGGAGTCCTGGCTGACCGGCCGGCCGATCCGCGACGAGTACCTGATCGTCGACGGCGGCAGGCTGGCCGGCACCGGAGCCAAGTCGTACTCCGTGCACACCCGCTAGGGGTTCAGCCGGACCGGCAGCTCGAAGAGGTCGTTCTGGGTGACCACCGGCTTGTTGCGCAGCTCGGACGCCGGTACCGCCAGGTCCAGGCCGGGGAAGCGGTCGTACAGCGCGGGCAGCGCGACGCCCGCCTCCAGGCGGGAGAGCGCGGCACCCGGGCAGACGTGCGGGCCGTGCCCGAAGGAGATGTGCCGGTTCGGGGACTCCCGGGTGACGTCGAACTCCCCGGCGCTCGGCCCGTGCGCGTTCTCGTCGCGGCCTATCGCGGCGTACGACACGATGAGCGCGTCGCCCGCCGGGAGTACCTTGTCGCCGACCTGGACGTCCTCGGTGGCGAACCGGATCAGGACGTGCGAGGTCGGGGTGGACCAGCGCAGGGTCTCCTCGACCACCGCCGACCAGTCCACCTCGCCGGAGAGCACCCTGGCCCGCTGGTCGGGGTGGGCGGAGAGGTTGACCACCGCGTTCACGATCAGGGAGATCGTCGTCTCGTGCCCGGCCGCCACCATCAGCTGGAGGGTGGAGACGATCTCCGCGTCGGTGAGGTGGTCGCCGTCCTCGGAGGCCAGGATCAGGGCGCTGGTCAGGTCGTCGCCGGGCTCGGCCCGCTTGGCGGCGACCGTCGCCGCCATGATCCCGGCCAGCTCGGTGAGGGTCGCGATGACCTCCGCGGGCGGGGTCTGCGTGGAGAAGAACTTCTCGAACAGCACCTTCAGGCGCGGCAGTTCGGCCTCGTCGATGCCCATCAGGTCGGCGACGACGTACATCGGCAGCGGGTAGGCGAAGGCCGCCTTGAGGTCGACCGTCCCCCCGTCCGCCGGGAGGCCGTCGAGCAGGTCCTGGGTGAGCTTCTGGATCCGCTCCCGCATCTGCTCCACCCGGCGCGGGGTGAGCGCCTGCGCGACCAGCGTGCGCATCCTGCGGTGGTCGGCGCCGTCCACGGTGAGCATCGAACGGCCGGGGTTGGCGAGGCCGATCAGCGGCCAGTCCGGCGCGATCTCCCCGCGCTGCCAGGCACCCCACACGTTGATGTCCTTGACCAGGCGCGGGTCGGTGAGCAGCGCCTTCGCCTCGGCGTGGTGCGTGACGGCCCACACGGGGACCCCGCCGGGCAGCTCCACGGCGGCGAGCGGACCGGCGGCGCGCAGCCGCGCGCTCTCGCCTTCGAGGTCGGTGACGAAGGGGTCGAGGGCGATCCGGGCTTCTTCGGTACCGGTCGTCATCGTGGCATGCCTCCCAGGGCAGGGTCGGAGTACTGCGCCGATCGGTGTGCTGCTGCGCCGAACTGTCGGGGGTGACTACAGGGCGGGTACGGGCGTGAACCGGACGGGCAGCTCGGTCAGCCCCCGCAGCCAGGGCGAGGGCCGGCGGGTGAGGCTGTCGGCGGGCACCGCCAGGTCGATGTCCGGGAGCCGGTCGAGGACCACCTCGATCCCGGTCCGCGCGACCACCTCGGCGACCTCCTGCGCGGGGAACGGGCAGCGGTGCTCGCCGTGCCCGAAGGAGAAGTGCGCGTTGTTGCCGCCGGTCAGCGCGGAGGCGTCGGTGCGCACCTGCGGATCGGAGTTGGCGCCCTGGAGCCCGAGGATCAGCAGGTCACCGGCGCGGATCCGGCGGCCCCCCAGCTGGGTGTCCCGGGACGCCCAGCGGCCGGCGATGTTCTGGCTGGGGGTGTCCTCCCACAGCACCTCGTTCATCGCCTCGGCGACACTGTTGCGCCCGCCGAACAGGGAGGCGGCGAACCGGTCGTCGGTGAGCATCAGGCGCAGCGAGTTGCCGATCCAGTCGGCGGTCGGCTGGTGCCCGGCCGCCATCATGACCATCAGGTCCTGCATGATCTCTTCGTCGGTGAACCCGCTCTTGTCCTGGAGCATCCGCGACACCACGTCGTCGGCCGGGTCCGCCTTCCGGTCGGCCAGCAACTGCGCCATGGACGAGCCCAGATGCTGCTGCCCGGCGAGCGCCCGCTCACGCCCGTCGATCATGTCGTTGAGCGCGGTGACCAGGCCGGGCCCCTCCTCGTCGGAGAAACCGTACAGCCGCGCCAGCACCCGTACCGGCAGCAGCATCGCGTACTGGCCGATCAGGTCCGCCTCGCCGCTCGTGCACAGTCCGTCGATCAGCTCGTCCGCGAACCGCTCGGCGTGCCCGCGCAGTTCGAACGGGTCGACGGCCTCCAGCGCGTCGCTGATCATCCCGGCCCGCTCGCGGTGCCGTTCGCCGACGGTGTAGAGGATCGAGGGCTGCTTGCGGCCGATCATCGGCAGCAGCGGCCAGTCGTCGGGGATCATGTCCCACTGGTTCCACAGGTCCGAGTCCCGGCTGAACAGCACCGGGTCCCCGGTCACCTGGTGCAGCTCGCGGTAGCCGACCACCAGCCAGGCCGGCACGTCCCCGTCGAGCACGACGGGGGTGACGGCACCGTGGTCGCGCCGCATCTCGCGGTACAGACGCGCCGGTTCGGTCTGGAACCGGGGGCCGCCGAGCGGCACGGCATCGGGGGTCACACGAACTCCTGTCGGGGCAGGTCCGCCGGTGCGGACGGGCCGGCGTACCGGTTCTTGACGTGCTGGACGAGCGTGATCAGTACCTGCTTGCCGGACTCCCGGGACCGGGCGTCGCAGTTGACCAGCGGGACGTGCGGGTCCAGGTCGAGGGCGTGCCGGACGTCCTCGGGCGTGTGCACCGGGCCGCCGAAGTCGTTGCAGGCCACGATGAACGGCGTGCCGTGCTTCTCCAGCCGGTCGATGGCGTACCAGGAGTCGCCGATCCGCCGGGTGTCGACCAGGACGACGGCGCCGAGGGTGCCGGAGAACAGCCGGTCCCACAGGAACCAGAACCGCTCCTGGCCCGGCGCCCCGAACAGGTACAGCACGTTGCGGGCGTCCAGGGTGATCCGGCCGAAGTCGAAGGCGACGGTGGTCGCGGACTTGCCGCGCACCTCCCGGATGTCGTCGACCTCCTCGCCGGCCTGGGTCATCGTCTCCTCGGTGTTGAGGGGACGTATCTCGCTGACCGAGCGGACCAGGGTGGTCTTGCCGACGCCGAAGCCGCCCACGACCACGATCTTGAAACCGTGGTCGGCGGAGGCACCCAACGGGGTGCGCGCGTCAGAGGTTGCGGAGTCCAACGAGCACCTGCTCCAGGATGTCGGGGTCGGTGATGGCCGGCCGGTGGGGGTGGCGGGCGCTGACCCGGCCGGCCGCCTGCAGGTCGCCCAGCAGGATCTTGGTGATGCTCACCGGCAGCCTCAGCTCCGCGGCGATCTCCACCACCGAGGTCGGGAACTCGGCCAGGCGCAGGATCGCCGCGTGCTCCGACTGCATGCCGGGCGTCGGCTCCGACTCGGCGACCACCAGGGTGACCAGGTCGAAGGGGCTGTCGGGGCCGGAGCCGCTACGGCCGCCGGTGATGGTGTACAGGCGGTCGGGCGCGTCGTCCCTGCCCGGGCGGCTCATGACGTGCGGGGCTGCGCGGTCAGGTGCTCGCCGAGCTGCTCCACCAGTTCGCTCATGTTGTGCCCGACCAGCCCGGGGTCCGCGTCCTCGCTGGTCACCACGGCCAGGTGGGCGCCCTCGCCGGCCTCGACGATGAACAGCACACCGCCGTAGAACTCGGTCATCGCCGACCGCACGCCGCCGCTGCCGTCGCCGAACTCGACGGACGCCCCGTGCGACAGCGACTGGATGCCGGCGGCGATCGCGGCGAGCTGGTCGGCCTGGTCGACGGAGAGCTCCGGCGTACGGCACAGCTTCAGTCCGTCGCGGGACAGCACGAGGGCGTGCCGCGCGCCCGGGGTGCGCTCCAGAAGGCCTTCGATGAGCCAGGTGAGCTTGGAGTCGGCGGTGGTCCTGCCGGTCATGAAGTGGGGTCGCCTTCCGGGTACGCATGCGGGTGGGACGTGTGTTCTGGACCGGACTCCGGGTGGGGCGCGGGGGCCGGGTCGTGTGCGGGGGTGGGGGCGTACGGGGCGGCCGGCTCGCCGGGGGTGCCGGGGGCTTCGGCGGAGCGGGCGTCGTGCGCGGCCGGGCGGACGGCCTGCCGGAAGCTGTTGAAGCGGGCGGCGCGGACCTGGGCGTCCGCGCCGCCGGGCGCGGGGCGCGGCTCGGCCGGCTGGGGCGCCGACCGGCGCTCGGCCTCGGCGAGGGTCCGGCCGCGCCGCCGCCTGGGCAGCCCGGTGGATCCGTCCTCGTCCTCGTCGGGCTCGGCGGCGGACTCGTGCACGGGTGTCGGGTCCGGCACTGCCGGTGCCGGTGCGGCGGTCTGCGTCTCCGGCTCCAGCTCCGGTGCCGAGGCGGGTTCGTCGGCGACCGGGCGGGTCAGCAGGTCCTGCGGGACCAGCATCAGCACCCCGGTGCCACCGCGTGCCGACGGCCGGAACGACACCTTCAGGCCGTGCTTGCGGGCCAGCCGGCCGACCACCGCGAGCCCGAGCCGGGTGCCGCTGAGGCCGCCCAGTTCGGTGCTGTCACCGGTGACCGCCCGTTCGGCGCGGCGCAGCTGCACGTCGCCCATCACCAGGCCGCTGTCCTCCACGGACACGATGACCCCGGCCGGCACCTCCTCCACGTACACGTGGACCTCGGCCGTGGGCGGCGAGAAGTTGGCCGCGTTGTCGAGGAGTTCGGCCAGCGCGTGCATGACACCCTCGGCGGCGTGTCCGGCGACGGCCGTCTCGCTCACCGAGTGCACCCGCACCCGGCGGTAGCCGCTGATGCGGCCCATCGCGCCGCGCAGGATCGACTCCATGCTGATCGGCCGGGCCCAGCGGCGGCCGGAACGCGCCCCGGTGAGCACGGCGATGGAGTCGGCGAGCCGGCCCGCCTGGGCGGTGCGGTGGTCGAGGTGGAGCAGGTCGGCCAGCACGTCCTCGTCGCTGTGCCGGTCCTCCATGGCCCGCAGGTCGGCGAGGGTGGCGGTGGCCAGGGCCTGCATCCGTCCGGCCGCGTTGCCCGCGGCGGCGATCGCGGCGGCCCGTTCCCGCAGGGCGCGCTCCAGTTCGGTGGTGAGCCGGGCGTTCTCCTGCCGGTACCAGTCCAGTTCCTGACCGCTGTCCTGGTGGATCCGGCTCCGCTCCTGCTCGAAGGATTCGGCGAACTCGCTGCGCTGCTGGGCCAGTTCGTCGATCAGCCGCTGCTGCTCCTGGCGTGCGTCCTCGGTGGTCCTGGCCTGCTGCTGGAGCAGCCGCCCGATGTCCTGGCTCACCGCCTCCAGCCGGCGCCGGGCGCCGCGTGCGGCCCGCGTCGCGTGCACGGCCCAGGTCACCGCCGTGCACAGCAGCAGCGCGGCGGCGCTCCCGCCGAGGGCGAGGGGCGTGCGGACCGAGGCCGGCGCGGCGGTCGCCGCGGCGAAGACCGCGAGGGCCGACACCACCGCGGTCAGCGCGAAGGTCGGGACGAGCGTACGGAGGGCAGGTCGTTCGCCGGGGTGCGTGGGCGCGGTCATCGGTCCGGTCTGGTCCTCGGAGCAGGTAGGGATGTGTGTCCGGTGAAGGAGTTGTGACGCTCGGTGTTGAACTGCGCGTCACTATACGAGAGTTCGTGATCGAAACAGAACGGTTCCGGTCTCATTGCAGAAAACCTGCTGCGAGGAAGGTGACTTGCTGTGTTCCGACTGTGAACGATCTTATGCGCCGCCCCGTCCGAAGGTGTCCGCCGCGATCGTGGCCGCCTCCCTGACCAGCGGGGAGTCCGCCTGGGCGGCGGCATCGGCATGGGTGGAGAGGACGGCCAGGACGAGCGGCGCGCGGCCCGGGGGCCAGGCGACCGCGACATCGTTGGCGGTGCCATAGCCGCCGGTTCCGGTTTTGTCGCCCACCGTCCAGTCGCCGGGCAGCCCGGCGCGGATCCGCTCGCCGCCCGTGGTGTTGGCGAGCAGCCAGCCGGTGAGCCGCCGCCGGTCGGCACCGGCAAGGGCGTGACCGACCGTCAGCTTCACGTAGGTCGTGGCGATGGCCAGCGGAGTGGTGGTGTCGGTGACCCGCCCCGGCTCCCCGGAGTTCAGCTCCGGCTCCCACCGGTCCAGGCGGGTCACCCCGTCCCCGAGCGAACGGCACAGCCTCGTCACCGCCACCGGCCCGCCCAGTTGCTCCAGCAACAGGTTGGCCGCGGTGTTGTCGCTGTACGAGATCGAGGCTCCGCACAGCTCCGCGACGGTCATTCCCGCGGCGAGATTCTCCGGTTGTCCGGTGACCGGGGCGCCGCCCGCCCGCTCGACATCGCTCTCGTCGTAGTGCACGACCCTGCCGAGCACGTCCTCGCCGAGGTCGCGCAGGACGGCGGCGACCGCGAGCGGCTTGTGCACCGAACACATCGGGAAGAGCTCGCCCGACCGGTACCCGAACCGCGCCCCGGACCCGGTGTCCCGGGCGAACACCCCCAGCCGGGCTCCGTGTTCGCGCTCCAGGGCGCGCAGTCTCCTGGTCGCTCCCGGGGCCGGCGGGACGGTCACCGCCGCCCCCAGGGCCGAGGCCAGCACCGTGCGACGCGACACTTCACGCATGACCGCTCCTTTACCGGGACGACGCTCAGGGGGACGCGATTGCGGCCGTGCGGGTTCAGCCGTGGACGGGTGATAAATCCGACGTCGATATCCGACCATCCGTAGCTCCCGCATCGTCGCAAATGATCCAAACGTCTATACGATGACGCGTGGAACGGCCCGGGCACGGAGAACCTCTTGGAGTGCGCAGGCCGACGACGGGGACGGTGTCGAGGGGGGCGATGCCTTCGTGAAAGGCGACTGGAGCCGGGTGGCCGCGCGGGCGGTCCGGTTCACGGGGCGCACGCTGCGCGGCGAATGGCACGCCGTCGTGGTGGATCCGGTACGGCAGTTGGTACGGCGCGGTCTGTCCGGGCTCGTGCTGGCGTTCGTGGCCGCGTTCGGCGTCATCTTCTTCCACGGCATCGCCCAGCACCCCTTCGGCCGACGGCTGGTGTGGCACCTCGGCGGTGTCACCGCCGACCTGCCGCTGTGGCTCTCCCTGCTGCGTACCCCGGTGTCGCTCTACGTCCCGGCGCTCGACCTGCCGGTCTGGGCGGGCATCACCCAGCTCTTCCTCGCCTTCGCGCTCGCCGAACTCACCCTCGGCCGCGGCCGGACCCTCGCCGTCGCCTACGTGACCACCCTGGCCGGCACGATGACCGCCCGGGTGATGGTCGCCCTCGGCCCCGGCTGGTGGGGTTTCGGCCTGCCCCCGGAGGTCGGCCGGATCCTCGACACGGGTCCGTCCGCCGCCGTGGTGGGCCTCTTCACCTACCTGGCGGTGGTCCGGCGCGCCCCCGTCGTCTTCACCCTCACCGGCGGCTCGATGGTGTGGGAGTCCGTCACCGTGCCGAACCTCGCCGGCCGCGAGCACCTGATCGCCGTGGCCGCCGCGGTCGTCCTCGGCCTGCTGCACGGCCGCCGGCTGCCGTTCCCCGTCCGCCTGGCGGAACGCCTCGGCACCACGCCGTCGCCGCCCCGGTCGGACCCGCCGACACACCGGCCGAGCCCACCGCGCCACCCCGTACCGTCCCTCCGGCTGCCCTGAAGACTCCCCAACCCTCCCGGATTCCCCGAAAACCCATATGTCACGCGGCAGACCCGCCGAAGTGCTCAACAACGTCAATGTGATGGTTTTCGCACTTCAGCCGGTCCGGCCAACCCCTAATGTTGCGCGGGCTACGGCAGGGCGCGGCTGACACCATGGTGTTCGTCGCCGGCAGGCTGAAGGGATCCAGGGATGTTCCGCAAGGTGCTGGTCGCCAACCGTGGAGAGATCGCCATCCGCGCATTCCGCGCGGGCTACGAGTTGGGTGCGCGCACGGTCGCCGTCTTCCCCCACGAGGACCGCAACTCGCTGCACCGGCTGAAGGCCGACGAGGCCTACGAGATCGGGGAACCGGGACATCCGGTGCGCGCCTACCTCTCCGTCGAGGAGATCGTGGCCGCGGCCCGCCGGGCCGGGGCCGACGCCGTCTACCCCGGCTACGGCTTCCTCTCCGAGAACCCCGAACTCGCCCGCGCCTGCGAGGAGGCGGGCATCACCTTCGTCGGACCCAGCGCCCAGACGCTGGAGCTGACCGGCAACAAGGCCCGCGCGGTCGCCGCCGCCCGCGCCGCCGGCGTCCCGGTGCTCGGCTCCTCCCAGCCCTCCAACGACATCGAGGAACTGGTCCGGGCCGCCGACGAGATCGGCTTCCCGCTGTTCGTGAAGGCCGTCGCCGGCGGCGGTGGCCGCGGCATGCGCCGGGTCGAGGACCCGGCCGCGCTGCGCGAGTCCATCGAACAGGCCTCCCGTGAGGCGGCCTCCGCGTTCGGCGACCCGACCGTCTTCCTGGAGAAGGCCGTCGTGGACCCCCGTCACATCGAGGTGCAGATCCTCGCCGACGGCGCGGGCAACGTCATCCACCTCTTCGAACGGGACTGCTCGCTCCAGCGCCGCCACCAGAAGGTCATCGAGCTGGCCCCCGCGCCCAACCTCGACCCCGAACTGCGCGACCGGATCTGCGCCGACGCCGTCCGCTTCGCCCGCGAGATCGGCTACCGCAACGCCGGCACCGTCGAGTTCCTCCTCGACCCCGCGGGCAACCACGTCTTCATCGAGATGAACCCGCGCATCCAGGTCGAGCACACGGTCACCGAGGAGGTCACCGACGTCGACCTGGTCCAGGCCCAGATGCGCATCGCCTCCGGCGAGACCCTCGCCGACCTCGGCCTGTCCCAGGAGACGGTGAAGCTGCACGGCGCCGCCCTCCAGTGCCGCATCACCACCGAGGACCCGGCCAACGGCTTCCGCCCCGACACCGGCCGCATCAGCGCCTACCGCTCCCCGGGCGGCTCCGGCATCCGGCTCGACGGCGGAACCACCCACGCCGGTACGGAGATCAGCGCGCACTTCGACTCCATGCTGGTCAAGCTCACCTGCCGGGGCCGGGACTTCAAGGCCGCCATCGGGCGCGCCCGGCGCGCGGTCGCCGAGTTCCGCATCCGCGGCGTGGCCACCAACATCCCCTTCCTCCAGGCGGTCCTGGACGACCCGGACTTCCAGGCGGGCCGGATCACCACGTCGTTCATCGAGCAGCGCCCGCACCTGCTCACCGCCCGCACCTCCGCCGACCGCGGCACCAAGCTGCTCACCTACCTGGCCGACGTCACCGTCAACAAGCCGCACGGCGAGCGCCCCCATCTGATCGAGTCGACCACCAAGCTGCCCGCGCTCCCGGCCGGCGAGCCGCCCGCGGGCTCCCGGCAGCGGCTCGTCGAACTCGGCCCCGAGGGGTTCGCGCGCGCCCTGCGCGAGTCGCCCACCATCGGCATCACCGACACCACCTTCCGCGACGCCCACCAGTCCCTGCTCGCCACCCGCGTGCGCACCAAGGACCTCCTCGCCGTCGCCCCGGTCGTCGCCCGCACCCTGCCCGAACTGCTCTCCCTGGAGTGCTGGGGCGGCGCCACCTACGACGTGGCGCTCCGCTTCCTCGCCGAGGACCCCTGGGAGCGGCTCGCCGCGCTGCGCGAGGCCGTTCCCAACATCTGCCTCCAGATGCTGCTGCGTGGCCGCAACACCGTCGGCTACACCCCGTACCCGACCGAGGTGACCGACGCCTTCGTCCAGGAGGCCGCCGCCACCGGCATCGACATCTTCCGCATCTTCGACGCCCTCAACGACGTGGGCCAGATGCGCCCCGCCATCCAGGCGGTACGCGAGACGGGCACCGCGGTCGCCGAGGTTGCCCTCTGCTACACCGCCGACCTGTCCAACCCCGACGAGCGCCTCTACACCCTCGACTACTACCTGCGGCTCGCCGAGCAGATCGTCGAGGCGGGCGCGCACGTCCTCGCCGTCAAGGACATGGCCGGCCTGCTGCGCGCCCCGGCCGCCGCGAAGCTGGTCTCGGCGCTGCGCAGCGAGTTCGACCTCCCCGTCCACCTGCACACCCACGACACGGCGGGCGGCCAGCTGGCCACCTACCTCGCCGCGATCCAGGCGGGCGCGGACGCGGTGGACGGCGCGGTGGCCTCCATGGCCGGTACGACCTCGCAGCCCTCCCTGTCGGCGATCGTGGCCGCGACCGACTACTCGGAGCGTCCCACCGGGCTCGACCTGCGGGCGATCGAGGACCTGGAGCCGTATTGGGAGAGCGTCCGCAAGGTCTACGCCCCCTTCGAGGCGGGTCTCGCCTCGCCGACCGGCCGCGTCTACCACCACGAGATCCCCGGCGGCCAGCTCTCCAACCTGCGCACCCAGGCCGTCGCGCTCGGCCTCGGCGACCGCTTCGAGGACATCGAGGCCATGTACGAGGCCGCCGACCGGATCCTCGGCCGCCTGGTCAAGGTCACCCCGTCCTCCAAGGTGGTCGGCGACCTCGCCCTGCACCTGGTCGGCGCCGGGGTGAGCCCGGAGGACTTCGAGTCGACGCCCGACCGGTTCGACATCCCCGACTCGGTCATCGGCTTCCTCCGCGGCGAGCTGGGCACCCCGCCCGGCGGCTGGCCGGAGCCGTTCCGCACCAAGGCCCTCCAGGGCCGCGCCGCCGCCAAGCCGACGCCGGAGCTGTCCGCCGAGGACCGCGAGGGCCTGGCCAAGGAGCCCCGCACCACCCTCAACCGGCTGCTGTTCCCGGCCCCGACCCGCGAGTTCGAGACGCACCGCCAGACCTACGGCGACACCAGCGTCCTCGACAGCAAGGACTTCTTCTACGGGCTGCGCCCGGGCAAGGAGTACTCGGTCGACCTGGAGCCCGGCGTCCGGCTGCTCATCGAGCTCCAGGCGGTCGGCGAGGCCGACGAGCGCGGCATGCGCACGGTGATGTCGAGCCTCAACGGACAGCTGCGGCCGATCCAGATCCGGGACCGGGCCGCGGCCTCCGACATCCCGGTCACCGAGAAGGCCGACCGCGCCAACCCCGGCCATGTCGCGGCCCCGTTCGCCGGCGTGGTCACGCTCGCGGTGGCGGAGGGCGCGGAGGTCGAGGCGGGCGCCACGGTGGCCACGATCGAGGCCATGAAGATGGAGGCCACCATCACCGCCCCGAAGGCCGGCCGGATCTCCCGGCTCGCCATCAACCGCATCCAGCAGGTGGAGGGCGGCGACCTGCTGGTCGAGATCGCCTGAGGCCGGACAGCCCCGGGGGAGAGCGGGGGAGGGCCGGGTCCGCCCGGCCCTCCCGGCTACGAGCGGGAGAAGTGCGCGGCGAGCAGGGCCTTCAGCAGGTTCGGGTCGCGCTGCGTGGAGTAGGCGGCGCTCGCCACGAACACGTCACGGCCGTGCACCGCGAGCGAGGTCGGGTTGGACAGCCCCTCCTGCACCGTCAGGACCGTGCCGCGGGTGCCGTCCGGGGCGACCAGCACGACCTCGTTGGACGGGTTCAGCGCGGCGAGCACGAGGTCCGAGTGCCCGGGGAAGACGAAGTCGTCGACCCCGGTGAGGCCGGTCGCCCGCGTCTCCGCCCGCCCCGCCGAGCCGTCCGCGCCGACCGGGATGCGCAGCAGGGTGCCCCGGTCGGTGTTGGTGACCCACACCGCGTCCTTGTGCACCTTGATCCCGTCGGCGCCGAAGCCGCTGGCCGACGGGACCCCGGAGAGTTCGGTGCCCGTGGCCCAGGCGGTGGGCGTGCCGCCCGACTGCGGGACGCGCCACACCGTGCCCCGCACCGAGTCGGCGGCGTAGAGCACGCCGTGCCTCTCGTCGAGGGCCAGCCCGTTGGGCAGGCCGTCGGGCGGCAGTTGGGCGATCTGCTCGGGCCTGCCGCCGCCCGCCGGGATGCGCCAGACGCCGGTCCGGTCGGTGCCGGTCGCGTAGTTGACGTACAGGGTGCCGTCGTGCGCGCGGGCCAGGCCGTGCGTGACCGCGGTGTTCACGAGGGGCGTCCGGGGGTGCTTCTCGTCGGGCAGGGTGGCGAGGACCCGGACCCGGCGCTCGCGGGTGACCTTGACGACCTGCCGGGCGACCGCGAAGGACATGTCGACCGAGCCGCCCTGCTCGGCGACGACGCTCTCCGGCGTCTGCCCCCGGGCCAGATCGAAATGGGCGACGGCGTGCGGGCGGGAGAGGACCGGCTCGTCGCTCGCGGCCGGAACCGCCGCGAGCAGGCCGATCGCGACCACGGCCGGGGCGACGGCGGCCCGGCGGGGGAATCGGGGCATGTGACCTCTTTCGACGGGAGCGCAGGGCTCCGGCGTACCGGTCACACCAAGATGACCCCTCCCCGTCCCCGGGCCGGGGCAGCCGTGGCCGCGACGTCGCCCGCCCGGCGCACGGCGTGGCCCCGCATGCCGCGCAGCCGGGTGACGACCCCGCTCAGTTCCACATCGGGTAGTTCATGACCTGTGTGTACCCCTCCGGGCGTGCGCCGGAGTAGGTCAGGTTCATCCGCGTGAAGTGCTGCACGTTCGGGTGCTTCGTCCAGGCTGTCGGGCGGTCGAGCCGCACGGTCACCGGATACTTGTGGAACTTTCCGGCCGCGCAGTACGGCTTGCAGTCGTTCACCACGTTCACGCCCTGGGCGACCGCCGTCCTGTCGTTCCACTGGGTCCAGTGCATGCCGGTGAGCAGGCTGTTGCCGTCGCCGCAGGCCAGCATGAAGTCGGTCGGCCGGAACCGCTGGTGCCAGAGGCAGTCGACGAGAACCGGGTGCTGGACGGAGGCCCGCGACGCGGACGGTGTCGGCGGCGTCGCGGACGCCGTCGTCATGCCTGCCGTGAGCAGCAGGGCCGCCCCGAGTCCGATCGCCGTTCCCACCACTGGTCTGCGCATGGTCGCTCCCGCCCGTTCGGCCGTACCTTTCCCTTCGACGCTACGACCGTCCCGCGAGATGTACCACTTGCGGCGTATTCGCGACTCCGTTCATGTCGTGGTCGCCGGTGGAGCGGGAGGCGATCTGGGTGATCAGGCCGAGGACCAGGAAGATCCAGACCAGGATCTTGGCGGCGGTGTCCAGGACCAGGGGCCGGGTGGCGGAGCGCACCTTCTCCTCGGCGGCCGGCGGATCGCCGAGGAGCCCCTTCGGGTAGACGGGCGTCAGCATGCTGGTGTAGGCGCCGAACCGCATCCGGTAGCGGGCGACCGCGGCCGTCGCCCCGAAGACCGGCCCGGGGAGCCGGCCCAGCACGATCCCGATGATCCAGAAGATCCAGCTGACCGCGAACCAGCCGGTCGTCGCGAGGTTCGCGACGATCGCCGCCGGGATCATCAGGAACAGCCGGAACAGCACCGCGAGCCGGTTCAGGGTGGTGGGACGCAGCTCGATCTGCACCGGATGGTCGGGGGCGGTGAGGGCGAACGGCGGATACCGGTCCACCAGGAGCAGGGAACTGGCCGCGACCCGGGTCTCGTAGGCGAGGTACCTGCCGAGGAACGAGGCGATCGGGTCGGGCAGCCGGCCCAGCACGAGCGCCGCGAACCAGCCGGCCACCGTGGCGAAGAACGCCGCGATGCCGAGGAAGACGAGCACGACGTACTGCGGGACCAGCAGCAGCCAGCGCAGCAGCACCGTCCAGCGGCGCTGCCGTGCCGGTGCCGGGATGTCGAGCGCCGGCCGCCACTCGGGCCCGTCCGCGGTAACGGGAGGACGTGGTCCCCAGCTCTGCGTCATGAGTCCTCCCGGCGTCCGGCCGTGGCGCGGATGGCCTCTCCATCGTGCGGCGGAACGACGGCCCCCGCCAGGGTGGACCGGGCGAACTCAGCCGTGTTTCACGGTCAGGCCGTAGAACGCGACCCGGGCTCCGTTGGTCGTGCTGTCGGAGGACGACTGGTTGTACGAGCCCGCCTTGAAGTACTGCTTGTACGGGTTGAAGGAGGACGGAATGGCGTAGTGCGTCGTGGTGCCGTTGACGGTCAGGTCGATGGTGTTCCCGCCGGAGACCGCGATGGTGTAGGTCCAGGTCTTGCCGATCGACACATGGCCCACGCCGTGCGAGGTCTGGCCGCCGTCGGGGGAGTTCTCGGTGCCGAGCACGATGTCGCCGTTGGAGCGGTAGTACAGCTCGAGGAGCGGTTTGGTGGATGAGCCGCCGGTGCCGAGGTGGATCTGACCCACGCACACGTTCTTGGTCACCGAGACCACCCGCAGCGTCGCGCTCATCCTGTGGCTGCCGCTCAGCGACCAGTTGGCGGCGCTGCCGTCCCGGTTCATCTCGCGCAGTTCGGAGCGGGCGTAGTGGGAGTTCGGGGTGGTGACGCCCTTCTCGGGTGCCCAGAAGGTCATCGCGCCGTCGCGGGTGTCGGTGTAGAAGTACGCGTCCTGGTAGCCGTTCGCGCCCTGCAGCCGGGAGGAGGAGACGGTGGTCGGCGATCCGGGGGAGCCGACCGGCTCCTGGAGCTGCCATACGGACAGGTCGAAGTTGCCGCCGGGCGCGACGTTCGGGTCCGCCGCGTCCGCGCTGCCGCCGAACAGGACGGTGAGCGCGAGGGCGAGGCCCGCGGCGGTGGGCGCCGCGAGCAGCCGGGAGCGGTTCACGTGGGGGGTCCTTTCGTCAGAGGGCCGCGCCCGGAGTTCTCACCCACAGGTGTTCATGTTTGTGAACTCCGGACGCATCCATAACCGCCGATGACCCGTGAAGGTAAAGGTCCGGACCAGTCCCGTCAAGGGGTTCAGCAGGCGCCCTCGTCCTGCCAGGGACCCCACTCGGAGGCGCCGGGCACCTCGTTCTGGGTCCACCACTTGGCCTTCCAGTTGTGGCTGTTGTACGAGACCTCGTTCCCTGCCGTGTACACCGCCGTCGCGCTCCAGGCGGTCTTGCACGAGGTGGGGGTGGGTGTCGGGGTCGGCGTGGGGGTGGGTGTGGTGGTCGGCGGGGTGACCCCGGCGAACTTTACCGAGTACTTGGCGAAGTCCCAGGCGCCCTGCGCCACGCTGGAGCAGGTCCCGGACGTGGTGCCGTTGTTGTCGACAGGGGTGCACTGGCGGTCCCGGTTCAGGGACCAGAACGTGAAGCGGTCCATGTTGTGGCTCGTGGCGTAGTCCAGCACCGTCTGGAAGTCGGCCTGGGTGAAGTACTCGCCGGTGTCGCTGCGGCCGTTCATCCCGGAGAAGCCCTCGTGGGCGTAGGCGGTCGCCTGGTCCCAGCCGAACGTCGACTGAAGGATCGCGTTGAAGTTGGTGAGCGCGCCGGTCTGCGAGGCCGCCCCGCTGAAACCGCCGTCGAACGGCATGATGGAGAAGTTGTTGGGCGTGAACCCCTGCGACTTCGCCTCCAGCAGCATCTGCTTGCCGAACCAGCCGGTGCCGTCCGCCGTGCCGGCCGTCGTCACCGACACGTACAGGCCGGGGTTGTTCTGCTGGAGGATCTTCGCGGCGCCGATCTCGTTCCTGATGGCCGCGGTGTTCTCGTACTCCGGCTCCTCCAGGTCGAAGTCGATCGCGTGCAGCCCGTACTTGGTGATCACCTGCTGGTAGGCCGCCGCCGTGGAGGCCGCGTCCGCGCAGGTCTGCCCCAGCTTGGTGCCGCCGTAGCCGCCGATGGAGACGGAGACGTCGCCGCCCCTGGCCCGGATCGTGTTGATCACCGACTGGACGGCGGTGTCCGAGGAGACCGCCGCCGTGCCGCCCCAGGTGGGCGAGCAGCCGCCGCCGTTGGGGGCCAGGACGAACGCCAGCTGGAAGGCCTTGAGGCCGGTGGCGTCCATGATGGCAGCCGCGTCCGGCGGGTTGTTGTCCAGCGGCATCAGGTAGGGGGCGGCGGCGTACCACCGGTTGCTCAGCGCCGTGGTCGCGCCCGAGGCGTTGCTCGCGACGAGCGCGGTCGTGCCGGCGGCGGCGAAGGTGACGGCGGCAGCCGCGCCCAGACATGCGCGAAGGGGTCTCACTGGTGCCTCCAGGGGGCCGGGGAGGTGGGGTGGCTCCCAGCTTCCGGAGGTGTCGCGGTCACGTCAATGAATTGGACTGGACCAAAGCTCACTTTGGACTAGACCATACGATTTCTTTACCTGTTGGCGCGGAGTACTTCCAGCGTCCCGAACCGCACCTTCACCCCGGGCGACCAGAGCACGCTGACCGGCGGCCCGGCCCTCTCCGGCAGCCCGGCAGCCGTCACCAACCCGTCCTCCAGATCGAGGAGTTCCGCACGGTGCAGCGGCCAGGGCGCGTGCTCGTTCGGCAGGTACGCGGTGCGGCCGTGCCAGGTCACGTGCAGCCCCCAGCGCGCGGTCAGGAAGTGCTCCAGCGGCGACGGCTCGGCGACCGGCGCCCCGATCCTTACGACCGCCCGGCTCGCGGCGACCGGGCGTCGCCGCCGGCAGGTGTAGGTGATCACATCGCCCTCGCGGCGCAGCCCCATCGCGGACCAGGCGTACGGCAGCCGGAACCCCAGCCGGCCCACCAGCACCGGGAGCAGCCGGGTCGCGTCCAGCGACCTGAACACCACCCCGCGGCGGCCCTGCCCGTCCACCGAGTACAGCCGTACGTTCGTCTCGCAGAAGGTGCCCAGATACGGCAGCCCCGGTCCCGGCCCGAAGCCCGTGCCCCGCATCAGGAACGGGACGAGCCCGACGTAGGTGACCCCGTCCAGGGTGTCGGGACGGGTGCCGGCGGGCAGCAGACCCGCCACCTGCTCCGGCTCCACCGGCCAGTGCAGGAAGGTCAGTTGGTACCACCCCTGGACCATCGTCGACAGCCGGACGGGGCGCGGGGTGGACGGGGTTACGGGCTCGGTCGCCACGGTCTCCATGGCACCGGTGATAGCACGCCAGTGCGAGCCGAAGGGGGCGTTCCGCGAGAGTGCGGCGGCGGCGTTGCCGACAGGTCCCGGAGGAGTTCGTGGAAGGCGCGCTCGGTCCGGACGCCGACGCCGTACGGCAGTTGGCCCGCGAGCCGGTCGCGCACGGCTCTGGTCACCGCCCCCACCTTGGGCTACCGTCGGTAACACCCTGCCGTCACGGCAGTCCCAGTCATGTCTCCCGCACCGCCCGCATCCGTACGGAAGGCAACCCCCCATGGAAAATCCCAGCGCAGGCGCCGCCGCGGCCGAAGGCTCCGAGCAGTCGTCCCGGTTCACCCGCCGTCAGGTGCTGACGGTGGCCGGCGGCGCGCTCGCCGGCCTGACCCTCGGCCAGGCCGGGGCGTTCGCCGCCGAGTCGCAGGACGCGGACGCGATCGTCGTCGGCCACGGCCTCGCCGGCCTGGTCGCCACCGCCGAACTCGCCGCCGCAGGCCGCAAGGTGCTGCTGCTCGACCAGGAGCCGGAAGCCAGCCTCGGCGGCCAGGCGTTCTGGTCCTTCGGCGGGCTCTTCTTCGTCGACTCCGACGAGCAGCGGCTGATGGGCGTCAAGGACTCGCACGACCTGGCCTGGCAGGACTGGCTCGGCACCGCGGGCTTCGACCGGGGCGTCGACGACCCGAACGGCCAGGACTACTGGGCCTACAAGTGGGCCCAGTCGTATGTGGACTTCGCCTCCGGCGAGAAGCGGTCCTGGCTCGCCGGCCTGGGCGTGCAGTGGTTCCCGATCGTGGGCTGGGCCGAGCGCGGCGGCGGCCTCGCCGACGGCCACGGGAACTCGGTACCCCGCTTCCACGTCACCTGGGGCACCGGCCCCGCGGTCGTCGAACCGTTCGAGAAGAAGGTGCGCGCCGCGGTCGCCGCCGGCAAGGTGACCTTCAAGTTCCGCTACCGGGTGGACGAGTTGGTGACCACGGGCGGCGCGGTGACCGGGGTCCGGGGCGCGGTCCTGGAGCCCAGCAGCGCGGCCCGCGGCACCCCCAGCAGCCGTACCGTCGTCGGCGACTTCGAGCTGCGGGCCCCGGTCGTGGTGGTCACCTCGGGCGGCATCGGCGCCAACCACGACCTCGTACGGCAGAACTGGCCGGCCCGGCTCGGCACCCCGCCGAAGTTCATGGTGACCGGCGTCCCCGCGCACGTGGACGGCCGGATGCTCGGCATCACGGCCCAGGCGGGCGGCCGGATCGTCAACCCCGACCGGATGTGGCACTACACCGAGGGCCTGCGCAACTACGCCCCGATCTGGCCGAACCACGGCATCCGCATCCTGCCCGGCCCGTCCTCCATGTGGTTCGACGCCAAGGGCCGCCGCTTCGGCACGCCCGACATCCCCGGCTACGACACCCTGCACACCCTCGGGTCGATCACCGCCTCCGGCTACGACTACTCCTGGTTCGTCACCACCCAGAAGATCATCGCCAAGGAGTTCGCGCTCTCCGGCTCCGAGCAGAACCCCGACCTGACCAACAAGAACGTCTGGCAGCTGCTCTCCCGGATCTGGCAGACCCCGGAGCCCATCGAGAAGTTCAAGAACAACGGCGCCGACTTCGTGGTCGCCGACAACCTCGCCGACCTCGTCACCGGCATGAACAAGCTGACCGGCGACAACCTCATCGACCTCGCCGGCCTCAAGCGGCAGATCGAGGCCCGGGACCGGGAGATCGACAACCCGTACAGCAAGGACGTCCAGGTCCAGGGCATCCGCAACGCCCTCAGCTACATCGGCGACTCGCTCAGCCGTACCGCGCCGATCCACAAGATCCTGGACAGCAGCGCCGGCCCGCTGATCGCCGTCCGGCTGAACATCCTCACCCGCAAGACCCTCGGCGGCCTCCAGACCGACCTCTCCGGACGCGTCCTGGACAGCGGCGGCTCGCCCGTCCCCGGTCTGTACGCCGCCGGCGAGGTGGCCGGCTTCGGCGGCGGCGGGGTGCACGGCTACCGCTCGCTGGAGGGCACCTTCCTCGGCGGCTGCCTCTTCTCCGGCCGGCAGGCGGGCCGCGCGGCGGCTGCGGCGACGGCTACCTGACGGCCACGGCGACGGCGACCTGACAGAAAAGACCGGAGAAGTCCGAGTCACCCCACCCCCAACCCGCCCCGACAGTGGCACCCTTGACAGCGTGCGTACTGTTTCGCCACGTTTGAGCGACACCTCCGGACCGGCGACCCCGTCGCCGGTCCGGGCCCAAGGGTGTACGGCGGGGAACAGGAGCTGTTCGTAGAGACGGCAGAACGCGGAACACGCGTTATGGGGGGGGGAGTGGTCGCGCATGCGATCCATGCGATCCAGAGGCCAGTGCAGTCATGCTTCACACACCTCGTCAGCCGAAGGGCGGTTGATCTGAGGTGGACATCACGATCCACAGACCCGGCGAGCTCACCGAGCCGCTCCGCCGGGCCTGGCACCAGGCGATGGACGAGTCGCCGGAGTACGCCAACCCCTTTCTGGCCCCGGAGTTCACGATCGGCGTCGGCAGACACCGGGCCGGCGTGCGGGTGGCGGTCCTGCGCGAGGGCGGGGAACCCGTCGGCTTCCTCCCGTACGAGCGCAACGCCCTCGGCGTCGGCCGGGCCGTCGGCCTCGGTCTCTCCGACTGCCAGGCGCTGGTGCACCGGCCCGGAGTCGTCTGGGACGCCCAGGAACTGCTGGGCGCCTGCGGGATGTCCATCTTCGAGTTCGACCACCTGGTCGCCGAGCAGAGACCTTTCGCTCCCCACGTGACCGGCACCTTCGCCTCGCCGGTGATCGACGTGAAGCCCGGCGACGGCGGATACCCCGAGTGGCTGCGCGCCACCTACCCGGGCCTGGCGAAGACCACGCTGAAGAAGGAACGGCGCCTCGGTCGCGACCTCGGCGACCTGCGCTTCGAGTTCGACGAGCGCGACCCCGCGGCCCTGCGCACCCTGATGCGCTGGAAGTCCGCCCAGTACCGGCGGACCGGACGCATGGACCGCTTCTCCCGCCCCTGGATCGTCGACCTCGTGGACCACCTCTTCCACGTCCGCGAGGAGCACTTCACCGGCGTGCTGTCCGTGCTCTACGCCGGCGACCGGCCGGTGGCCGCACACTTCGGCCCGCGCTCGGCCACCGTGCTGGCCGCCTGGTTCACCGCCTACGACCCCGAACTGCACTACTACTCGCCGGGGTTGATGATGCATCTGCGCACCGCCGAGGCGTCGGCGCGCGGCGGTGTCACCCTGGTCGACCTCGGGCGCGGCGACAAGGAGTACAAGGACTGGCTCAAGACCCGCGAACTGCGGGTGGGCGAGGGCTTCGCCACCCGCACCCACCCGGTGGCCGCGGCGCACCGCCTGTGGCGCCGACCGGTCCGCGGGCTGCGCAACACCGTCCTCGCTCACCCCCGGCTGCGCGACCCGGCGGACCGGCTGCTCAAGACGGTCGGCACGCTGCGCGCGTCCCGCCGCCCGGACGGCCTGCGCAAGGGGTGAACCGACCCGTCCGGCGACGGCCGCCCGTGCCCGGCCGTCGCCGTCACGGCCGACCGCTCGCCCGCCGTTCGCACTATGATCCTGTAAAGGTTGAAACCTAGGGGTTTGCCCAGGTGGCGACGGAGCCTCGGCCGGAGTGAGCCATGCCCCGCAAGCGTGCAACGGACGACGACGAGCTGCTGGCCAGACTGAGGTCGCTCACCGCCCAGGCGCGCGAGCGGGCCGCCTACCAGCGTTCGCAGGTCGAGCTGGCCGTCGCTCTCCAGCGCGGCATGCTGCCCCGGGACCTGCCCGACACTCCCCGCTTCCACCTGGCCGTCCGGTACGCGCCCGCCTGCTACGGGCTGAACGTGGGCGGCGACTGGTACGACGCCTTCACGCTGCCCGACGGCCACATCGGCCTGTCCATCGGCGACGTCCAGGGACACAACATCGAGGCGGCTGCCTTCATGGGGCAGGTCCGGGCGGCCATGCGGGCGCTCGCCTCGGTGACCAGCGAGCCGGGCGAACTTCTCGCGCGCACCAGCGACCTCCTGGTGTCCCTGGGCAGCGACCTCTTCGCGACCTGCACCTTCATGCGGCTCGACCCGGAGACCGGGTTGCTGGAGAGCGCCCGGGCCGGTCACGTCCCGTTCGTGTGGGCCACCGCCGACGGGAAGTCCGGGCTCGGCGAGGACGAGGGCGGGCCGCCGCTGGGCATCGAGTCCGGCACGGAGTACCCGGTGGCCCGGTACCGGCTCACCACGGGCGGCATGGTCGTGCTGCTCACGGACGGGGTGGTGGAGGGGCCGTCGCTGCCCATCGAGGAGGGGCTCGACCAGGTGGTGCGGCTCGCGGGCGTGGCCGCCGTGGCGGGCCTGGAGGCGCAGTCCCTGGCCGCCGCCGTGATCAAGGGCGCGGAACGGGTGGGCCACGAGGACGACGCGGCCGTCCTGGTCATGGGCCACGAGGACCTGGACGCCACACCCTAGCCTCCGGGCCCGGCGCAGCCTCCGGGTCCGGTGCAGCTTCCGGGCTTGGCGCAGCCGCCGGGTCCGGTACCGCCGCCGCGCCCGGTGCGCCCCCGCCGGACCGGTCGCGGGCGGTGCTCCCGCCTCGCCGAGACGGCCGCCTCGGTGTGTGATGGCTGGTGTGGTGGGTAACCAGGAGCTGCGCCGCCCGGCCGTCGTCGCCCTCCGGACGCTGGCCGTCGCCACCTGCTACTTCGCGGCAGGACGGCTCGGCCTGCTGTGCCGGCTCACCGTCGAGGGTGCCGTCTTCACCCCCATCTATCCGCCGACGGGTGTGGCGCTGGCCTGTCTGCTGGTCTTCGGCCTGGGCTGCTGGCCGGGCGTCTCGCTCGGCGCCCTCTTCCTCGTGCTGTCGATCGGCTCGCCCGGGCCCGACCTCGTGGGCATCCTCGTCGGCAACACCGCCGGTCCGGTCTGCGCCTTCCTGCTGCTGCGCCGGGTCGGCTTCCGCACCGACCTGGGCCGGCTGCGGGACGGTCTCGCCCTGGTCTTCCTCGGCGCGCTCGCCGCCATGCTGGTCAGCTCCACCGTCGACGTGATCACGCTGATTCTCGTCGGCAAGCTCGACGCGAACCATTTCTGGCCGATCTGGCTGGCGTGGTGGGTCGGCGACGCGATGGGCGTCCTGATCGTCACCCCCGTCCTGCTGGCGCTGTTCCAAGCCCGTCGGCCCCCGTCCCCGGCCCGCTGGCCGGAGGGTCTGGCTCTCACGGTCGTCGCGGCCGTCGTGATCCCCCTGACCACGCTCAGCTCCCTGAGCGCGCTGTTCCTCGCCTACCCGCTGCTGATCTGGTCCGCGCTGCGGTTCCGGCTGGTGGGGAGCGTGCTGTGCGCCCTGTTCACGTCGGTCGTGGCCGCGGTCGCCGCGACGCACGGGGTCGGCGCGTTCGCCCGCCTGTCCCACGTCGAGGTGATGCTGAAACTGCAGATGTTCAACGGCTCGCTGGCCCTGACCGCGCTGCTGCTGTCGGCCGTCATCACCGAGCAGCACAACACCCGGCGCTCCGTGGCGGAGGCCTGCACGGAACTGGCCGAGGCCCTGGAACACCTCACCGCGCACGACTCCCCGGCCGGACGCGCCCCGCCGGAGGCGGCGGAACCGCGGAGCGGGCGCGACACGCGGTGACCGACGCCGAGGGGGGACCGGGCGAGCCGCCCGGTCCCCCCTCGGAAAGATCCCGGTCCGGGACCGGGATCAGACGGTGCCGCTCGCCGTGATCTCGACCTTGGCCTTGGGGGTGCCGCTCTGCGAGCCGTAGCCCTCGATCCGGTCGACGATGTCCTGGCCCTCGACGACCTCGCCGAAGACCACGTGCTTGCCGTCCAGCCAGGACGTCACGACGGTGGTGACGAAGAACTGCGAGCCGTTGGTGTTCTTGCCCGCGTTGGCCATGCTGAGCAGGTACGGGCGGTCGTGCTTGAGGTCGAAGTTCTCGTCCTTGAACTTCTCGCCGTAGATGCTCTTGCCGCCGGTGCCGTCACCGCGGGTGAAGTCACCGCCCTGGAGCATGAACTGGGGGATGATCCGGTGGAAGCCGGAACCGGCGTACCCGAAACCGTGCTGCCCGGTGGCGAGCTCACGGAAGTTGCGGGCCGTGTCGGGCACCACCTTGTCGAACAGGCTGAACACGATCCGGCCGGCCGGCTCGTTGTTGATCGAGATGTCGAAGTAAACGTTGTCGCTCATGCAGGTCAACCTATCGCGAACCGTCCTACGGGGCCGCACGGCCCGGGGTGTCGGGCCGTGCGAGCGCCACGGGCTCTCAGTAACGCCGCTCCAGCCGGTTCAGCACGGCCTGGGCCATGGCCGCCTCGCCCTTGGCGTTGGGGTGGGCGGGTGCGGCCGGGGAGGCCGGCTGGAGGGGCTCGATCCAGCGGTCGGCGGGCGCCTTGCACATGTCGTGGCCGACGGTCGGGCCGTAGGTGTCCACGTACCGGGCACCGTTCCAGGCGGCGACCAGGCGCAGCATGAGGTTCAGCCGCTTGCCGGTGTCCCGGAGGTAGGGGAAGTCCTTGGCCGCGAAGGGCACCGTCGGGTAGCAGCCGCTGCCGTCGTCCGGCAGCAGGTCGGGGTAGCCGACCACCAGGATCCGGGCGTGCGGGGCCCGGGCGCGGACCGCCCGCAGCACCTTGTCGACCTTGGGGGCGGTCTGCGCGATGGTGACCGTCAGCTGGTCGGTGCCGGACGCGTTGTAGTACTGCTGGCAGGGGTTGCCCGTCAGGTCCTTGGAGCTGAGGGCCGCGCAGGTGCCGATGATCGTGCTGAACCCGATGTCGTTGCCGCCGATCTGGACGGTCACCAGGTCGGTGCTCCGCTGCACGGCGTCGAGCTGGGGGCCGTTGGTGCCCTGTGCCTTCCACATCTCGACGGTGGTCGCGCCGGAACAGCTGACGTCCTTGAACGCGCTCACGTGCCGGGCCGCCGCCACCAGCGAGGGGTAGTTGTGGTCGGAGCGGGCGCAGTTCGCGTCGACCTGGGTCGGGATGAGCGGGCCCGAGGTGTAGGAGTCGCCGAGCGCCACATAGCTGGTGCCGCGGTCGTGGCCGGAGCCGTGGCCGCCGCCGTGCGCCGCGGCCGGTGCCGTGGACGCGGCCACCAGGGCGCAGCCGCCCAGCGCCGCCGCCACGGTGGCCCTCCGCCGGTGCCCTCTGGCCGAACCGCCGGACGGGATGCCGTACGCCATGGAGATCCCCCCTGGAACCAGGACGCGCACGGAACCGGTCCCGACGGGCGGCCCGCACGCGTGTGTCGGGGGTCTGTATACCGCCCAGTAGGAGTCCGTAGCCAGAGGTCGGACGCAATCGACTGGATCGAGTAACCAGCCCTGCCCGTAAGGACATCGGGTCCGGCCGTCGGCCTGGTACGGCCGTCCGCGATTGAAGTTGGAAACCGATCGGTTTACGATGGGCGGCGAACGGAGGAAACCGATCGGTTTCCGATCTCTGTGCACATCTGGAGCGTGAGTGTCATGACCGCTATCAAGGACTCCGTCGTCCTCGTCACCGGCGGCAGCCGCGGCGTCGGAAAGGCGCTGGTGGAGGAGTTGTACGCACGCGGCGCCGGCAAGGTCTACGCCACCGCCCGCGACCCGCGGTCGGTCACCCACCCCGACGCGGTGGCGCTGCCCCTGGAGGTCACCGACCCCGCCTCCGTGGCCGCCGTCGTCGAGCAGGCGCAGGACGTGACGGTCCTGGTCAACAATGCCGGGATCGCCCTCGGCACCCAGTTCCTGACCTCGTCGCTCGACGACATCCGCCGCGAGTTCGAGATCAACTTCTACGGCCCGCTGCTGCTCGCCCGCGCCTTCGTCCCGGTCGTCGAGCGCAACGGCGGCGGCCACATCCTGAACGTCCACTCGGTGCTGTCCTGGGTCGCCGAGGGCGGCGCCTACAGCGCCTCGAAGGCGGCCTTCTGGTCCCAGACCAACAGCCTGCGGCTCGCGCTCAAGCCGCGCGGCATCGGCGTCACCGGCCTGCACATGGGCTACGTGGACACGGACATGGCCGCGCACGCCGACGGGCCGAAGGCGAAGCCCGAGGACATCGCCGCGGCGGCCCTCGACGGCGTCGAGTCGGGCGCCTACGAGGTGCTCGCCGACGACATCACCCGCTGGGCCAAGGGTGCCCTGTCGGGCGACCTCGCCGCCATGTACGCGCAGCGCGGACTGTGACATGCGGCCTGCGGCAGGGGGGTGTTCGTCCTGCGGCGGTTCGTCCCGCGGCGGTCCCCGTGACCTGCCGCGGGGCCGCGCCGGCTGAGAAATCCACTCCCGAAGGCTTGCCGCCCAGTTGCCTCACCACTTAAATCAAAACCTGAACTAAGCCGTGTGGTGCGGTCGTTGTCCGCACCCCCACGTCCACTTCAGGGAGCCGCTGATGAGACGACTGAGATCCCTGGGCGTAGTGCTCGCCGCCATGGCGGCGCTGCTCGCCCTGCCCGCCGCCCACGCGCCGGCGGCCCATGCCGCCGACGTTCCGCTGTCGCAGGGGAAGACGGCCACCGCCTCCTCGGAGGAGAACGCCGGGACCACCGCCGCGAACGCGGTCGACGGCAACACCGGCACCCGCTGGTCGTCCGCCTTCACCGACGACCAGTGGCTCCGGGTCGACCTCGGCGCCACCGCCCAGGTCAGCCAGGTGGTCCTCAACTGGGAGACCGCCTACGGCAAGGACTACAAGGTCCAGATCTCCGCGGACGGCAGCAACTGGACCGACCTGCAGTCCGTGACCGGCGGCGACGGCGGCACCGACACCCTCACCGTGTCCGGCCAGGGCCGCTACGTCCGGATGCTGGGCGTGCACCGCGCCACCCAGTGGGGCTACTCCCTCTGGGAGTTCCAGGTCTACGGCACCACCACCGGCACGCCCCCGGTCCAGGGCGGTGGCGACCTCGGCCCCAACGTGATCGTCGTCGACCCGTCCACGCCGAACCTCCAGGCGAAGTTCGACTCCGTCTTCGCCCAGCAGGAGTCGGCGCAGTTCGGCACCGGCCGCTACCAGTTCCTGCTCAAGCCGGGCACCTACAACGGCATCAACGCCCAGCTCGGCTTCTACACCTCGATCTCCGGGCTCGGCCTCAACCCCGACGACACCCAGATCAACGGTGACGTCACGGTCGACGCCGGCTGGTTCAACGGCAACGCCACCCAGAACTTCTGGCGTTCGGCGGAGAACTTCGCCATCACGCCGTCCAACGGCACCGACCGGTGGGCCGTGGCTCAGGCGGCCCCCTTCCGCCGTATCCACGTCAAGGGGGGTCTCAACCTCGCCCCGAACGGCTACGGCTGGGCCTCCGGCGGCTACATCGCCGACTCGAAGATCGACGGCACCGTCGGCCCGTACTCCCAGCAGCAGTGGTACACCCGCGACAGCTCGGTCGGCGGCTGGACCAACGGCGTCTGGAACATGACCTTCTCCGGAGTCCAGGGCGCACCCGCGACCGACTTCGCCACCGGCTCCTACACCACGCTGGACAACACCCCCGTCTCGCGCGAGAAGCCCTTCCTGTACCTGGACGGCAGCACCTACAAGGTCTTCGTCCCCGCCAAGCGGACCAACGCCCGGGGCGTCTCCTGGCCGGCGAACGCGGGCACGTCCATCCCGCTGGACCAGTTCTACGTCGTCAAGCCCGGCGCCACGGCCGCCACCATCAACCAGGCCCTCGCCCAGGGCCTCAACCTCCTCTTCACGCCCGGCATCTACCACCTCGACCGGACCATCGACGTCACCCGCGCGGGCACCGTGGTCCTCGGCCTCGGCCTCGCCACCCTGGTCCCGGACAACGGCGTCGACGCCCTGCACGTCGCCGACGTCGACGGCGTGAAGCTCGCCGGGTTCCTCATCGACGCGGGCTCCGTCAACTCCGACACCCTGCTGCGGATCGGCGACCCCGGCTCCACCGCCGACCACTCCGCCGACCCCACCACCATGCAGGACGTGTTCGTCCGCATCGGCGGCGCCGGACCAGGCCTCGCCACCAACTCGGTCGTGGTCAACAGCAACAACGTCATCATCGACCACACCTGGCTGTGGCGCGCCGACCACGGCAGCGGAGTCGGCTGGACCACCAACCGCGCCGACTACGGCCTCCGCGTCAACGGCAACGACGTCCTCGCCACCGGCCTGTTCGTCGAGCACTTCAACAAGTACGACGTCTACTGGCAGGGCGAGAGGGGCCGCACGATCTTCTTCCAGAACGAGAAGGCCTACGACGCCCCCGACGCCGCCGCCATCACCCACGACGGCGTCGTCGGCTACGCGGCCTACAAGGTCGCCGACACCGTGACCAGCCACGAGGCGTGGGGCCTGGGCAGCTACTGCAACTACACGGCCGACCCTTCGATCGTGCAGTCCAACGGCTTCCAGGTGCCCACCGGTTCGGGGATCAGGATGCACGACCTGCTGGTGATCTCCCTGGGCGGCATGGGCCAGTACGCGCACGTCGTCAACACCACGGGCTCACCGACCTCGGGGACCGGCACGGTCCCGTCGAAGGTGGTCCAGTTCCCGTAGCCGGGTGAGCGCCGGGCCCCTCACGGGGCGCTGCGGGGCCGCCGTCGCAGCAGGAGGCGTCGCGCGGGTCGCTCGACGCCCTCGTAGAGGAGCCAGGAGAGGCCCAGTGCGACGGTGAACGCGGCGGCGGCGACGGCGGTGCCGGTGAGCAGGTGGAAACGCGGGCGGGTGCCGAGCAGGTGGGTGCCCGCCCGCAGGACCAGCAGATGGACCATGTAGAACGCGAACGACAGCTCGCCCAGGCGGACCAGCCACCGGCGCCGCCACAGCGAGGGCAGGCCGCGCAGGTCCGCGACCGCCGCCGCCGGGATGAGCAGCGCGAAGCCCGTGATGGTGCAGGCGGTGGCCGCGTACTCGGCGGTGACCTGCGGGACCAGGAAGTAGCCGATGATCGCCAGGGCCAGCGACGCCTCCAGGCCCGGGCCGCGCCACCGGCCGAGCAGCACCAGCCGCGCGGTGGCCGCGCCCAGCACGAACTCGGGCAGCCGGGCGGCCGGGAACGAGCTGATCGGCTGCGCCCACCAGTGGTGCGCGTCCGTCCAGGCCAGCGCCAGCACGGTCAGCACGGACAGCGCGGCCACCGCCGTGGCGCCCCGCCCGCCCAGCCGGCGCAGCACCAGCGCCAGCAGCGGGAACGCGGCGTAGAAGAAGGCCTCGCACGCGAGCGACCAGCTGACCGGGTCCAGGGTCTGCCACCACGGCCGCCACCAGGAGTGCACCAGGAACACGTCGGCCAGGCCCTGCAACAGGGTCGGCCGCGGCTGGCGGGGCAGCGTGCACACCATGACCAGCGCGAGGGCGACGGTGACCAGGTGCACCGGGTAGACCCGGGCGATCCGCCGCCACCAGAACCGCGTCGCCCGGTCGCCCGGCCGCGCGGACCACATCAGGACGAAGCCGGAGAGGACGAAGAAGAACGACACCCCCGAGGCGCCGGCCTCGAACCCCCAGGACACGATGCGACCGCCGGTGCCGCCGAAATACCGGAAGTTGTGCACGTGCAGCCCGAAGACCAGCAGTGCGGCCATCCATCTCAGTCCGGTCAGGGAGGGCAGCGAAGGGGAGGCGGGCGGGAGGGTGCGGGCGGGTGGTGCGGCGGCCGGAGCGGTCAGAGGGGCCTGGGTCGCCGTCGTCATCGAGTCACCTGCCGGAGGGTTCGCGCGTGGAGCATGAAACGGAGCGTTGCCCGTTCCACGCCTTTCATTCCGGCCTCGTACGAAACATCACACCAACGCCGAGCCGCAGCCTCGGCCATCCGGGCCGTCGCTCCCGCCGTGCCCCGCACGTCCCGGAGTGGCGTCTTGACCCGCGCCTTTGGGGCGCGGGCGGTGCGTCGGGACACGGGGCACGGACGGATGACGCAGGCCGCCGCCGCGTTGACGCCGCTACCCGGGGGACGCCGTGGCGACGGCGCTCGGCCGGTACCCGGACGGGACGTCCCGGACCGCGGAGGGGACGGCTTCCGACGGGGCCGTCGACGCTCCCCGGGCGGGAGCCTGTGTGGTCTCCCGCCGGTTCGGGGCGACGCTGGGGCTCGCGCTGGGGGCGGCCGGTGTCGGGTGTCCCGACGAGCGGTGCGGGGCGCTGGGGGTGGCGGCCGGCGGGGCGAGGGGCACCTGCGGGGAGGCAGGCGCCGCGGGTGCCGTCAGGTGCAGCGACAGGGCGACGCAGACGGCGACGGCACAGGTCACCCCGGCTCCGGCCGCCGTACGGACCAGGCGGCGGCGGCTCGCGGCGCGCCGGATCTCCCCGTAGCGGCCCGGCGGCGGACCGAGGTGGGCGGCCGGCGGACGCAGGATCACCGCCAGCGGGTCGTCGGGGCCGTCGAACTCGGGCTCGTCGTCAAGGCGTGTGGTCAAGGCTTCTCCTCAGATGACCGCGGAGCAGTTCTCGGGCCGCGTGCAGATCGGCCTTGACGGTTCCTTCCTTGCGCCCGGTCAGCTCGGACACCTCCCGGATCGGCATGTCAGCGTAGTAGTGCAGCAGGATCGGCACCCGCAGTCGCTCCGGCAGCGACTGCACCAGCAGCCGTACCGAGGGGTCGGCCGGCTCGGCGTGCGGGCGGGTCGCGGCCTCCGATCCGACCCGGCGCACTGTCCGGCGCTCGCGCTCCAGCTTGCGCCAGTGGTCCCGGACGAGGTTGGCCGCGGTGACGTAGAGGAAGCCGCGCGGCTCCTCCACCTTCGTCCACCGGGCCCACAGCCGGGTGAAGGCCTCCGAGGCGACCTCGTGCGCCGTCTCGTCGTCGTCGACCAGACGGCGGCACCAGCCGGCCAGGCGCGGGTACAGGGCGGCGAACAGCTCGGAGGCCGCCGTGTCACGGGACCGTTTCAACGTTCTCCAGGGTCGAGGGGGGACTCACTCGTCGGGGAGGATGCGGGACCGGCGGCGTACGTTCCACCGGTCCCGCATCCGTTTCCGGCGGGTCAGACGGTCGTGCCGGTCAGCGTGGCGAAGACGATCACGTTGTCGAGGTAGCCGTCGCCGCCACGCGGACCGCCGCAGGTGATCAGCCGCAGCTCCGGGCGGTCCACGTCCCCGTACACGTCCCGGGTCGGGAACGCGGCCTTGGCGACCGTACGCACCTTGTCGACGGTGAACACCGCGGACCTGCCGTTCTCCAGGCGCGCCACGGCCTGTTCGCCCCGGCGCAGCTCCGCGAGCCGGCGGAACACCCCGTCCCCGTAGGCGCCGACCGTGACATGGCCGAGGATCACCGCAGGGCCGGTCTGCCCCGGGGTGGGGGAGTAGCGGTACCAGCCCGCGCGGTCGTGCGCGGTGACCGGTGGCACCTGCACCGTGCCGTCGGCGGCCAGGCCGAGCCGCAGCAGCGGGGTGTCGACCCCGATCGCCGGGATGCGCAGCCGGACCGGCGTGGAGCGGCCGAGCGCGGTGGGCGTGCCGGAGGCGGCCGTGGCCGTGGACGAAGGCGGTGCGGACGCCGGCTTCCGGTGGGCGGCCGGGGCCGTCCGGTCCGGTGCCCGGCCCGCGCAGCCCGCCAGCAGCGAGGCCGTCGCGGCGGTGACCAAGGCGCGCCTGGAGAGGGGGGTCATGCCCCGGTCGCCCGGCGGCGACGGACGGCGAACACCGTCGCGCCCGCGGCGAGGACGGCCGCCGCCGCACCGCCGCCGATCAGCGCGCTGTCGGAGCCGGAGCCCGAGGAGGGCTCCGTCACCCCGGTGTCGGGCGCGCCCTGCGGCACCGCCGCGACCTGGTGCGAGTCCCGGGACGGAACGGGGCTGGCGGCCCTCGTGGGCTCGGTGGACGGGGCCGCGGACGGGACGGCGGACGGAGCGGCGGAAGCCGCGGCGGACGGCGCCACGGTGGCGACCGGGCTCGGGGCGGTGCCGCCGGCGAACGCGGGCACGGTGGCGGCCAGCACGGCGGTGCAGGCGAGGGCCGTGGCGCTCAGGACAGTTCGGCGCATGAGGACGCTCTCTCTCGTCGGCCCGCCGTGGTCGGGGCGGGCTGAGTTACGGATCGAGCGGAGAGACGACCCGGCACCGGGTCAGGTTGTAAAGAGATGGCAAAGTCGAGCGGCGGGTGGGGCGGCGCGGGGCGGGTGGGGCCGGGCGTTGGCCGGTTCGCCACCAGACTTGAGTGGTTTGTTTTCTTGAATCACTCGTGTTTATGGAGATAGGTTGGTGTCATGACCGCCTCCCAGCCCCCGACGACCGCCGATGAGCTGCGCGGTGCCGGCCTGCGGGTGACGGCCGCCCGCGTCGCGCTGCTGGAGACCGTCCGCCACGGCGACCACCTGGACGTCGAGGCGATCGCCTCGGGCGTCCGCGACCGGGTGGGCCACATATCGCTTCAAGCCGTGTACGACGCGCTGCACGCGCTCACCACGGCACGACTCATACGCCGCATCGAGCCGGCCGGCAGCCCGGCCCGGTTCGAGGGGCGGGTCGGCGACAACCACCACCACGTCCTGTGCCGGTCGTGCGGTGCCGTCGCCGACGTCGACTGTGCGGTCGGTGACGCCCCGTGCCTGACCGCTTCGGACGACCACGGCTTCGCGATCGACGAGGCCGAGGTCATCTACTGGGGCCTGTGCCCCGCATGTTCCACCGTCAGCAGTTCCTGAGTATGTCGATCCGCCCTTTCCGGAAGGATTTCCCCCATGTCTGAGGCCCAGGAGAACGCGGGCAAGTGCCCGGTCGCGCACGACCGCGCACCGCACCCGACCCAGGGTGGCGGCAACCGCCAGTGGTGGCCCGAGGGGCTCAACCTGAAGATCCTTGCCAAGAACCCCGCCGTATCGAACCCGCTCGACGAGGGTTTCGACTACGCCGAGGCGTTCCAGAACCTCGACCTCGCGGCCGTGAAACGTGACATCGCCGAGGTGCTCACCACCTCGCAGGACTGGTGGCCGGCCGACTTCGGCAACTACGGCCCGCTGATGATCCGGATGGCCTGGCACAGCGCGGGCACCTACCGCATCTCCGACGGCCGCGGCGGCGCCGGTGCGGGCCAGCAGCGCTTCGCCCCGCTCAACAGCTGGCCGGACAACGGCAACCTGGACAAGGCCCGCCGGCTGCTGTGGCCGGTCAAGAAGAAGTACGGCCAGGCCATCTCCTGGGCCGACCTCATGATCCTCACCGGCAACGTGGCCCTGGAGTCGATGGGCTTCGAGACCTTCGGCTTCGGCGGCGGTCGCGCGGACGTCTGGGAGCCGGAGGACGACGTCTACTGGGGTCCCGAGAAGGTCTGGCTCGACGACCAGCGCTACACCGGCGACCGTGACCTGGAGAACCCGCTCGGCGCCGTCCAGATGGGTCTGATCTACGTCAACCCGGAGGGCCCCAACGGCAACCCGGACCCGATCGCCGCGGCCCGCGACATCCGCGAGACCTTCCGCCGGATGGCGATGAACGACGAGGAGACCGTCGCCCTCATCGCCGGCGGCCACACCTTCGGCAAGACCCACGGCGCCGGCCCCGCGGAGAACGTGGGCGCCGAGCCCGAGGGCGCCCCGATGGAGCAGCAGGGCCTGGGCTGGAAGAGCACCTACGGCAGCGGCAAGGCCGGCGACGCGATCACCAGCGGCCTGGAGGTCACCTGGACCACCAAGCCCACCCAGTGGAGCAACGACTTCTTCTCCATCCTCTTCGGCTACGAGTGGGAGCTGACCCAGAGCCCCGCCGGCGCCAACCAGTGGGTGGCCAAGGACGCCGAGGCGATCGTCCCCGACGCGCACGACGCGTCGAAGAAGAAGCTCCCGACGATGCTCACCACCGACCTGTCGCTGCGCTTCGACCCGATCTACGAGCCGATCTCGCGCCGCTTCCACGAGAACCCCGACCAGTTCGCGGACGCCTTCGCCCGCGCCTGGTTCAAGCTGACCCACCGTGACATGGGCCCGAAGTCCCTGTACCTCGGCCCGGAGGTCCCGGCGGAGACGCTGATCTGGCAGGACCCGCTGCCCGCGGCCGAGGGCGAGGCCATCGACGCGGCCGACGTCACGGCCCTCAAGGCCAAGCTCCTCGACTCGGGCCTGACGGTCGCGCAGCTCGTCTCCACCGCCTGGGCGTCGGCCTCGACGTACCGCGGCAGCGACAAGCGCGGCGGTGCCAACGGCGCCCGCATCCGCCTGGAGCCGCAGCGCGGCTGGGAGGCCAACGACCCCGACCAGCTCGCGCAGGTCCTGCGCGTCCTGGAGGGCGTCCAGCGCGACTTCAACACCGGCGCCAAGAAGGTCTCCCTGGCCGACCTGATCGTCCTCGGCGGCGGGGCCGCGGTGGAGAAGGCCGCCAAGGACGCCGGTGTCGAGATCGAGGTGCCCTTCACCCCGGGCCGGGTCGACGCGACCGACGAGCACACGGACGCCGAGTCCTTCGCGGCCCTGGAGCCGACCTCGGACGGCTTCCGCAACTACCTCGGCAAGGGCAACCGCCTGCCCGCCGAGTACCTGCTCCTGGACCGCGCCAACCTGCTCGGCCTGAGCGCCCCGGAGCTGACCGTCCTCGTCGGCGGCCTGCGCGTCCTCGGCGCCAACCAGGGCGGCTCGAAGCACGGCGTCCTCACCGAGACGCCGGGCGTGCTGACCAACGACTTCTTCGTCAACCTGCTCGACATGGGCACGACCTGGAAGTCCACCTCCGAGGACCAGTCCACCTTCGAGGGCCGCGACGACAGCGGTGCCGTCAAGTGGACCGGCACCCGTGCCGACCTGGTCTTCGGCTCCAACTCCGAGCTGCGCGCCGTCGCCGAGGTCTACGCGAGCGACGACGCCAAGGAGAAGTTCGTGAAGGACTTCGTCGCCGCCTGGACGAAGGTCGCCAACGCGGACCGCTTCGACCTGGTCTGACCGACGGTGGTCCGACCGACGGCGGTCTGACCGACCGGGCCCGATGCCCGGACCGGCTCCTTGCGAGCCGGTCCGGGCATTGCCGTCTTTACGGCTGCTTGGCCAACTCCCCACCAGGACAAGTGCGTAGCGCGCTGCACATGAGTCGTTCTTTACCCCACCATGACCTCGACTCCCGTTGTTCATGCGACCTTCGCAGACTCTGCACGTCCTGAGCCATCCCCCGTACCGGCCGCCCGCGGGAGTTCCGAACATGAGCCACGGTCACAGCCACGACCACGGTCACCACCACCATCACCACCACGGGGACGGCGACGCCGCCTCGTCGCTGCCGCCCGCCCTCGATCTGTCCGTCCCCGACGCGGAGCTGACGCCCGGTCAGCTCTCCCGCCGCTCGATGCTGCGCCGCACCGGCCTGCTCGGCGCCGGCCTCGCGGCGGGCAGCGTCCTCGCCGGCGCGGGCCAGGCCGCCGCCTCGGTCTCCTCCGCCCACTCCCAGAACGGCCGGTCCGGCGGCTACCTGTGGCTGGCCGGCGACCACCACATCCACACCCAGTACAGCTCCGACGCCAAGTACCGGGTCATCGACCACGTCCGGCAGGCCAACGCGCACGGCCTGGACTGGATGGTCATCACCGACCACGGCAGCGAGGCGCACGCCAAGATCGGTGTCGAGAAGGTCAACCCGGACATCGTCGCCGCCCGCGACCGGATCGAGGACACCCTGGTCTTCCAGGGCCTGGAGTGGAACATCCCGGCCGCCGAGCACGGCACGGTCTTCGTCCACCCCGGCAAGAACGAGGTCGCCGTCCTCAAGGAGTTCGAGAACTCCTTCGACGGCTCGGTGAAGGGCGCCTCCGGCAGCTCCCCGGCCAACGAGGCGCTGGCCATCTCCGGCCTCAACTTCCTCGCCGAGCAGGTGCAGCGCCGCAAGGTCAGGGACGCCCTGTTCCTCGCCAACCACCCGGCGCGCAAGGGCATCGACTCCCCGCACGAGATCCGCGCCTGGCGCGACGCCCAGCCGTCGATCGCGGTCGGCTTCGAGGGCGCCCCCGGCCACCAGGCGGGCGGCCTGCCCAAGCCGAACGGCCCCGGCTCGGCCCGCGGCATCTACGACAACAGCCCGAGCGCCGACTCCTTCGCCGGCTACCCGCTGGAGAGCTACCGCACCTGGGGCGGCTTCGACTGGATGACCGCCACCGTCGGCGGCCTGTGGGACAGCCTGCTCGCCGAGGGCAAGCCCTGGTGGATCACCGCCAACTCCGACTCCCACAACGTGTACGCCGACACCGCGGTGCGCGGCCCGAACAGCGACTTCAACGCCAACGGCCGCTACGAGGACCCGGTCTACGGCACCGGCATCAGCCTCACCGACACCGACTTCTGGCCCGGCCAGTACTCCCGCACCCACGTCGGCGCCTCGTCCTTCTCCTACAAGTCGGTCATGGACGGCATCCGGGCCGGCCGGGTCTGGGTGGACCACGGCGGCCTGATCAGCGGCCTCGACGCCCAGCTGCGCTCGGGCTCCCAGGCGGTGACCCTCGGCGACGTGCTGCACGTCCGCAAGGGCAGCAAGGTCGACCTGGTGATCGAGATCAGCCTCGCCAACGGCCCCAACTGGGCGCAGTTCGTGCCGTCGCTGGCCCGCGTCGACGTCATCCAGGGCGACGTCACCGGCAAGGTCGGCGACAAGGACACCTTCGCCACGCCCGCCACCAAGGTCGTGAAGTCCTTCGAGGTCAACAAGGCCACCGGCACGGTCAAGCTGACGTACTCCCTCGGCCGCCTCGACAAGCCGGTCTACGTCCGGCTGCGCGGCACCGACGGCAACCGCTCCGCGGTCGGCTTCAACGGTGCCGCCGTGGACCCGGCCGGCCCGGCCATCGACGTCCTCGGCGACGCCGACCCGTGGAAGGACCTGTGGTTCTACTCCAACCCGATGTGGGTCCTGCCCGCATGACCTCCCCGCACCACGCGTCCGGCGTCCGCTCCGTCATCGGGGTGGACGCCGGTACGGCGTCCCTGCGCGAGGCCGACCACCTGATCCACCGGCTGCTCGACCGGCCGGCGGTCACGGAGGGCGTGTTCGCCTGCACCCACCTGTTGCGCACCGACGAACGCCGGGGTACGACGGTCTCGCTGGCCGTCCCGCACGCGGACGTGGACGCCGTGTGGCGCGAACTCGTCGAGGCGCTCCCGGAGGGCTCCGGCCTCGCCCTGGCCGACCGGACCCACGGCCCCGCGGACGCGGTGCACGGTGCCCGGCTGGCCGCCGCCGCGCCCCCCGCCTCGGGCCGGGCCGTGGCCTACCCCGGTGTGGCACACCTGGCCGGCACCGTCACCGTCGCGGACCTGCTCGGCCGCACCGCCGTCGAGCGCCTGGTCGTGCTCGGCGCGCCGGATGCCCGACTCCCGCTCGACACCGAGGTCCTGACGCAGGATCACGTCCGTCCGGAGTGGCGCGACGGCGTCCTCACCCTCGCCCTGGTCCCGGCGGCGGGCGGCCGGCTGGCCCCCTTCGAGGTCCCCAACCCCACCCCCTGCTGCGCGGACCACGCCTGACGCGAGGGTAACCCCTTAGTGACATGGCCTGGTCAAGTCTGTCAGGCTTCCGACTCGCACCACTTCGCATCGCGTGAGGCCGCCACCGGCGCACCCCAGCCGGACCGGCGGTCACTCAGCAGGCCATGACCCGGCCTCCGCAAAGGAGTTTCGTGTGAGATCGACCCCCCACAAGGCCTTCGCCACCAGTGCGCTGGCCATCGCGGCGCTCGCCGCGGCCCTGCTCCCCGGCAGCACGGCGTCGGCCGCCGACCAGGCGGCCTGCACCCCCGCCCAGGTCGTCACCAACGGCGGCTTCGAGAGCGGCACATCACCCTGGACCCAGTCCTCGACCAGCGTGATCACCAGCCGCTCCGGCCAGTCCGCCCACGGCGGAGCCGGCTTCGCCTGGCTGGACGGCACCGGCTCCACCCACACCGACACGCTCTCGCAGAGCGTCAGCATCCCCTCCGGATGCGCCGCGACGCTCACCTTCTGGCTGCACGTCGACACCGCCGAGACGACCTCGTCGACGGCGTACGACAAGCTCACGGCGAAGATCGGCAGCACCACGCTGGCGACGTACTCCAACCTGGACAAGAACACCGGGTTCGTGAAGAAGTCGTTCGACGTCTCCGCGTTCGCCGGGCAGACCGTGACCGTCGCCTTCACCGGAACCGAGGACTCCAGCCTCCAGACCAGCTTCGTCGTCGACGACGTCGCCCTGGACACCTCGGCCGCCACCACCCCGGGCGACACCACCCGCACCCCGGCCTCGCCGTCGTACACCGTCAGCCTGACCAGCAACACCGCGGGCACCGGCTGGACCGGCCACGAGAGCGTGACCTTCACCAACGCCTCCGCGACCGCGCTCAGCGAGATCTACCTGCGGCTGTGGGACAACTACCACGGCACCTGCTCGGCCCCGCCGATCACCGTCAGCAACGTCACCGGCGGCACCGCGGGCGCGCTCTCGGTCGCCTGCACGGCGCTGCAGATCGCCCTGCCGACACCGCTGGCCCAGGGCCAGAGCACCACGATCGGCTTCGACCTGGGCATCACCGTACCCAGCGGCGCCGACCGCTTCGGCTACGACGGCGCCTTCAGCATGATCGGCAACGCGCTGCCCGTGCTCGCGGTCCGGGACGGCTCCGGCTGGCACCTGGACCCGTACACCAACAACGGCGAGTCCTTCTACTCCCTGGCCGCCGACTTCAAGGTGACCCTGGACCACCCCACCAGCCTGCTGGTCCCGGCGACCGGCACCTCCGTCGACACCCCCGGCACCAGCGGCCGTACCGTCACCACCGCGACCGCCACCAAGGTCCGTGACTTCGCCTGGGCGGCCGGGCCGTTCAGCAAGATCTCCGGCACCTCCCCGGGCGGGGTGCCGATCAACATCTACTCGGTGTCGGGCATCAGCTCCTCCAGTGCCCAGTCCATGCTCACCACCGCCAAGTCCGCGGTCGACGCCCACGCCGGCCGCTTCGGGGCCTACCCGTACGGCGAGCTGGACGCCGTCATCGACAACAACTTCTGGTTCGGCGGCATGGAGTACCCGGGCTTCGTCCTCGACCTGGTCAGCACCACCGCGCTCACCCACGAGATCGGCCACCAGTGGTGGTACGGCATCGTCGGCGACGACGAGTACAACAGCCCCTGGCTGGACGAGGCGTTCACGGACTACGCCACCGACCTGGCGCAGGGCCTGTCCGGCACCAACTGCTGGAACAGCGTGTCCTGGGCCTCGTCGGCGGAGAAGATCACCAACTCGATGGCCTACTGGGACGCCCACTCCTCCCGCTACTCCACCGTCGTCTACGGCTACGGCAAGTGCGCCCTGCACGACCTGCGCCGCTTGATCGGCGACACCGCCATGACCAACCTCCTGAAGAGCTACGCCAGTTCGCACTGGTACGGCGTCTCGACCACCGCCGAGTTCAAGGCGGCGGCCCAGGCGGCCACCAGCACCGACCTGACGTCGTTCTGGACCACCCACCGCATCGACGGCTGACCCAGCTCCGGCCCGCCGGGCCGGGGTGCACGCGCGGGACGGCCGCAGGCACAGGCCGCCCCGCGCGTGAGTCCGCCCGGGTCAGGGGATGGCCAGTTCGGCCCAGATGGTCTTCCCGGAGCCGGTGTAGCGGGTGCCCCAGCGCTGCGACATCTGGGCGACGAGGAACAGGCCGCGTCCCCCCTCGTCGTCCCGGCGGGCCCGCCGCAGGTGCGGTGCCGTGTGCGCGTTGTCGGAGACCTCGCACAGCAGGCTGCGGTCCCTGATCAGCCTCAGCAGCACGGGCCCGGTGGCGTACCGGATGCTGTTGGTGACCAGCTCGCTCACCACCAGCTCCGCGGTGAACGCCAGGTCGGACAGGCCCCAGGTCTCCAGCTGGCGCTCGGTGTCCGTGCGCGCCCGCGCCACCATCGCCGGGTCGGGCGGCAGCTCCAGGTCCGCCACCTGCCCGGCGTCCAGCCGCCGCGTGCGGACCAGCAGCAGCGTCGCGTCGTCCGCCTGCGGCCCGGGCGGCAGGGTCGACAGCGCCCGGTCGCACAGCTCCTCCAGCGGGCACCGCTGCCAGGTCAGCACATGGGCGAGACGGTCGATACCGCTGTCGATGTCGGTGCGCCGGTCCTCCACCACCCCGTCGGTGAAGAACGCCACCACGCTGCCGTCGGGCAGGCTCAGCTCGACGTTCTCGTAGGGCAGGCTGCCCAGCCCCAGGGGCGGCCCCGGCGCCAGCGCGGACAGCGCCACCGAGCCGTTCGCGTCGGCCACGATCGGCGGGGGATGGCCCGCGCTCGCCCAGACACAGCGACCGCTCACCGGGTCGTAGATCGCGTACAGGCAGGTCACCCCGAGCGCCTCGTCGCCCAGCCCGTCGTCCGCGTGGGGTTCGGAGTCCTGCGCGACCAGCCCGTCGAGTCGGGTCAGCAGCTCCGCCGGGTCGAGGTCCAGCAGGGCCAGGGTCCGTACGGTGGCGCGCAGCCTGCCCATGGTCGCGGCGGCGTGCACACCGTGGCCGACCACGTCACCGACGGTCAGCCCCACCCGGGCCCCGGAGAGCGGGATCAGGTCGAACCAGTCGCCGCCCACGCCCACCCGGCTGTCCGCGGGCAGGTACCGGTACGCCACGTCGACCGCGCTCTGCTCGGGCAGGTGCCGCGGCAGCAGGCTCCGCTGCAGCACCAGGGCCGCGGCGTGCTGGCTGGTGTACCGGCGGGCGTTGTCGATGCCGACGGCGGCCCGCTCGGTCAGCTCCACCGCGAGGGTCTGCTCCTCGGGCCCGAAGGGGTCGGGGTTGCTGCTGCGCCGGAACGTGGCGAGGCCGAGGACCGCGTCCCGGGCGAGCAGCGGGACGAACAGGCTGGAGCGCCGGCCGGCCGGAGCGGGCTCGTCCGGTGACCCGGGCGGGACGGCGTCGACGACGGGGCGGCTGGTGGCCAGGCTGAGTGCCTGCGGCGACGACGGCGGGTAGGAGACGGGACTGGTCCGGAACTCCTCCGGGGTGCGGCCGTGCATCCGCAGCAGGCTGTGCCCCGGCGCCGAACCCGTCGGCGGCTGCCGGCCCTCGATGACCGCCGGCGGCAGGTCCACCAGCACCTCGTCGGCCAGCTGCGGCACCGCCACGTCGGCGAGCTCCGCGGCCGTGCGGCGCACGTCCAGCGAGGCGCCGATGCGCTTGCCCGCCCGCACGAGCAGCGACAGCCGTTCCTGGGCGCGGTAGCGGTCGGTGATGTCCAGGGACTCCTCGAACAGCCCCAGCGGCTCGCCACGGGCGTCCAGCAGCCGGTGGTACGAGCAGGACCAGACGTGCTCGCGCACCGGGTCGGCGGGGGCCCGGCCCCGGTAGTGCATGCCCATGATCGGTTCGCCCGTCGTGAGCACGTGCTCCATGATCTGGTCCTCGTCCGGGGGGTGGTGGCGGGAGATGAACTCGCCCTCCGGGAAGAGGTCCGCGGCCGGCCGCCCGACGTACTGGGCGACCCCCGCGAGCTCCAGGTCGGTGGAGACGTTCCCCCAGACCACCCGCATGTCGGTGTCGAAGATCGTCAGGCCCACGGAGGACTCGGTGGCCAGCCCCTGCAACATGGCCAGCTGCGCCTCCCAGCCGCGCAGCGCCTCCAGCTCCGCCGCGACCACGACGGTCGCGGCCACGCCCTGGGAGGTGAGCGGGCTGAAGGCCACGGCCGCGCGCAGGGTGCGCCCGTCCCGGCAGGCCAGGTCCAGGACCGTGCTGCGGGGCCGGTGGGCCGTGCAGAGCGAGGAGTGCCGCTGTCCCGGAGTCGCCAGCAGCAGGGCCGCCGGCCGGTCGAGCACGTCCTCGGCCGGATGCCCGAGGAGGCGCTGGGCCGAGGGGCCCCAGCCCGAGATGCGGCCGTCGGCGTCCAGCACCGCGGTCGCGGCCTTGGTGAGGTCAAGAGGACTGTGGAAATCGACGTCGGCCGCGTTCGGAAAACGATCCATGGGCACCGCTTCCCTCCGTGCTCCCTCAGCATCCCGTGCCGCAGGACGGACGACAACCGCACACCCGGCCGCACCCTCCTCACCTGCCGCGCCCGTCCCGGCACCCTGCCCGGCGGGTACCGGTGCGAGCGCGGAAACGCCGCTCGGCACGGTCCGGGGAGGAGGACCGTGCCGAGCGGGTCGGGGCGGGGTGGGGTCAGGCGGCGGTGCGCTGCCTGCGGCGGAGCGACAGGTACGTGCCCGTGGCGCCGGCGGCGACCAGGGCGCCCGCACCGAGGCCGACCGGAAGCGCCGGGAACGGGCCGGAGCCGGTCGTGGCGGCCGTGTTCACCATCGCCGGGCCCGGCGTGATGTGCGTGCTCACCGCGGCCACGTGGTGGATCGGCCTGACGGACTTGACGGAGCCGTTCGCGTTCAGCAGCACCTGCTTGTTGTTGGGGTGCCTGAAGTCGAACATGTTGGTCAGCGTGCCCGCGGTCGCGTCGAAGGAGTGGTCGCCGACCCGGCCGGTGCGCCAGTTGTCCTCGATGAAGCGGGTGATGGAGGACTGGTCGGTCTGGGTGTGGTCGACCTTGTTCACCTTGCTGTACGGCGAGATGACCAGCAGCGGCTGCCGGGTGCCGGGACCGCAGCGGTCGGCGTACCCGCCGGTCGCGGCCGGGCCGGACTGGCAGGCGGCACTGTCCAGGGCCTTACCGTTGGAGCCGACCGTGGTGTCCTTGGAGCCGTTGCGGGGCTTGGCGTAGGCGTGGTCGTACCAGCCGTCGGAGTCGTCGTAGGCGATGACGATCGCGGTGGACTTCCACTGCGGCGAGCTCTGGATGGTGTTGATCTCGTTGACGAGGAAGTGCTGCTCGTCGGTCGGGTCGGAGTAGCCCGCGTGACCGTCCTGGTACTCGCCGGCCTTGAGGAAGCTGACGGCCGGGAGCTTGCCCGCCTTGGCCGCCGCGGTGAAGTCGGTCAGGTCGTAGTTGTGGTTCGCCTGGCCGTTGTGGCCGATCTCGTTGACGTTCTTCGGCGCCACGTGGTGCGGGTTGGACGTCGACTTGTAGTACGAGAACGGGTTGTGGTGCGGGCTGTAGTCGACCACGGAGGCGCCGCCGACGTTGGTGTGCGTGGTGTCGCACTTGGCGTAGGAGCCGGACGTGCCGTTGTAGGCCGTCGACGGGCGGAAGCCGCCCTGGAACCAGCCCCACGTGACCTTCTTGGAGTTGAGCAGGTCACCGATGTTCTTGCCCTGCAGGGACGCCAGCGCGCTGGTGCTGGTGTGGTCCTTGTCGGAGCAGTCGTCGAAGGCCGGGTCGGGGTCGTTGACGACCGTGCCGACGCCCTTCGCGTTCGGGGAGGCGATGGCGTACGAGTCCGGCGTCGACGTCTGCTTGCCGGTGACCGAGTCCACCGAGATCGCGCCGTGCGTCTGACCCGAGATCAGGTTGAGCGCGCCGGGCGTGGACGGGCCGTAGACCGAGCTGTAGGAGCGGTCGTTCAGCGCGTACTGCTGGGCGTAGTTCCACAGACCGGTGACGGTGTTGCCGTCGTAGTAGTCCATGACCAGGCCCGGCTCGCCGAACAGGCCGCCGGAGCACTTGTCGACCTCGGTGTTCTGCACGAACTGGTCGGCCTTGCCGCCGTCGTAGGCCAGCTGCTCGGGCCCGTAGGAGTGGTTCTGGTCGCAGGTCATCGCCTGCGCCGGGGTGAGCCGCTTGGGCGCGTACTGGTTCGGGTTCTTCGTCAGCAGCCCGGCGTGCGCGACGGTGTCGACGTCCTTCGGGGTCTTCTTGGACGCCGTGAACTTCGTGCCGTCGGTGTTCGCGGCCTTCGGGTAGGTCGCGAAGTAGTGGTCGAAGGAGATGTTCTCGTCGAACAGCACGACCACGTGCTTGATCGGGGTCGCGGTCGACGAGCCGCCGCCGTGTCCGGCGGGTACGGCGGCCCAGCTGGGCGCGGTGCTCCCGAGGACCGTGAGCGCGGCGGCCCCCGCGAGGGCGCCGAGGCTCCTCATCGCCGTTCGTCTTCCTGTGCTGGCCATGCTGGTTCCCCTCCGGGCATGAACGTCACTGCGTCGTACCTGCGTCGTACAGGCAGGGATGCTTCGCCCGCTTCCGGGCGCTCCGGCGGAGCCATGATGGCGGGTGAATGAACACCGGGTCAGGGATGCTGGGGCAAACCTTGACTGTGTATTGACCGTTCGGGCTACGGATTTGCCGGGGAGTTGTTCGGACAAGCTCAGGTGAGGAGAGCGCGTCCGTACCAGTCGTCGTGGTCCCGTACCCCGGGCAGGGCGAAGAAGTAGCCGCCGCCGAACGGCGAGATGTAGTCGACCAGCGGCTCCCCGGCCAGCCGCTTCTGCACGGTCTCGAACTGCCGGGCCAGGTCCTGCTGGTAGCAGCAGAACAGCAGGCCCATGTCGAGGTTGCCGTTGCTGTCCATGCCCCGGTCGTAGTTGTACGCACGGCGCAGCAGCCGCTGGTCGGCGGTGGCCGTGGTGCGCGGGTTGGCCAGCCGGATGTGCGCGTCCAGGGGGATGACGTCGCCCTTGGGATCGTCGGCGTAATCGGGCGTGTCGTGCTCGGCGTTGCCGTCCAGGGGCGCCCCGGACTCGCGGGAGCGGCCGAACATCCGCTCCTGCTCGCTGAGCGAGACCCGGTCCCAGAACTCCACCAGCATGCGGATCAGCCGCACCACCTGGTAGCTGCCGCCGACCGCCCAACCCGGTTCCCCGGAGTCCTTGCCGACCCAGATCAGCCGGTCCATCTCCCGGGCGCTGCCGGTCTCCGGGTTGGCGGTGCCGTCCTTGAAGCCGAGCAGGTTGCGTGGGGTGCCGGTGGGGCGGGGCGGGCTGGAGAAGCCGTCCAGCCGCCAGCGGACCTGCATGCCGCCCCGGGTGTGCCGGGCGATGTCGCGCAGTGCGTGCAGCACGGTGTCGGTGTCGTCCGCGTGCAACTGCAAACTGAGGTCGCCGTGGCACCACTCGGGGCGCAGGTCGTCGTCCGGGAACGCCGGCATCGTCGTCAGCCGGCGCGGTCTCAGTTTCCCGAGCCCGTACCGGTCGTCGAAGAGCGAGCCGCCGACGCCGACGGTCACCGCCAGCGCACCGGAGGGCAGTTGCTCGCCGAGGACGCCCGAGTCGGCGGGCGGGCCGGTGACCCCGACCGGGTCCGGGGTGCCGCCGGAGGTCAGGAAGCGGGCGCGGTCGGTGAGCGTGCGCAGCAGCTCGGTCAGCTCGGTGCGGCTCCCGGCGGTGACGTCGAAGGAGGTGAACACGCTCGTCCGGCGGGGCGCGGCGATGGCCGACTGCTGGCGGGCGCCGTGGAAGGGAGCGATCGCGGACGTGGCGGCGTCCGCGGTGTCCGTGCCGGGGGCCGCCGCGCCGCCCGCGGCCAGTCCGGCGCCCGCGAGGGCCGCGCCGCGCAGGAACCCGCGGCGGCCCACCCCGACCTTGCCGGCCGTCTCGTGCGCGCTCATACCGTCCTCCGCGGGTCGCACAGGGTCGCCACCGACGCCAGCCGCTCCACCAGGTCGCCGAGGACCGCGTCGACGTCCTCGCGCTGCCGGTGACCGAGCTTGCCGAGCGGGGTCCAGGTGCCGTCGTGGCCGAAGCCGTCGAGTGTCGTACCGGCCCGCTTCAACTCGCTCTCCAGACCGGCGAGATCCGCGTACCGGGTGGCGAGCAGCGGGTGCAGCCGGGACATGACCTGCACCGTGCCGTCCAGGTTGGCGCGGGCGGTGGCGAGGTTGCTGCCGCTGCCGTAGTCGGTACGGCCGGTCAGCTCGAACTGCACCGTGTTCTCCAGGATCTCGTGCGCCCGCAGCCCCAGCTGGGCGGGGTCCATCCGGGCCTGCGCCCAGTCGTCGCGCAGTGCGGTGACCGCCTTCACCAGGTCGGCGGCCGGGCCGCGCAGTCCTGCGGCGGACTCGCCGTGCCACAGGCCGTACTCGATCCGGTGGAAGCCGGTGAAGTCCTTGTCGTGCACCCCGCCGGCCAGCCCCGCGTCCGTGCCGTTGATCGCGCCGTCGGCGTCGCCGAAGGCGTCGTACGCGGCGCCCAGCCGCTCGTACTCCAGGTGCGCGGGGAGCCAGGCGGTGCGGGCGGCGGCGAGGTCGCCGCGGTCGACCGCGTCCCGCAGGGCGGTCGTCAGCCGTACGACGTCGGACAGGCCGCCGCCGACCCACTTCTGGTAGGCGAGCGCCGGCGGGATCAGGTCGTGCTCGGTGACCGGGGCCGCGGCCGGGCCGCTGCTGCCGCCGGCGATCCGGACGGTCGGTCCGGTGACGGCGTCAGCGTCGTCGGGCACGCACTTGAACGCGTACGCGCCCTTGCCGAGCCGGACGGTCAGCTCCCGGGTGGTACCGGGCCCGATGTCCTCCACCTCGCCGTACACGGCCTGGCTCTTCGGGTCCTCCAGGAGGACCTCGGCGGCCCCGTCGGTCGGGTTGTGCAGGTCGAAGACCTGGACACCGGAGACCGGCGCGCTCCAGCCCCGGCCGCAGCGGCTGGCGGACACCTCGACGGTCGTGTGCGGCAGCGCGGCCGGGTCGGCGTGCGCGGGGCGTGAGTCGTGCGTGAGCGCCAGAACTCCGGCCACCAGGCACACGACGGCGACACCGACGACCGTCCAGGGACGCAACGACCTCCAGTTGAGGCCGGACAACACCATCCCGAGCTCCCGGGGGTTCGTACCGTTCGTGATCGCCTCATGTTAGGCAGCCCTTTGTACTCGAACGGCCGTCCAGGGAAACCCATGACCAAGAGTTCCCTGCCGGTTCACCGGACCTCCTCGGGAGCCGCTCAGTCGGTGCCGGGCTGGACCAGCCGGAAGAGGGCGCGGGCACCGGCCCGCCGCACGGACCGCCGCAGCCGTGCCGGGAGCGGGCGGGCGGCGGGAGCCGGGAGGGGGGCGCCGGCCAGCCGCGGGAAGAGCGCCTCGGCGCTGCCGCGGTCGACCGCGGCGCGGGTGCCGGCGTCGACCCCGCTGTCCAGGCCGTGGGCGAAGTACTGGCCGGCCGCGGCCGGCGCGAACGGCCAGTCGCTGCCGAACAGGACGTGCCCGGGCCGGGCGAAGGCGAGCAGCGTGGGCAGTGCGGCCGGGCTGGAGGAGAGCGCGGTGTCGAAGTAGAAGCCGCGGAGGTCCTCCAGGACGTCCAGCGGGCTGCGCCCGGTGCCGGCCGCGAGGGCGACGGCCATGCGGTGCGAGGCGTACGGCACGAAGCCGCCCGCGTGACCGAGGACGAACCGGATGCGCGGGTACCGGCGCACGACGCCGTTGCGTACCAGGAGGTAGGCGGCGCGGGTGGTGTCGAGGAGGAAGTCGGCGGCGAACGGCGGGATCCCCGTCACGGCCGGCCCGGGCAGCTCGGCCGGGTGGACGAACGCGACGGCGCCGTGCGCGTCCAGGACCCGCCACAGGGCGTCCTGGCCGTCGGCCCCGAGGTAGTGGCCGCCGGTGTTGGCGAGCAGGGTCACGCCGTCGGCGCCGAGCCCGGCGAGCGACCGCTCGGCCTCCCGGGCCGCCGCGGCGGTGTCCGGCAGCGGCAGGGTGGCGAACCAGCCGAAGCGGCCGGGGTGTTCGGCGGCGAGCGCGGCGGAGAACTCGTTCAGCCGCCGGGCCATGGCGCCGGCCTCGCCGGGGTCGGCGAGGAACCCGGTGCCCGGCGTGGAGACGGACAGGATCGCCGTCTCGGTGCCGAGCAGGTCCATCAGCTCCAGCGCCGCCCCGGCACTCCACTCGGGCAGGGCCCGGCCGCCCGCCTCGCCGATCCCGTGCCCGGCGAGGGCGTCCCGGTAGAAGGGCGGGACCAGGTGTTGATGGACGTCGATCCGGCGAGGTGCGCTGGTCATGGGACTGCCTTTCCCCTTGTGACGGCGCTTGACCGCCCTCTGACGGCCTGCTTACCGTAGCGTCTGCTCCAATTGGAGCAGACGCTACAGCAATGAGCCGCGACGGGAGCGACACGAGGTGGCCCGGTGAGCAGTGAGAAGAGCGCCGTGAACAGAGCCGACGACAGATCCGACGACGGAGCCGACGACGGAGCCGACGACAGTGAGTACGACGTGGCGGTGATCGGCTACGGGCCCACGGGGGTGACCGCCGCGAACCTGCTGGGCGGGCTGGGCCTCAGGGTCGTGGTGGTGGAGCGGGACGCCGAGGTCTTCTCCCGGGCGCGGGCGATCTCCACGGACGAGGAGGTCATCCGGATCTGGCAGCGGACCGGTCTTGCCGAGCGGCTGAAGGCGGACATGCTCGCCGGGCGCCCGCTGGACTTCGTCGACGCGCGCGGCCGTACCCTCCTCAGCGCCGATCCCGCCCCGCGCGGCCACGGCCACCCCTCGCAGATGTTCGTCTACCAGCCCGCGCTGGAGCAGGTGCTGCGCGAGGGAGCCGACCGCTATCCGGACGTGGAGGTGCTGCTGCGGCACGAGTGCCTGCGGCTGCGGCAGGACACGGAGGGCGTCGAGCTGACGGTGGCCGGCGCCGACGACTCGGTACGACGCCTGCGCGCACGGTACGCCATCGCCGCCGACGGCGGTTCCAGCCTCACCCGCGCCCAGCTCAACGTGGGGTACGAGGGACGGACGTACGAGGACCGCTGGGTGGTCGTCGACACGGAGATGCTCAAGCCGTGGCCCGACCACGACCGGCTGCGGTTCCGCTGCGACCCGCAGCGCCCGGCGGTGGACTGCCCGACCCCCCTGGGGCACCACCGCTGGGAGTTCCCGGTCCTGCCCGGTGACGACGAGAAGCACCTGACCACGCACGACGCGATCCACGCGATGGTGTCCCGGTACGGCATCGGCCGGGACCGGATCAGGATCCTGCGGGCGACCGTCTACAGCCACCACGTCCGCTTCGCCGCCCGGTTCCGGGTGGGCAGGGTCTTCCTCGCCGGGGACGCCGCGCACGCGATGCCGCCGTGGATCGGGCAGGGCATGGCGGCGGGGGTGCGGGACGCGGCGAACCTGTGCTGGAAGCTGGCCGCGGTGCTGCGCGGCGAACTGCCCGAGAGTCTGCTCGACTCCTACGAGGCCGAACGCAAGCCGCACGTGAAGGAGGTGACCCGGCGGGCGGTGCTCGTCGGCCGGCTCATCACCGAACGCCGGCTCCCGGTGGCCCGGGCCCGCAACGGCGTGCTGCGCGCGATCCGCCCGGTGCCGGGGCTCACCGCCCGGCTGGTGGACGCCAACTGGATACCGGTCGCGTCCTACGCGAAGGGCTTCCAGGCCCGCCCCCGTACCAGGGCCTCGGGGCGGCAGATCCCGCAGCCCCGGGTGACCGGCGCCGACGGGGAGCGGGTCCGCCTGGACGACGTGCTCGCCGGCCGCTGGCTGCTGCTGCACCTCGGCCTGCCCCGCCCACAGCCCGCCTGGGAACGGGCCGGTGTGCCCTCGCTGGCCGTCCTGCCGGCGGACTCACGTCCGGCCGAAGGCGCGGTCGTGGACAGCGACGGCGTGCTGCTGCCCTGGCTGGCGGAGCACGGCGTGACCACGCTCGCCCTGCGCCCCGACGCCTACGTCTACGCCGCCGCGCCCGCCGGTGCCCGACTCCCCCCACCACCGGCCGGGTTCGCCCCCGCGTCACGCTCCGCCGCCGTCTCCGCCCAGTGAGGACCACCCCATGACCACCCCCATGAGCACCCCCATGACCGCGCACCGACAGCCGCCGTCGATGCACGAGTCCCTGCTCGACGTCGCGGGCAAGAAGATCTTCGTCGCCGAGACCGGCGAGGGGCCGCCCGTCCTCCTCCTGCACGGCGGCGGCCCCGGCGCCTCGGGAGTCTCCAACTACAGCCGCAACATCGCCGAACTGGCCAAGGAGTACCGGGTCGTCGTGCCCGACCTGCCCGGCTACGGCCGCAGCACCAAGGGCGTCGACAGGAGCGACCCGTTCGGCCACCTCGCCGACCACATCCGGGGCGTGCTGGACCGACTCGGCCTGGACCGGGCCCACCTGGTCGGCAACTCCTACGGCGGTGCCTGCGCGCTGCGCCTGGCCCTGGACACCCCCGACCGGGTCGACCGCATGGTCCTGATGGGCCCCGGCGGCATCGGCACCACCCGCGCCCTGCCCACCCCCGGCCTCAACAGCCTCCTCGGCTACTACACGGGGGAGGGGCCTTCGCGGCTCAAGCTGGAGAAGTTCATCCGCACCCACCTCGTCTTCAACGCGGCCGAGGTGCCCGACTCGGTCATCGACTCCCGCTACCGGGACAGCATCGACCCCGAGGTCGTGGCGGCGCCGCCGCTGACGCGTCCGAAGTCCCTGCGCGCCCTGTGGAAGACGGACTTCACCCGCGACAGGCGCCTGGCGCGGCTGCCCGTGTCCACCCTGGTGCTGTGGGGCGCCGCCGACAAGGTCAACCGGCCCGCCGGGGCCCTGATGCTGGCCGACCGCCTGCCCGACTGCGACCTCTACCTGGTGGCCAACACCGGGCACTGGGTGCAGTGGGAGCGCGCCGACCTGTTCAACGGCCTGTGCGCGGACTTCCTGGCAGGCCGCCGATGACCGCGCGTCCGGACGTCTTCGGCTCCGTACGCCTCGGTCACCTGGTCATCGAGACGAACAGGTTCACCGACTGGCGCCGGTTCGGCACCGACGCCATCGGCCTGCACCACGACGACCTCTCCCGCGACCTGATGCGGTTCCGGCTCGACGACCACGCATGCCGGTTCCTCCTGCGGCGCGGTCCCGCCGAGGACGTCGTCGCCATGGGCTGGCACCTCGACGACCACACCACCTTCGAGCGGATCGAGGCCCGGGTCCGCGCCCACGGCGTCCCCGCGGTGGCGGGCACGGCCGAGGAGGCGGGACTGCGCGGCGTCGAGCGACTGCTGCGCTTCCCCGGTCCCAAGGGCATCACCCAGGAGATCTGCACCACCCCCGTCCTCGCCACGGACCCGCTGACGATGCTCGCGTCCGGGTGGGTCACCGGCGACCCGGGGATGGGCCACGTCGCCCTCACCTCGACCAGGCCCGCCCTGACGCGCGGCTACTTCAGCACCGTCTTCGACGCCCGTCTCACCGACCACATCGACGAGACCATCAGCGGCGTCAAGCTCAGGATCCGCTTCCTGAGGGTCAACGAACGCCACCACTCCATCGCCGTCGCCGCCGTCCGCGGCCTGCCCGTCGACCCCGTCCGCACCCGCGTCCAGCACCTCAACATCCAGTGCCAGAGCCTCGACGACCTCGCCCGCAGCTACCGACGCGTCCACGAACTCGGCTTCGACATGGCCCTGTCCATCGGCCAGCACACCAACGACAGGGAGCTCTCCTACTACGCCCGCACCCCCTCGGGCTTCGAGTGGGAGGTCGGCTGGAACCCGGTCGTCGTCGACGAGGCCACCTGGGAACCCGGCACCCACCAGGGCATCAGCGTCTGGGGCCACACCCCGGTCGGCCAGACCGTCATCGACAGGCTCGACCGGTTCCGCCTCGGCGCCCGCTCCCTGCTCCACCGGGAGAAGACCGTCCCCGCGCTCAGCGGCGCCAAGACCCCCGACGGCTGAGGTACCGAGCACCGAGCCGACGCCCTGTCACAGGGCCGTCGGGGTCTCGCCGTACCGCTCCCGCAGTGCCGTCAGGGTCTTCCGCAGCCCCGGCACCACCCGTTCCGGGGCCGCCCGCCACGCGATCCCGACCCGCAGGGCCAGCCCCGGTTCGTCGAGCGGCACCAGGCGGAAGGCGGGGGAGTCGAAGACCCGCGAGGTGGGCAGGTCCTCGCCGAGGACGGTGAGGGTCAGGGCGCCGGTGCGCAGGACGTGGGCGGCGATCTGCACGACGTCGTTGTGCGGGAGAGCCACCAGCCGTGTGACGCCGGCCGCCAGCAGCGCCGACCTGTGCTCGCCCATCACCGACGGGTGCACCTTGGCCGAGGTCATCAGCACCTGGCGGTGGCGCAGGTCCCGCAGGGTCAGCGAGGTCCGGTCGGCGAACTCGTCGTCCGCCGGCATCGCCACGCCGAGCCGGCCGCGGGCGATGACCAGGCTCTCCAGGTCGGTCCTGCCGAGCGGGAGATGGACCACGGCGAGGTCGACGCGGCCGGCGGCGAGCTGGTCGAGGAGCTCCGCCGAGGAGGCGAGCGTGACCGGCAGTTCGACCTGCGGGGCCGCCTCCCGGTAGACGGCGAGCACCGTGTCCAGCACCTTCGGCGGGGTCAGCGGAGCCGCGCCGACCCGGCAGCAGGGGGCGTCCGGGAGGTCGCGGGCGAGGTCCCGCAGGCCGTCGAAGTCCCGTACCACCTCCCGTGCCCGCCCCTGGAAGAGCTCACCGAAGGGCGTCAGCCCGACGTGGTGGTGCTCCCGGACGAACAGGTCGCGGCCCAGCTCGTGCTCCAGCTCCCGGATCCGGCGGCTCAGCGGCGACGCGGTCACGTGCAGGCGCTCGGCGGCCCGGCCGAAGTGCAGTTCGTCGGCGACGGCCAGGAAGTAGCGCAGCTGCTGGATGTCCACCAGGCCAGTAGATCACCGTCCCGTGGCCGCCTCCGGAAGCCGGTGACGTTGCCGCTGCGGACACGTGGACGTCAGCGAAACGGACGTGTACAGGCACGCTCGGCCCGGGCCAGGCTGAGGACACGGAAACGCGGAGTTCACACGGCCGACACCCGGCCGCCGCAGCTCTCCGACGCGCGCCGGTGCGGGTGTTCCCGCCCCGCACCCCAGGCCCGACCCCCTTCGCCCCCGGCCACGGGTGGGTCCGCCCTGCCCGCGTCGGGGCGGTGCGGCGCCGGCCGGCCAGGCCCGGAGGTGAGTGATGACCGAGGCAGCGCCCCCACAGGCAACCGAGGCGACGTCCTTGCAGGGAACGGAGGCGGCGCCCTCGCGGGGAACCGAGGCGGCGCCCTCGCAGGGGCCTGACGCGGCGCCCTTGCACGGAGTCCGCGTGGTCGACACCACGGACGGACGCGGTGAGGGGGCCGGCCGTTTCCTGGCCGCCCTCGGCGCCGACGTCGTCCTGGTGGAGCCGCCGGACGGCGCCCGTGCCCGCCGCCGGGCCCCGCTGCACCAGGGCACCAGCCTCTACTTCGCCGTCCGCAACGCGGGCAAGCGCGGTGTCACCCTCGACGCCGCCACCGAGCACGGCAGGCGCGACCTGCTCGCCCTCCTCGACACGGCGGACATCTGGATCGAGTCCGGGCGCCCCGGCCTCCCCGGCCTCGACTACGACACCGTCGCGGCCCGCAACCCGCGCCTCGTGCTGGTCACCGTCGGCGACTTCGGGCTGACGGGCCCCTACGCCGGATTCGCCGCCACCGACGCCGTGCACGCGGCCTTCAGCGGTCTGCTGTCCCGCTCCGGGCTGCCCGGCCGGCCGCCGCTGCCGCCGCCCGCGTCGATCGTGACCGAGGCCGCGTACCTCCAGGCCGCCTGGGTCGCGCTGCTCGCCCACCACAACAGCCTGCGCACGGGCCACGGCGACCACATCGACTTCTCGGTGCACGAGGCCGTCACCCAGCTCCTCGACCCGGGCTTCGGCATGGGCGGCTCCGCCACCGGCGGCAGGCGGGCCGCCGACTGGCCGCCGGGCCGGCCGTCCGCCGGGCACCTGTACCCGATCTTCCGGTGCGCCGACGGCAGGGTCCGCATCTGCGTGCTCAGCACCCGGCAGTGGCGGGGCATGCGCGCCTGGCTCGGCGAGCCGGAGGAGTTCGCCGACCCGCGCTACGACGACATCGCCGTCCGCTTCCAGGAGGCCGAGCGCATCCAGGCCCGGATCGCCGCCCACTTCCGGGACCGCACCCGGGACGAACTCGTCGGCGAGGGCCAGGAACACGGGGTGCCCGTCGCCGCCGTACTGACCCCTGGCGAGGCCCTGCGCGCCGGGCACTACCTGGCGCGCGGCGCCCTCGCGGACCTCGAAGTCGCCCCCGGGCTCACCACCCGGGTGCCCACGGGATTCCTGGAGGTCGACGGCGTCCGGGCGGGCGCGTCGCGCAGGGCACCCCTGCCGGGCGAGCACAACGCCGAGGTGTCCGCCGAGACCCGGGCCGCGCCCGCCTCCGCTCCCGCCTCTGCTGTCGCTGCCGCTTCCGCCGCTCCCGAGCGCACCCATCCGCTGACCGGCCTCCGCGTCCTCGACCTTGGGGTCATCGTCGCCGGGGCCGAGCTGGGCCGGCTGCTCGCCGACCACGGCGCCGACGTGATCAAGGTGGAGAACCGGGCCTTCCCGGACGGCGGGCGCCAGTCCATGACCGGTGAGGTCGTCACCGCGTCGGCGGCCTGGGGCCACCGCAACAAGCGCAGCCTGGGCCTGAACCTGCGCGACCCGGAGGGCGCCGCCCTCTTCAAGCGGCTGGCCGCCGACGCCGACGTCGTGCTGTCCAACTTCAAGCCCGGCACCCTCGAAGCCCTCGGCCTCGGCCCCGACGTCCTCCTTGCCCTCAACCCCCGCCTGGTCGTCGCCGACAGCAGCGCCTTCGGCGCGAGCGGCCCGTGGAGCCGCCGCATGGGATACGGCCCCCTGGTCCGCGCCTCGACCGGGCTGAGCGAGCTGTGGAGCTACCCCGGCGACCCGGACGGCCACAGCGACTCGGTGACCATCTACCCCGACCACGTGGTGGGCCGGGTCGGCGCGGCGGCCGTCGTCGCGCAGCTGGTCCGGCGCCGCCGCACCGGCCGCGGCGGCACGGTCGGCATCGCCCAGGCGGAGATCATCCTGGACGCGCTGGCGGAACACCTGGCGGGCGAGTGGCTCGACCTCGGCTCGCCGCAGGCGGCTTCGGACGGGGTGTACGCCTGCGCGGGCGACGACCAGTGGTGCGTGATCGGCGTACGGGACGACACCGACCGCGCGCGCCTGCGGGCCGTCGTCGCGGGCGAGGACATCGCCTCCTGGACCGCGGTCCGCAGCCCGCGCGAGGTCACCGGACTCCTCCAGGCGGCCGGCGTCCCGGCCGCACCCATGCTCCGCGTCCCCGAACTCCTCACCGACCCGCAGCTCCGGGCCCGGGACTTCTTCGCGGAGCTGCGGCAGCCGACCCTCCCCGAGCCGCTGCCCGCCGAGGCCCGCCCGGCCCGCTCCCGCCACCTCGCCGACCCGCCGCAGCGCCCCGCGCCGCTGCCCGCCGAACACACCCGGGAGATCGCCCGCGACCTGCTCGGCCTGACCGACGAAGACACCGACAAGCTCGTCGCCCGAGGGGTGCTCGAGACCAGCGAGGAGATCCCGACCGTGAGTTCCCCGGCCCTCTCCCCGGCCGTCCTCGTGGAACGCCGTGGCCATGTCCTCCTGATCACCCTCAACCGGCCCGAGGCCCGCAACGCCGTCAACGCGGCCGTCGCCGTCGGCGTCGGCGAGGCGCTGGCGGAGGCCGACCGCGACCCGGAGATCCGCGCCGTCGTCATCACGGGCGCCGGCGACAAGGCGTTCTGCGCGGGCGCCGACCTCAAGGCGGTGGCCCGGGGCGAGGACATCATGCCGCCCCGGACGAAGGACTGGGGGTTCGCCGGATACGTCAGCCACCACATCGGCAAGCCCACCATCGCGGCCGTACGCGGCTTCGCCCTCGGCGGCGGCACCGAGATCGCCCTGGCCAGCGACCTCGTCGTGGCGGCCGAGGACGCCTCCTTCGGACTCCCGGAGGTGAAGCGGGGGATCATCGCGGGCGCGGGCGGCGCCTTCCGGCTCGCCGCCCAGCTGCCGCCCAAGGTCGCCATGGAACTCCTGCTGACCGGCGACACCCTGGACGCGCCGGCCGCCCGCGACCTCGGCCTGGTCAACCGGGTCGTCCCCGCCGACCGGGTCCTCGGCGAGGCCCTCGCCCTCGCCGACCGCATCGCCGCCAACGCCCCCCTCGCCGTCCAGGCCAGCAAGCGCATCGCCCGCGGCATCACCACCGGGCGCGTCGAGGCCGAACAGGCCGCCTGGGAGCGCACGCACCAGGAGGGCCGGGCCGTCATGACCTCCCAGGACGCGAAGGAAGGCCCCCGTGCCTTCGCCGAGAAGCGCGTCCCGGTCTGGCAGTCCCGCTGAACAGCCGCACGAAGAAAGGCAGTTGAACCACCGTGACCACCAACCCCGCCCGCGGCCCGGTCATCGCCGGCCTCGGCATCACGGAACTGGGCAAGGTGTACGACCGCAGCGCCGCCGACTTCGCGGCCGACGCCGTGCGCCGCGCCGCCGCCGACGCCGGCCTCGCCCTCACCGACCTCGACGGGCTGCTCACCAGCAGCGGCGTGACCAGCGGCGTCGGCCTCGCCCTCCAGAAGCAACTCGGCCTGCGCGACCTGAGGTTGCTCTCCGAGATGCAGGCGTACGGCTCCACCGCCGGCGCCATGGTGCAGTACGCGGCGATGGCCGTCCGCGCCGGCATGGCCGAGGCCGTCGCCTGCGTCTTCGCCGACGCTCCCCTGAAGGAGAAGTCCTCGGCGGGCGCGGCCTACGCCGGTGCCCGCAGTCCGCGGGGCTGGGACGGTCTCCTGACCGCCGCCGGCATCGCGGGCGCCAACCCCCTCTACGCCCTGGCCGCCCGCCGCCACATGGACGCCTACGGCACCACCAGCGAACAGCTCGGCCACATCGCGGTGGCCCAGCGGGCCTGGGCGGCGCTGAACCCCCGCGCCCAGTTCCGCGACCCCCTCACGGTCGCGGACCACCAGGCGTCCAGGATGATCGCCGAGCCGTTCCACCTGCTCGACTGCTGCCTGGTCAGCAACGGCGGGATCGCCGTGGTCGTCACGACGGCGGAGCGCGCGGCCCACCTGAGGAGGCCGCCGGTCCACGTGCTCGGCTGGGCCCAGTCGCACCCCGGCCTCCCGATGCACCGCGACAGCGACTTCGGCCTGGTCAGCGGCGCCGCCCAGGCCGGCCCCGCGGCGATGAAGATGGCCGGGATCTCCGTCGGCGACGTGGACGTGGCCGAACTCTACGACTGCTACACCTTCACCGCGCTGCTCACCCTGGAGGACTACGGGTTCTGCGCCAAGGGCGAGGGCGGCGCGCTCGCGGCGAGCGGCGCGCTCGCCCCCGGCGGCCCGCTCCCGGTCAACACGGGCGGCGGGCAGCTCTCCTCCTACTACCTGTGGGGCATGACCCCGCTGTCCGAGGCCGTCCTCCAGACCCGCGGCGAAGCGGGCGAACGCCAGGTGCCCGACCACGACATCGTCCTGGTCAGCGGCAACGGCGGCATCCTCGACCACCACTCGACGCTGGTCCTCAGCCCCCACCCGCACGCCTGACCCATCCGCACGCCCGACCCACCCCCACCCCTGGACCCACCCGCGCCCGGAGCCACCGTGTCCCTGCCCGTCGTCCTTCGCGACCCCGCCACCGAACCCTTCTTCGACGCCACCGCACGCGGCGAACTCCTCGTCCGCCGCTGCACCGCCTGCGGCACGCACGCCGCGCCCCCGTCCGACGCCTGCCCCCGCTGCCGGAACGTCACGGCCACCTGGGAACCGGCCGCCGGCACCGGAACCGTCGTGTCCTGGACCGTCGTGCACGGCCGCACCCCCGGGGCGGAGCAGGTCGTCGCACTGGTCGAACTCACCGAGGGCCCCTGGCTGTACGCGGCCCTGCGCGGCCTGCGGCCCGGTGAGCGCCCCCGGTCCGGCCTGCCCGTCACCGTCGCCTTCGAACGCCCCGAGGGCGGTGAGGCGGTCCCCGTCTTCACCCCCGCGGTCCTCACCTCCGCCGTCCTCGCGCCCGCCGTCTGAGCCGCAGCAAGAAAGGCACCGCCATGAGCAGCACCCCGCCGCTTCCCGTGGACCCGTCCGCCGCCCGCCAGCGGGAACTCCTCGACGCCCAGCGGGCCGCGTTCCTCGCCGAGGGCCCGCCGGACCTGGACGTACGGCTCGACCGCATCGACCGGCTCGTGGCCTGCGTCCTCGAGCACGCCGACGAACTCTGCGCCGCCCTCGACGCCGACTTCGGCTCCCGCCCGCTGCTCGCCAACCTGGTGAGCGACGTCGTCGGCGCCGTCCCGGCCCTGCACGAGGTCCGGGCGAACCTGGCCGAGTGGATGCGGGACGAGGAACTCCCCGGCTCCGCCGAGGCCGGGACACCGGCGTTCGTGCAGATCCGGCCCAAGGGCGTGGTCGGGGTGATCGGGCCGTGGAACTTCCCGGTCACCCTCGTCGTCCAGCCCGCGATCGAGGCGCTGGCCGCGGGCAACCGGGTGATGATCAAGGTGTCGGAGGTGACCGAGCGGACGGCCGAGGTCCTCGCCCGGGCGGTCGCGTCCCGCCTGACCCCGGAGGAGGTGACGGTCGTCCGCGGCGGAGTCGCCACCGCCGCGGCGTTCTCCGCGCTCCCCTTCGACCACCTCATCTTCACCGGCTCCCCGGCGGTCGGCGCCCGGGTGGCCGAAGCGGCCGGGCGCAACCTGGTGCCGGTGACGCTGGAACTGGGCGGAAAGAACCCGGTCGTACTCGGCTCCGACGCGGATCTCGCCCTGGCCGCCGAACGCGTGGGCGGCATGCGGCTGATGAACGGCGGTCAGATCTGCCTCTGCCCGGACTACGTCTTCGTCCCCCGGGAGCGGACCGACGCCTTCCTCGCCCACTACGAGGACGCCGTCCGGGCGCACTTCCCGACCTGGCTCGACCACCCGGACGTGGTCTCCGTCGTCGACGACCGCAACTTCGACCGGGTGACCGGCCTGGTCGCCGACGCCGCGGCCAAGGGCGCACGGGTGCGGACCATCGTCCCGCCGGAGGAGGCCGACCGGCTCCCGAGCCGCAAGGGACGCCGGATCGCGCCCACCGTGCTGCTGGACGTCACCGAGGACATGGCGATCGCGTCGGAGGAGATCTTCGGGCCGGTGCTCGCGGTGTACCCGTACGACGAACTCGACGAGGTCGTCACGTACGTCAACACCCGCCCGAGCCCGCTGGCCGCCTACTTCTTCGGCTCCGACGGACCGGAGTTCCGGGAGTTCGTCCGGCGCACCGCCTCGGGCGGCGTCTCCCGCAACGACCTCGCCGTCCACTGGGGCGTGCCGGGCGCGCCGTCGGGCGGCATCGGACGCAGCGGCATGGGCGCCTACCACGGGAGGACCGGCTTCCTGACCTTCAGCCACCGCCGGACCGTCGCCGCGAGCACGGCACCCACCGGCCTCGCCCAGAACCTCCTGCCCCCGGCCGGCGAGACCGAAGCGGCGGCCCTGCGCGGCTTCGTCGCCGCGACCCTCACCGACATCCGCACCCGCGCCACCCGCGCCTGACCCACCGCGCCCCGGAGGACACCATGCGCACCCAGGCCGCCGTCTCGTACGGCCCCGGCACCGGCTTCACCCTCGAGGACGTGGACATCGCCGACCCGCGCCCCGACGAGATCCTGGTCCGCCTCACCGCCACCGGCATCTGCCACACCGACCTGGTCACCAAGGCCGCACTGCCGCAGGGCGTACCCGCCGTGTACGGCCACGAGGGCGCCGGCGTGGTGGAGGCGGCCGGCGCCGACGTCAACGGCGTGCGGCCCGGCGACCGGGTCGTCCTCAGCTACAACAGCTGCGGCACGTGCGCCCGTTGCCGGGCCGGACGGCGGGCGTACTGCGAGCGGTTCGCCGCCCTGAACAACGCGGGCCGCCGCCCGGACGGCAGCCCGACGCTCACCCGGGGAGGGGACGCCGTCTGGTCCTCCTTCTTCGGCCAGTCCAGCTTCGCCCGGCACGCCGTCGCCACCCGCGAGAACGTCGTCGTGGTCCCGGCGGACACCGACCTCGTGACCGCCGCGCCCATGGGCTGCGGCTTCCAGACGGGCGCCGGATCGGTGGTCAACGTGCTGCGGCCCGAACCGGACTCCAGCCTGGTCGTGTTCGGGGCCGGCGGGGTCGGCCTGGCGGCGGTGATGGCCGCCGCCGCCCTCGGCACCGGCACCGTCGTCGCCGTGGACCTGGTGGAGCGCCGGCGCCGGCTCGCCAAGGAACTGGGCGCCACCCACACGCTCGACGGCGCGAGCCCGGATCTCGTCGAGCACATCAGGGACCTCACCGCGGGCGGTGCCTCGCACGCCTTCGACACCACCGGAGCGGCCCCGGTGGTCCGCGCCGCCGCCCGCGCTCTGGCACCCCTGGGTTCCCTGGTCGTCGTCGGCCTCGGCACGGCGGACCTCGGTCTCGACACGCTGGACCTCATCGGCGGCGGCAAGACGATCCGGGGCAGCATCGAGGGCGACGCGAACCCGCAGGACTTCGTCCCCCTCCTCCTGGACTGGCGGGCAGCGGGCCGTTTCCCCGCCGAACGACTCGTCACCGCCTTCCCGTTCACGGCGATCGACGAAGCGGTCGCACGGATGAAGGACGACGTGGTCAAACCGGTGCTGACCTTCTGACCCGCCGCCGCGACCGAGGTCCGGGACGCCCTGCGACGGGTCGACGCGTCGACGGGTCGGTGAGCCGCGGACGCGACGGACGGGGGAAGATCGTCCCTGACCCACGCGACCACCCGCTTCTGGAAGGAACCGACGAGATCATGCGCCTCATCGTGGCCGGCGGCCCGGCGGAGGTGTCCGGATGACCGGCGCCGAGGAACACGTCCTGCTGCACGTCGACGGACGGGCCGGGCACATCACGCTCAACCGGCCGAAGGCCATCAACGCGCTGTCGCACGCCATGGTGCGCCGCATCGACGAGGCGCTCACGGAGTGGGAGCACGACCCCGCCGTGCAGACCGTCGTCGTCACCGGTGCGGGGGAGCGCGGTCTGTGCGCGGGCGGGGACATCCGCGCCGTCCACGACGACGCCAGGGACGGCGACGGGTCGGCGGCAGCCGCGTTCTGGCGGGACGAGTACCGGCTCAACGCCCGTATCGCCCGGTACCCGAAGCCGTACGTCGCGCTCATGGACGGCATCGTGATGGGCGGCGGGGTCGGTGTCTCGGCGCACGGCAGCGTCCGGATCGCCACCGAGCGGTCGCGGATCGCCATGCCGGAGACCGGGATCGGCTTCGTCCCCGACGTCGGCGGCACCTACCTGCTCGGCCGCGCGCCCGGCGAACTCGGCACCCATCTCGCCCTGACCGGCGCTTCGATCGGCGCCGCCGACGCCGTGCTCTGCGGACTCGCCGACCACTGCCTCCCGGCCGGCACGGTCCCCGCGTTCGTCGCCGACCTCGCCGCCCTGCCGGTACCCGAGGCGCTCGCCCGGCGCGTACGGCAGGCGCCCGAGGGGGAGTTGGCCGGACACCGGGCGTGGATCGACGCCTGCTACGCGGCCGGCACCGTCGAGGAGATCGTCCGGCGGCTGCTCGCGCACGGCGACCCGGCGGCGAAGGAGACGGCGGACACCCTGCTCACCAGGTCACCCACCGCCCTGAAGGTCACGCTCGCGGCCCTGCGCCGGGCCCGCGAACTCGGCTCGCTGGAACGGGTCCTGGACCAGGAGTACCGCGTCTCCTGCGCGACCCTCGCGACCCACGACCTGGTGGAGGGCATCCGCGCCCAGGTCGTCGACAAGGACCGCACCCCGCGCTGGTCCCCGGCCACCCTCGCCGAGGTCACCGACGCCGACGTCGACCGCTTCTTCGCCCCGCTCGGCGCACGCGAACTCGGCCTTGCGCCACCCGCCTGAGCCGCCCGCCTGAGCCGCTCCCGCCCACCGCCCATCAGGCGCGAGACGAAGATCACGCCTGGTGGTGCGGTCTTGGCCGTTTCTTTGCCAGGCGGTACGGTCGGTCCGATATCGATGACGGCGAGACGGAAGCCGGTGGGAGTCCGGCACGGTCGCGCCACTGTATGCGAGAGCCCCAGGGCCTCTCGTGAGTCAGACCCGTGGCCGTCGTCCTGTGCACCACCGAGATGGGACGCGAACTCCCAGAGGAGGTTCTGCCATGGCGCAGACCGTCGCTCAGCCGACAGCCACCACCCCCGTCGTCCCCGCCAAGCTGCCGCTGTCCGCGATAGCTCCCTGGGCGGTCTTCTTCGGCATCCTGATGCTCGTCCTGCTCTACTTCGTCGGCGCCGAGCAGGGCGCCACCTCCGTGGTCAGCGGCACGGACGTCCACGAGTGGGTGCACGACGCCCGCCATCTCCTCGGCTTCCCCTGCCACTGACCCGAGGGGCACCGAACACATCATGAACTCCGCAACCGTAAGAAACCTCCTGGTGCGGGGCATGCTCGCCGGTCTCGTCGCCGGCGTGCTCGCCCTGGTGGTCGCCTACCTCCTCGGTGAGCCGAGCGTCGACAAGGCGATCAGCTTCGAGGACGCCCACTCGCACGAGCACGAGATGGAGGTCGTCTCCCGCTCCCTGCAGTCCACCGCCGGCCTCGCCACCGGTGTCCTCGTCTACGGGGTCGCCTTCGGCGGCATCGCCGCCCTCGCCTACTGTTTCGCCCTCGGCCGCGTCGGCCGCTTCTCGCCGCGGGCGACGGCACTGCTGCTGTCCGGCTGCGCCCTGGTCGCCGTGTACGTGGTGCCGTTCCTGAAGTACCCGGCCAACCCGCCGTCGGTGGGCGACCCGGACACCATCGGCAAGCGGACCACGCTCTACTTCCTGATGATGCTGCTCAGCGTGCTCCTCGCGGTCGCCGCCACCATCCTCGGCAAGCGGCTCCAGCCGCGGTTGGGCACATGGTGGGCGGCCGTCCTCGCGGTGGCCGCGTTCGCCGTCGTCATCGGACTCGCCTACCAGTTCCTGCCGGTCATCAACGAGGTGCCCGCGGACTTCCCGGCCACCCTGCTGTGGCGGTTCCGGCTCTCGGCGCTCACCATCCAGGTGGTGCTGTGGGGCGGATTCGGCCTGCTGTTCGGCGAGTTGGCCGAACGCGTCCTCCACCCGAAGCCGGCGAAGGCACCGACCGCCGCGCGCACGGTGCCCGCTCCCCACTGACCGGCACCGCACGGCACCGCTGGGCACCGCATTGCACGGCACCACGCCACACCGAACGACACGAGAGGGCCCCCGGATACGTCCGGGGGCCCTCTCCCCTTCGGCCGGCTCCGCCCCGGCCGGCCGGCGGGCCTCTGCGAACAGCGCACGCCCGCCGCGGTACGTCTGCTGTGAACCGGCCGTGAACCCGCCGTGTCTTCGGCGCGCGGCCGGTGCCGCACTCGCGTTCGTGGCCGCTGACAAGGAAAGATGGGCGGCGAGCGATCGATCAACGACTGCGGAGGAAGTGGACTCATGCCGCATGAGCGAGCGGGCCGGCCGGCGGCTCCGGAGGACCTCGTCGACGTGGCCCGGCTGGTCACGGCCTACTACGCGCTGCACCCCGACCCGTCCGACCCCGGCCAGCGGGTGGCGTTCGGCACCTCGGGACACCGCGGATCGTCGCTGACGACCGCGTTCAACGAGGACCACATCGCCGCGACCAGCCAGGCCATCTGCGAGTACCGGAGCGGCCAGGGCACCGACGGCCCGCTCTTCCTGGGCGCCGACACCCACGCCCTGTCCGAGCCGGCCAAGGTCACCGCCCTGGAGGTGTTCGCCGCCAACGGCGTGACCGTCCTCGTCGACAGCGCCGACGGCTACACCCCCACCCCCGCGGTCTCGCACGCCATCCTCACCCACAACCGGGGCCGTACCACCGGACTCGCGGACGGCGTCGTCGTCACGCCCTCGCACAACCCGCCCGCCGACGGCGGCTTCAAGTACAACCCGCCCAGCGGCGGCCCCGCCGCCTCCGACGCCACCTCCTGGATCCAGGACCGCGCCAACCAGATCATCGCGGGCGGGATGAAGGACGTACAGCGCATCCCGTACGAGCGGGCGCTCGCCGCACCCACCACCGGCCGGTACGACTTCATGGGCGTCTACGTCGACGACCTGCCCAGCGTCCTCGACCTCGACGCGGTCCGGGCCTCCGGACTCCGCATCGGCGCCGACCCGCTCGGCGGGGCGTCCGTCGCGTACTGGGGCCGGATCGCCGAACGGCACTCGCTCGACCTCACCGTAGTGAACCCCTACACCGACCCCACCTGGCGGTTCATGACGCTGGACTGGGACGGCAAGATCCGCATGGACTGCTCGTCGCCGTACGCGATGGCCTCGCTCATCGAGAAGCGCGACGAGTTCCGCGTCGCCACCGGCAACGACGCCGACGCCGACCGGCACGGCATCGTCACCCGCGACGCCGGCCTGATGAACCCCAACCACTACCTCGCCGTCGCCATCTCCTACCTCTACCGCCACCGCGAGCAGTGGGCGGCGGGCGCCGGCGTCGGCAAGACCCTCGTCTCCTCCTCGATGATCGACCGGGTCGCCGCCGACCTCGGCCGGCAACTCGTCGAGGTGCCGGTCGGGTTCAAGTGGTTCGTGGACGGACTGGTCAGCGGCGCCATCGGGTTCGGCGGCGAGGAGTCGGCCGGCGCCTCGTTCCTGCGCCGCGACGGCTCCGTCTGGACGACCGACAAGGACGGCATCCTGCTCGCCCTGCTGGCCTCCGAGATCACGGCCGTGACGGACAGGACCCCGTCCGAGCACTACGCCGGCCTCACCGCCCGCTTCGGCGAACCCGCCTACGCCCGTATCGACGCGCCCGCCACCCGCGAGGAGAAGGCCCTCCTCGCCAAGCTCTCCCCGGCCCAGGTCACCGCCGAGGCCCTGGCGGGCGAGCCGGTCACCGCCGTCCTCACCGAGGCGCCGGGCAACGGCGCCGCGATCGGCGGCATCAAGGTGACCACGGAGAACGCCTGGTTCGCGGCCCGCCCGTCCGGCACCGAGGACGTCTACAAGATCTACGCCGAGTCCTTCCTCGGCCCAGGGCACCTGGCCCGGGTGCAGGAGGAGGCCAAGGCGGTGGTGGACACCGCACTCGGCGGCTGACGGCGGAGGCGGCCCGGTGCCGGGCCGTCAGGTCGCGAAGGTGCGGCGGCGGGCCCGGGCCTCGGCCAGGTCCGCCGCGGCCCGGCGGGCGTCGGCCGCGAGGTGGGCCGAACCCCAGGCGTGCGCGGTGCGCTGGGCCAGCGCGTAGCCCTCGGCCGCCGCTCGGTCCTCGCCGAGCAGCCGGTGCAGATCGGCCAGGCCGTGCGCCAGCGGACGGCTCGCGTACGCCGCGCCCGCCGCCCCGGCCAGCTGGTCCCGCAACGGCCGCAGATGCCCGAGGAGGGCGGTCGCCGTGCCGTGGTCCCGGTGGAGCACGGCGAGCTCGGCGCGGAAGTCGAGCTCCAGGCCGTAGAGATGGTCCCGTGTCGGTTCCGCGCCGATCGGTACCGCGAGCGACTCGTCGAGTCTGCCGAGGCGGGCCAGGACCAGCGCCCGGGCCACCGCGACCTGCCCGGGCGCCGACTCGTACACGGCCCGGACCAGCGGCTCCACGTCGGCGGCCCGGTCCTGGACGAGCCGCATGGCGATCAGGCCGAGCGTGCGCAGGCCGGCGGCGTGGTGGGCGCCCACCCGCTGCAGCAGCGTGTCCGCCTCCGCGTAGGCGGCCTCCGCCGCCGCGAAGCGCCCGGCCACGCAGGCCAGCATGGCGGTGGTCGCCGCACTGAGTCCCTGCGCCCACACCAGCCGGTAGCGGCGGGCGAGCACCAGCCCCTCCGCGGTGTGCCGGTGCACGGCGCCCGGGTCGTTGCGGGCGGCGGCGGTCATCGCGTCCAGGTTCTCGCAGACCCAGCGATAGGCGGGCAGGTCGTGGGTCCGGGCGAGGTCGCGCAGTTCGGCGGTGAACGGCGGCCGGGTGCCGGCCCCGGTCTCGTGCGGCAGCAGCCGTGCCGAGGTCATCAACGCGGCGGCCATCAGGCGCGGTTCGCCGTCGGCACGGGCGAGCGCCAGCTGGGCGCGGGCCGCCTGCAGGGCCCGGTGCGGGTCCTCGGCGGCCACCGCGTCGACGAGCACCTGGAGGACCCGGGCCCGCGTCGGACCGTCCAGCCCGTAGTCGGCGGCGAGCCGTTCGAGCCGGGCCAGCGCGGTTCGGTCGAACGGCCCTTCGAGCCGGCTGCGCCAGGGCGCGGGCTCGGTCCACGCCCCGTACACGGCCGCGACCAGGTCGCCCCGGTCGGCCTGTTCGGCGAGTTCCACCGCGCGCTGCCGGGTGCGCCGGGCCGTGTCGGTGGCGCCGGTGCGCACCTGGGCGCCCAGCAGCCGTACCGACAGCTCGATCAGCCGGTCGGGCGGGGTGTCGTCGCCCGTGGCCGCGGTGTGGGTGTCGATCGCCTGCTGGATCAGGGTGACGGCGACGTCGTGGGCGTAGCGCCGCTCCGCCGCCTCGGCGGCCCGCAGCGCGTAGTCGACGGCGAGCGGGGCGTCGGCCGCGCTGCCGGACCGGGCGAAGTGGTGCGCCAGGGCGGCGAGTTCACCGGGCCGGTGGTGGCGCAGGAGGCGCGCGACGCGGGCGTGCAGCCGGGAGCGCCGGGCGCCGGACAGGTCGGCGTAGACGGTGTCGCGGACCAGGGCGTGCACGAACCGGACGCGGCCGGGCCCGGGTTCGGCGAGCAGGTCGGCGTCGAGCGCCGCGTCGAGCCCCTCCAGCACCTGCTCCTCGTCCGCGTCGGCGGCGTCGACGAGCAGGGCCACCTCGGCCTCAAGGCCCAGCACGGCGGTGAGCTGGACGACGGACCGGGCGGCGGCGGGCAGCAGGGCGAGGCGCCTGCGCAGCACGTCACGCACCCCCTGGGGGACCTCGGAGACTGCGACCAGGGCGCCCTCGTCGGCCAGCAGCCGGGCGCTCTCCAGGACGTAGAACGGATTGCCGCCGGTGCGCTCGGCGAGCGCCGCCACGGTCTCCGGAGCCACCGGGGTCCCGCAGACGGCGTTCACGAGGGTGGCGGTGTCCTCGCGCGGCAGGCCGTCCAGCGCGATCCGGTGCGGCGCGGCCGGGGCGAGCTGGGCGAGGGTCTTCAGGAGGTGCTCGCCGACCTCGGTGGGCCGGTAACCGGCGACGGTGAGCAGGGGCACCCCGGTGACCCCGGCCGCCGCCTCGACCAGGGCGAGGGTCTCGGCGTCCGCCCGGTGCAGGTCCTCCAGGAGGACCGCCAGGGGTGCCCGGGAGGCCGCGGCGCGCAGCCAGGCGGCGAAGGCGCGGTGCATGCGGAAGCGGCCGGCACTGGCCTCCCCCTCCGGGGCGGGGGCGGTCGTGCCCTCCGGCTCCCGCAGCAGCACCGTCAGCTCCTCCGGCCGGGCCGGGGGCACCTCGCGGGCGAGCGCGCCGAGCGCCTCCACCCACGCCCACGCGGGCGGTGCGCCCTCGTACTCGGGGCAGCGCCCGACCACCACCCGCCAGCCGGCCTCGCGCAGCCGGGCCGCGGCCCGGTCGAGGAACGCCGACTTGCCGGCCCCCGCCGCGCCCGTGACCAGCACGAGTCCGCCGCCCTCGCGTGCGGCCCGGGCCGCCGCGTCCAGGCCGCGCAGCTCCGGGCCCCGGCCGACGAACAGACCGGGTCCGGTGCGGGCGGGGAGTGCGGCGACGGGCTCGGGCCCGGCCGCACGCAGCACGTCGAGCCGCCCGTTGAGCACGGCGTGCTCCACCTCCCGCAGGGCGGGCCCGGGATCGCAGCCGAGTTCGGTGCGCAGCACGACGCCGGCGCGGCGCACCGTGGCGAGGGCGTCCGCCTGCCGGTCGCAGGCCCAGTGGGCGAGCGCGAGCAGCCGCCAGCCCTCCTCGCGCAAGGGGCTGTCCCGGACCAGTGACTCGGCGTCGGCCGCGGCCTGCGCCGCCCGGCCGGTGCGCAGATCCGCGCCGACGGCCAGTTCCCGGGCCTCCGTGTGCAGCCCGGCCAGGCGGGCCACCTCGGCGGCGGCCCACTCCTCGTCCGCGTGCTCGGCGAAGGCCGGCCCCCGCCACCAGCCCAGCGCCTCGGCGAGCAGCCGCCGGGCCTCCTCGGCCGGGGCGGTCCTGGCCCGCCCGACCCAGGTCTCGAACCGCCAGGCGTCCACCGCGTCCGCGGCCAGCCGCAGGGCGTACCCCGGCGCCACGGTGACCAGCACGGTGGCCGGGGCCCGCGGCGGGCGCCCCGGTTCCAGCGACCGGCGCAGGTTGGACAGATAGGCGTGCAGCGACGCCCCGGCCTTGGCCGGCGGCTCGCCCCGCCACAGCGCGTCCGCCATCCGGTCCACCGGTACGACACCGCCCCGGGCCGCGATCAGCAGGGCCAGGACGGCGCGCTGCCGCGGAGCGCCCAACTCGACCGGTGTCCCGGCGACATCGGCACCCAGCGGACCCAGGACTCGCAAACGCAGCACGTCGCCGGAATCTACCCGAGCGCTGCAACGATCCTGTCAACAGACGTTGAACGCGCACTGGACGGGCCCGCCGGCCGGCCGCCGAGGGGACGCCGAGCCGGCCGCCAAGCGGATGCCAAGCGGGCGCCAAGCGGTGTGCCCGACCGTGGGCAGCTCACCGCACACACCGGATCGTTGGAGCAAGCAAGCGTGTCCCTCAACAGCAGCCACGGCGCCTCCGCCACCGCGGAGCGTCCGCACACCCACGAAATGGTCGTGGTCCACCGGGTCTTCCGCCGCGAGTCGGCACTGCTGCCCCGGCTGGTGCGTGCCGTGCCCGACGGCGACCGGGCCCGCGCGGCGCACATCGCCGCCGCCCTGCGCGACTACATCCTCGGCCTGCACCACCATCACCACGCCGAGGACGAACTGATCTGGCCGCTGCTGCGGGACCGCGCCGCGCACGACGCGGCGCTGGTGGAGCGGATGACGGAGCAGCACGAGGCGATCGACCGCACCCTGGCGGCGGTCGGCGAGTGGTTGTCCCTGTGGGAGCGGTCGGGTGACCGGATACCCGGCGAGGAACTGGCGCTGGCCCTGGACGCGCACCGGATCGCGCTCCTCGACCACCTCGACGAGGAGGAGCGGTCGCTGCTCCCGCTGGTCGCCGAGCATCTCACCGTCCCGGAATGGGAACTGGTCGGACAGCGCGGCCTGGAAGGGCTGCCGAAGAACAAGCGCATGCTGGCCCTCGGCGCGATCCTGGAGGAGGCCACCCCCGAGGAGAGCGCCTTCTTCCTGGGCAAGGCCCCGCTGATCGGCCGGCTGCTGTGGCGGGCCGTCGGCCGCCGCCAGTACGCCGCCTACCGCCGGGCCGTGCGCGGCCCGCTGGACGGAGAGTAGCCCGTGGCCCTCCTCGACTCCGCCCCGCTCGACGCCCTCGACGCCTACCGGACCTGCGAGTTCGCCACCCTGGGCCGGGACGGCACCCCGCTCGCCTGGCCGACGGCCGTGCGCCGCCGCCCGGACGGGACGCTGCTGCTCAGCACCTCCGTGGCGTTCGCGCAGAAGGCGCTGAACATCCGCCGGGACGGCCGCGTCGCCCTGCTCTTCTCCGACCCCACCGGCAGCGGCCTGGAGAATCCGCCGCAGATCTTCGTCGGCGGCCACGCCGACTGCCCCGACGAGATCATGACCGGGCCGGAGGGCGCCGAGGACTACTGGCGGATGCTGTTCGCACGGCAGCCGCACAGCAGGTCGTACGTCTCCGCGCCGATGCGCCTGGTGATGGACTGGTACTACCTGCGCCTGCTGATCACCGTCACGCCCCGACAGGTCGTCGTACGCCCGCCGTTGCCGTCGTCCGGCGTGCCCGCGGCCCCGGCCGGCGACCTGGTCGGCGCCGCGCAGCTCGCCCGCTTCCCGACCGCGGTGCTCGCCGCACGCGACACCTCCGGCGCGCCGGTCCTGGCCCGCACCCGGCCGGTGCCCACGGGCGAGGGGTTCGCCGTGGACGTACCGGCCGACTGCCCGGCCGCACCCGGCCCCGCCGCCCTACTGGTGCACCGGCACGACGAGCGCCTCAACCACATGCACAACGCGCTCGTGCGCGGCGAACTGCGGGCGGACGGCACCGGACGGGTGTTCGTCCCGGGCAAGGTCGTGGAGCCGATGGGCTCCGGCCGGGTGAGTGACGCCGTGAGCGTGCTGCGCAGCACGAGGCGGGCCACCGACCGCTATCTGAGCCGGCGCGGCCTGCCCCGGCCGGAGGTGCGGTGGGCGGAGTTCAGGGCGCTGGCACAGGACGCGCGGCGCAGCTGACGTCGGTCGCCGGCAGCCGCCCGCCGGCGAGGTAGGCGTTGACCGCCGCGTCGGCGCAGGCGCTGCCGTAGACCCCGAACACCGCGTGCTGGTCCGCACCGCGCAGCGTCACCAGGCGGGAGCTGGGCCAGCCGCGGTGCACCGCCTGGGCGCCCGCGTAGACGGTGCGCGGGTCTCCGGTCGCGTTGACGAGGAGGGCCGGCAGGTCGTCCCGGATCGTGGTCGGGCGCTCGCGCGGCGGGTCCCAGAAGGCGCACGGCCCGATGTTGTTGGTCACGGGACCGAACAACGGGTCCTGCGCCCGGGCCCGTTGCACGTCCTTCCAGTACGTCTCCGGGTCGCGGGGAGCGGCGACGTCCCCGCAGAGGATCGCCATCTGCACGCTGCCGTACGCCGATTCGGAACCGGTCAGCGTGAAGCCGAGCGTGTCGGCCAGCCACGGACTTGGGTTGACCGCCTTGCCGTCGGCCGCGTCCCGCAGGTCGCGGACGGCCGCCGCGAGGGCGCCGTAGGCCGCGTCGTCGTCCTGCGAGAGACCGCTGAAGACGACCATCGGCGCGACGCCGTCGTCCACCCGGTAGCCGCCCACCCGCAGCGGCGCGCGCCCGGCGGCGGCCTGGATCCGGTCCACGACGGCCAGCACCGCGTCCCGGCCGCGGCCCAGGCCGTACGTCGTGTCGCGGGCGGCGGCCCAGGCGGCCCAGTCCCGCAGCGCGTGCCGGTTCGCGGACTCCGAACCGCGCAGCAGGCGCGGGCTGTACCGGGCGGGGTCGGCCACCCCGTCCAGCACGACCCGGTCCGTGCGGCCCGGGAACATGGTGGCGTACACCTCGCCCAGGTACGTGCCGTACGAGTACCCGAGGTAGGAGATCCGCCGCTCACCGAGCGCCGCGCGGATCACGTCCATGTCCCGTGCGGTGTTCCGGGTGGTGGCGTACGGCAGCACGTCGCCCTCGTGCTTCCGGCAGTCCCCGGCGAGTTCCTCGGCGAGGGCGGTGGAGCGGTCGAAGCCGGCCCGGTCGTGCCCCGGGCCGCGGATCCCCGACCCGGTGGGCCAGTGGCAGTCCATGGCCGTGCTGCGGCCGACGAAACGGGGATCCACGCCGACCACGTCGAACCGCTTGCCGGTGTCCTTCATCGCCTCCCGCACCCACGGCGGGTCACCGAGCGTCTGGCCGCCCGGGCCACCGCTGTTGAGCAGCAGCGCTCCGACGCGGTGGGCGGTGTCGGTGGCCCTGATCCGGGAGACGGCGACCGTGATCGTACGGCCGCCCGGGTCGGCGTAGTCCAACGGCACGGTGACGTCGGCGCAGCGGGCGCCCGCCTTCTCCAGGTCCTTGCCGGTGTCGTCGTCGGGGCCGAGCACGCAGCTCTTCCAGGTGAGGTGCTGGTGGTGGTAGCGGGCCAGCGGGTCAGGGGCGACGGAGGCGGTGGCCGCCGGTGCGGTGCCGAGGGCGAGCGCGCTCGCCAGGGCCAGGGCGGCGGTCGCCGCGAAGCCGGTCATACGGAGGTCCTTTCGCTGTCGCAGAGGGAGGTGTCGACGAGGTGCCGGAAGTCCCGTTCGGCCTGAAGGCTGTCCGGGACCTGGTTCAGGGCGACGGCCACGCTCCGGCCACCGGGGCCGACGGCGACCAGCGCACGGTGCCCGCCGGGCACGGTCCCGGCGTGTCCCCACCACACCCCGCCGCACGACAGCGGCGACGAGATCAGCCCCAGGCCGTACCGGGCGCCGGGCCACAGCCGGTCCGGATCGGCGGCCACCGTCCGCTCCATCTCGGCGAGTCGGGCCGCGGGCAGCAGCCGCCCGCCGAGCAGCGCGGTGGCGAACCGGGTGAGATCGCCCTGCGTGGAGACGAGGGCACCGCCGACCCCGCCGAGGGACATGTTCCAGTCGGTGCCGTCGACGCGCCGCCCGTCACCGGAGGTGAAGTAGCTGTGGGAGTGCGGCCCTTGGATACGGGTCGCGTCCCCCGGCCAGTAGGTGTCGCGCAACCCGAGGGGCCGGATCACCCGGCTGCCGATCTCGTCCTCGGCGCTGTGCCCGGTGACCTTCTGCACGATCAGGCCCAGGACCAGGTAGTTGGTGGTGGCGTAGTGCCAGGACCGCTGTGGGCGGGGGAGTTCGAGTGCTCGCGCGACCAACTCGCCCGCCTCGAAGTGGCGGTAGCGCAGCCGCTCGGGGTGCTCCCACTCGGGTGCGTCGAGATAGTCGGGCAACCCGCTGGTGTGGCGCAGGAGTTGCCGCACGGTGATGCGCCGGCCGTCGTAGCCGTGGGTGTCGATCAGGCCCGGCAGGTAGCGGTCGACGGTGGCGTCGAGGGAGAGCCGGTGCTCGGCGGCGAGTTGCAGGACGACCGTCGCGGTGAACGTCTTGGTGACGCTGCCGACGCGCAGCCGGTCGGTGGTGTTCATCGGACGGCCGGTGCGCAGGTCGGCGGTACCGGCGGTCGCGGTCCAGCGTCCGCACGGGCCGTCGGCGAGGACCGAGGCCCCCGCGAGGTGGTCGTCGGCGGTCAGCCGGGTCAGCGCGCGTCGGACGCCGTCCGGCGGACCGCACCGCTCGGCCGGCCCCGGAGGCGACGAGCGTGCGAGGGCCGCCGGTGCGGAGGCGAGCACGAGCGCCGCCACCGATAACGCCAGGGTGGACTTCAGGGAGAACGTTGCCATGCGTCATCACGCTAGGCACGGCCGGTCCCGCGATCACTCCAGCCTGCTGCCGCATTCGGTGTGGTGCCAGCCCCCGTCCGGAACCTCGGGCGAACCCCCGAACGGCTATGCCGACCGGCACTGAGCCAGGCGCTTCGCGAGGAACCTGCGCTCCGCCGCGTTCTCCGCCAGCTCCAGCGCCCGCGCGTACGATTCGGCCGCCTCCCGGGTACGCCCCATGCGGCGCAGCAGGTCGGCCCGGGTCGCGGGCAGCAGGTGATAACCGGTCAGGTCGTCCTCCGCCTCCAGCTCGGCCACCAGGGCGAGCCCCGCCGCCGCGCCCTCGGCCATGCCCACGGCGACCGCGCGGTTCAGCCGGACCACGGGCGAGGGGACGTACCGCTGGAGTTCGCCGTAGAGGCCGGCGATGTCGGCCCAGTCGGTGTCGGCGGCGGTCGGCGCGGTGGTGTGGCAGGCGGCGACGGCGGCCTGGATCTGGTACGGGCCGGGGCGGCCCCGGCGCAGCGCGCCGTCCAGGAGCGCGGTGCCCTCGTCGATCTCGGCGCGGTCCCAGGCCGTGCGGTCCTGGTCCTCCAGGGTGACCAGGTCGCCGGCCGCGTCCACCCGGGTGTACCGGCGGGCGTCGTGCAGCAGCAGAAGCGCGAGCAGCCCGACGACCTCCGGTTCGTCGGGCATCAGGCGGGCGAGCAGCCGGGCCAGCCGGATCGCCTCGGCGCACAGGCCGGTCCGCATCAGGTCGGCGCCGGCCGTGGCCGCGTACCCCTCGTTGAACAGCAGGTACAGCACGCCGAGCACACCTGTCGTGCGCTCCGGCAGCAGGTGCGCGGGCGGCACCCGGTACGGGATGCCGGCGTTGCGGATCTTCCGCTTGGCCCGCACCAGCCGCTGCGCCATCGTCGCCTCGGGGACGAGGAAGGCGCGCGCGATCTCGGGCGTGGTCAGCCCGGCGAGGGTGCGCAGGGTCAGCGCGACCCGGGCCTCGATCGGCAGCGCCGGATGGCAGCAGGTGAACAGCAGCCGCAGCCGGTCGTCCGCCACCCCGCTGCCGTGCCCCTCGCCGAACGGGCCGTACGGACCGTAGGGGTCGTCCGGGTCGAACGGGTCGTACAGTTCCCCGTCCCGTGCCGGCACCGCCGCCTCCCGCAGCTTCCTGGCCCCCACCGCCTCCCTGCGCAGGACGTCCAGGGCGCGGTTGCGGGCGGTCGTGGTCAGCCAGGCGCCGGGGCGGCCCGGCACTCCGTCGCGCCGCCACCGTTCCAGTGCCTGGGCGAAGGCGTCCTGCGCGCACTCCTCGGCGAGGTCCCAGTCGCCGGTCACCCGGATCAGGGTGGCGACGACCTGGGCCCACTCCTCGCGGAACGCGGCGGCGACGGCCGCCTCGACCTCGTCCGTGGCGTTCACTCCCAGACCGGCCGGACCTCTACCGAGCCGCCGGCGAGCGCCGCGGGGTGCCGGGAGGCCAGCGCGATCGCCTCGTCGAGGTCGGCGACCTCGATGACGTCGAAGCCCGCGATGTACTCCTTGGTCTCGGCGAACGGCCCGTCGCTGAGCAGGACTTCGTCGCCCTGGACCCGTACGGTGGTCGCGTCGGTCCCGGGCCGCAGCCGGGCACCGCCCCTGACGACGTCACGGCCGCGCACCTCCTGGATGTACGAGGTGAACCGCGGGTCCTCGGCGATCTCGGCCGGGCTCAGCTCCGTGCCGCCGACGGGGGTGCAGATGAACAGGACGTACTTCATGACCGCTCCGCCTCCAGGGGCACCGAGACGTGTTCGTGCGCGATCAGCCAGCTGAAACCGGTGTCCCGGTAGCCGGTGGTCACCCGCACCACCCGGTCCAGGGGCTCCCCGGTCACCCGGGTGCCGTGGAACCGGACCAGGGCATGGCTGAAGGTGCTGCCCTCCCCGGGACGCACGCGGAGTTCGAGCACCTCGCGGTGGACGGGCCCGGTCAGCGTCGCGAACCACGCCTCGGCCGCCTTGCGCAGCGCGCCGATCCCCGACCGCACCTCCGCACCGGTCAGCCCGAAGGCCTCCACGTCGGGCGCGTAGCAGGCCGTCAGCCGGTCGACGTCCCGGTCGCGGGCGGCCCCGGTCAGTTCGGCGTCGAGACGGCGGACGGCCGTCTCCGCGTCCTCCGTCAGCCCCTCGTCCCAGAACGGGCGCACCTCCATGGCCCCGATGGTGGCGACGGGATGCGCGGCGGCGATCCGCACGGCCGCCTCCAGGCTGTCGCAGTCGACGACGTCGAACCCGGCCACGTACTCCTTCGTCTCCGCGAACGGCCCGTCGGTCCGCAGCACCTCGCCGTCCCGCACCCGCACGGTGACGGCCCGGTCCGGCAGCTGCAGCCGGTGGCCGTACAACCGGTCGCCGCGGCGGACGCCGTGCTCCTCCACCCAGGGTTCGACCGGTGCCATCCCGGACGCGTCAGCGGTGTCGTCGCCGCAGACCAGCAGCATGTACTTCATGGTTCCTCCCGGTCCTCAAGAACTTCCTGCACCCCACCGACGAACGGCACCCCGCGCGATCGACACCCCGGCGCACCGAATTTCCCGCGACACTGTTCACCACCCCATGCCGTGCCCCCGGCCCAGGACACCGTGCGGGTCGTGGCGGCCCTTCGCCCCGGCCAGGTCGCTCCAGCGGCTGCCGTAGTGCTCCCGCCAGTCACCGGGGGACATCGGCAGCGCGTTGGCCGGATAGGCGACCGCGCCCTTGGCCCGCGCGTTCTCGTACGCCCTGCGGTTGGCGGCCACCATCGGGTCGGCGGTGCCCGGGGCGGCGGTGCGCAGCAGGGCGAGGAGATGGACGACCTCGCCGGGCGGGCGGCGGAACAGCGGGGCCCGCAGGGCGCGGGTGAGCAGGGGGTAGAGCAGGACCAGGCCGTTCTCGCGCAGGTCGCGGAAGGCGGGGTCGGCGAGGACGTCGGTCACGACGGACGCGGCGGTGTCCTCGGGGAGCAGCAGGTTCAGCCAGGGGTGCGGGTGGAACCACTCGCCGGTCGCGCGCAGCACCTCCTCGTCGGTGGCGACCCGGTTCGCGAACTCGGCGTAACCGAGGTCCTCGGTCTCGGACGCGGCGAAGGAGAGGCCATCGAGGAGGGTCCGGTCGTCGGGCGCGGCCGTGCCTTCGTGCGCGGCCACCGCCTCCACCATGTACGTCCAGTCGCCGTCGGTGTCCTCGGTGGGACGGGCCTGGCCTTCGAGGTAGGCGAAGCGCCCGTCGGTTGCCAGCAGGCGCTGGTCGGCCAGGTAGGCGTCGAGGTCCGGGTAGTACAGGCAGTGGCGGCGGACCAGGGCGGGCGCCGGCACCAGGCGCAGGGTGGCCCGGACGACGACGGCCACCTGGCCCAGGCCGGCCAGGACCGCGTGGAAGAGGCCGTCGTGGCGGTCCGGGGAGCAGACCAGGTGCTCGCCGGCGCCGGTCACCACCTCCAGCTCCAGCACCGAGTCCGCGACCAGGCCGTGCCGGTGGCTCGCGCCGCCCAGCCCGCCGACGCTCAGCACCCCGCCGACGCCGGCCCCGAGGTAGTCGGTGAGGACGGGCGGCGCGAGCCCGTACGGCAGGGTCGCCGCGAGCACGTCCCGCCACAGCGCACCGGCCTGCACCTCCACCCGGTCCCCGGCCACCGGCCCGACCGCGCTCAGCCCGCCCAGGTCGAGGACGATCCCGCCGCGCGCCTGCCCCTGGCCGTACATCGAGTGACCGCCGGCCCGCGCCGCCACCGGGATCCCGCGCGGCCCGGCATACGCCAGCGCGTCCCGGACCCCGGCCGCCGACCGGGGCCGCAGCACACCCAGCGGCGGTGCGCACACCAGGTGGCCGAAGTCCGCCGCGGCCTCCCGCAGGATCTCCGGGCGGGTGTCCAGCAGTTCCACGAATCGTTCGGAGACACGGTCCGACGACGTCACGCGGCACGCTCCAAGGAGGGATCGGTCGACACGGGCGCACCCATCTTCGCGCCGCGGGCCCCGCGTACGGTCCCCGTTTCCCGTTCCGCCGCCTGAACGGGGCCGAGCGGCGCAGGACGGCGGGCGAAACGCCGCACGGGTCCTTCCCGGGAGCCACCGAAGCGGCGAATATGCCGCACCATGGACATTCTGCTCGTCGCGAGCGCGTTCAACAGCCTGTCCCAGCGGGTCTACGCCGAACTGTCCGACCTCGGCCACCGGGTGGACGTCGTCCTCGCCGGCCAGGGCCCCGACGCAGTCCGCCGTGCCGTACGGGAACGGCACCCGGAGCTGGTCGTCGCGCCGATGCTGAAGACGGCGCTCCCGGAGGACGTCTGGCAGCGGCACACCTGCCTGATCGTCCATCCGGGACCGCTCGGCGACCGCGGCCCCGCCTCCCTCGACTGGGCCGTCGCCGGGCAGGCGGCCGAGTGGGGGGTGACCGTGCTCCAGGCCGAGGCGGCGATGGACGCGGGCGCGGTCTGGGCGAGCGAGACCTTCCCGGTCGCGCCGGTCGGCAAGAGCGACCTCTACCGCAACGAGGCCGCCGACGCCGCCCTCACCGCCGTCCACCGGGCCGTACGGCGGTACGCGGACGGCTCGTACAAGCCCCGGCCGCAGAGCGATCCCGAGATCCGCGGCCGGATCGTCTGGCGGGACGCCTTCCGGCAGGAGCGGCGGCGGATCGACTGGGCGGCCGACGACACCGCCACGGTGCTGCGCAAGCTGCGCGGGGCCGACTCGCAGCCGGGGGTGCTGGACGAACTCCTCGGCCGTGAGCTGTTCCTGCACGGCGGCCACCCCGAGGACCGGCTGCGCGGAGAGCCGGGCGAACTGCTGGCCACCCGGGCCGGCGCGGTCTGCCGGGCCACCCGCGACGGCGCCGTCTGGATCCCCGAGCTGCGCCCCCGCCGGAACTCCGGCGACCCGTCCCCCTTCCGCCGCCCCGCCACCGACGTCCTCGACGCCCCGGACCTCCCCGAGCACCCCGCCCCGCTCGAACTGCCCGCGGACCGCCGCACCTGGACCGACATCCGCTACCGGCAGCACGGCGACGTCGGCCTCGTCGCCTTCTCCTTCCCCGGCGGCGCGATGAGCACCGACCACTGCCGGCGCCTGCTCGCCGCCTACCGGTTCGCCCTCACCCGGCCCACCCGGGTCCTGGTGCTCGGCGGCCGGCGCGACTTCTTCTCCAACGGCATCCACCTCAACGTCATCGAGGCCGCCCCGGACCCCGCCGAGGAGTCCCGGGCCAACCTCGACGCCATGGACGACCTGGTCGAGGCCGTGCTGCGGACCACCGACCGGCTCGTCGTGGCCGCGCTCGGCGGGAACGCGGCGGCCGGCGGGGCCATGCTCGCCCTCGCCGCCGACGAGGTCTGGTGCAGGTCCGGCGCCGTCCTCAACCCGCACTACCGGCTCATGGGCCTGTACGGCTCCGAGTACTGGACGTACTCGCTGCCCCGCCGCGTCGGCGCGGACACCGCCGGGCGGCTGACGGAGCAGGCCCGGCCGGTGAGCGCCGCGACCGCCGCCCGCACCGGGCTGGTCGACCGGCTGCTGCCGGTCCCCGCGCAGGGGTTCACCGCCGAGGTCGAGCGCCTTGCGGCCGAGCTCGCGACCGCCCCGGACCTCGGCCGCCGGATCGCCGCCAAGGCCGCGGCGCGCCGGGCCGACGAGGAGGAACGGCCGCTCGCCGCGTACCGGAGGGACGAACTCGCCCGGATGCACGCCGTGTTCTTCGACCCGGGGGCCGCCTACCACTCGCTGCGCTCCGACTTCGTGCGCAAGGTCCCGGGCGGTGCCCGATGAGCCGACTGCTGGTGGCGGGCGTCGGCAACATCTTCCTCGGCGACGACGCCTTCGGACCGGAGGTGGTCCGCGCCCTGGAGCAGCGCCCGCTGCCGCCCGGGGTGCAGGTCCGGGACTACGGCATCCGGGGCATGGACCTCGCCTACACCCTGCTCGACGGCTGGGCGGCGGTCGTCCTCGTGGACGCGGCCGTCCGCGGCGAACGCCCCGGCACCCTGTCCCTCGTCGAGCCCGACCTCCCCGACGGGCGCCCCGCGGCCCCGCCCGAGGCCCACGGCATGGACCCGGCGAAGGTGCTCGCCCTCGCCGCCCACCTCGGCGAGGAGGCCCTGCCCCGCGTCCTCGTGCTCGCCTGCGAGCCCGGGGAGCTGCCGCGCGGCGACGAGGACATCGCGCCCGGGCTGAGCGCACCCGTCCGCGACGCGGTCGGCCGGGCCGTCGCCGCCCTGCACACCCTGGTCCCGGCGCTGCTCGCGGATCCCCTGGCCACGCCCGCGTTGGACCGCCCGGAGGAATCCGCGGCCCCCGCCGCGGCCGGTCGCCCGCCCCCCGCCCCCGCGGGCGGGGAGGTGGGGGGCGGGCCCCCGGCCGAGTCGGCGGCGGACCCGCGCCCCGTCCGGGGCGCGGGGCGGTATCCGGCATGCGGCTCCGCCGCGATGGCGGTCCCCCCCGGGTTCGGGCGAAGCCGGGAACGAGGGGGAGGGACCAGCCCCCGCCGGCCCGCGGCAGACGAACGGCACAACCAGCGAAGCGCTCGCCGGACCAGGAAGCGGACCCACCCGCTCCGCAGGTCCCTCCCGAGCGCCACCACCGAGGAGCGGAGCATTCATGTGTCAGTCGGAGGAGGTCACCCGGGCCGTCCTGGCCAGGAACGACGGCCTGGCCGCCAGTCTGCGCGGCGACCTGGCCGCGCGCGGCGTCGGCGTGGTGAACCTGCTCTCCAGCCCCGGCAGCGGCAAGACCGAACTGCTCGGCCGGGTGCTGGCCCGGGCGGGTGAGCGGGGCGTCCCCGTCGCCGCGTTCACCGCCGACCTCGCCACCGAGAACGACGCGAAACGCCTGGCCCGTTCCGGGGCGCCGGTGAAGCAGCTGCTCACCGACGGGCTGTGCCACCTGGAGGCCCGGCAGGTCCGCGGCCACCTGGAGGGCTGGCTGCCGCCGGACACCGCGCTGCTCTTCGTGGAGAACGTCGGCAACCTGGTCTGCCCGGCCTCCTACGACCTCGGCGAGCACCTGCGGATCGTGCTGATGGCGGTCACCGAGGGCGAGGACAAGCCCGCAAAGTACCCCACCGCCTTCGGCTCCGCGCACCTGGTCGTGCTCACCAAGACCGACCTCGCCGGACCGGCCGGCTTCGACGGGACCGCCTTCGCCGAGCACGTGCGGAGGGTCAACCCCGGGGTGGAGATCGTGCGCTCCTGCGCCCGCACCGGCGAGGGCGTCGACACCGTCCTCGACCGGGTGCTCGCCGTACGGGACGGCGCCCCGGCGCACCGTCCGCCGCTCGCCCCGCACCCGCACGGCCACGTCCACGCCCCGACCGCCTCGTGACGGCGCCCACCACGACGACGGCCGTCCGCCGGCGCGTCACGGTGCGCGGGACCGTGCAGGGCGTGGGCTTCCGCCCCTACGTCCACCGGCTGGCCGCCGACTTGGCGCTCACCGGGTTCGTCGGCAACACGCAGAACGGGGTGCTCATCGAGGTCGAGGGAACGGCGTCCGGCGTCGAACGGTTCTGCGCGCGGCTCGCCGCCGAGCCGCCGCCGCTGGCCACCGTGACCGCCGTGGCCGTCGAGGAGGTACCGGCCACCGGCGCGGACCCCGGCTTCACCATCCGCGCCACCGAGCAGTCGGCCCCCGGCCGCACCCTCCTCCCGCCCGACACCACCACCTGCGCCGACTGCCTGCGCGAACTGGCCGATCCGGCCGACCGCCGACACCGCCACCCCTTCATCACCTGCACCCACTGCGGACCCCGCTTCACCATCGCCACCGGCATGCCCTACGACCGCGCGGTCACCACCATGTCCGGCTTCCCCCTGTGCCCCGCCTGCACCCGGGAGTACGACGCCCCGGCCGACCGCCGCTTCCACGCCCAGCCGGTGGCCTGCCCGGAGTGCGGTCCCCGGCTGCGGCTGGTGCCCGCCGCCGGCAGCGGGGTGAGAGCCGCTCGCGACGGTGACGCCCTGTCACGGGCGCGAGAACTGCTCGCCGCCGGGCGGATCGTCGCCGTGAAGGGCATCGGCGGCTACCACCTGGCCTGCGACGCCTCCGCGGCCCGCGCCGTGGACACCCTGCGCACCCGCAAGGCGCGCGGCGACAAGCCGTTCGCGGTGATGTGCGCCGACCTCGCCGAGGCCGAGCGGATCGCCGAGGTCGGGACGGCCGGGCGGGCCGCGCTCACCGGCCCCCGGCGCCCCATCGTCCTGCTCCGCCCCCGCCCCGCCGGCCGGCTCGCCCCCGGCGTCTGCCCCGGCAGCCCGCACCTCGGCGTCATGCTGCCCTACACACCCGTCCACACCCTCCTGTTCGGCCTCCCCGGCGACCCGCCCGGCCCCCGCGTCCTGGTCATGACCAGCGGCAACCGCTCGGGCGAGCCCATCGTCACGGACGACGACGAGGCGCTGACCCGGCTGTTCGGCCTGGCCGACGCCTGGCTCGCGCACGACCGGCCCATCGCCTCGCCCTGCGACGACTCCCTGCTGCGGGTCCGCGCCGACGGCACCGAACAGGTCCTGCGTCGCTCCCGCGGCTACGCGCCGTGCCCGCTGCGCCTGCCGGTCCCGGTACGGCCCGCGCTCGCGGTGGGCGGCGACCTCAAGAACGCGCTGTGCGTCGGCGAGGGCGACCTGGCCTGGTTCGGGCCGCACATCGGCGACATGGGCGACCTGGCCACCCTGGAGGCGGCCGTCCGGGCGGAACGGCACATGCGCCGGCTGACCGGGATCCACCCCGAGACCGTCGCCGCCGACCGCCACCCGGGCTACCACTCGGCCGCCTGGGCCCGCCGCCGCGCCACCCGGCTCGCGCTCGGCAGACCGGTGTTCGTCCAGCACCACCATGCCCACATCGCCGCCGCCATGGCCGAGGCAGGGCTCGACGGGACCGCACCCGTCATCGGCGTCGCCTTCGACGGCACCGGCTACGGCGACGACGGCACCGTCTGGGGCGGCGAGGTGCTCCTCGCCGACTACACCGGCTTCCGGCGCCTCGCCCATCTCGCCCCGGCACCGCTGCCCGGCGGGGACGCGGGCGTCGCCAACCCGTGCCGCACGGCGGTGGCCCGGCTGTGGGCGGCAGGCCTGCCCCGGGACCCCGACCTGCCCAGCGTCGCCGCCTGCTCCCGCGAGGAACTCCGCCTGCTGGAACGGCAGTTGCCGAGCCAGGTCGGCTGCGTGGCCACCTCCAGCATGGGGCGGCTCTTCGACGCCGTCTCCTCCCTCGCGGGCGTGTGCCACCGCGCCGGGTACGAGGCCCAGGCCGCCCTGGAACTGGAGGCGCAGGCCTGTGCGGCCTGGGGTGCGGAGACGGCCGCGTACCCCTTCGGCGACCGCTTCGACCCGGCCCCCGCGCTGCGCGCGATCATCGCCGACCTGCGGCGTGGCACCCCGGCACCGGTGATCGCGGCCCGCTTCCACCGCGGGGTCGCCCGGGCCGTCCTCGACCTGTGCGGCGGAGCGCGCCGGGCCACCGGAGTGACCACCGTCGCCCTCACCGGAGGCGTGTTCGCCAACGCCCTCCTCGAGGACGCGAGCACGCAGCTGCTGCACGGCGCCGGATTCACGGTCCTGCGGCACGGCGAAGTCCCGCCGAACGACGGCGGACTGGCCCTCGGGCAACTGGTGGTCGCCGCCCACGGCCCGCGACCCGACGACGACCGACGCAAGGCAGTCAGCGACGAGACGGAGTGACCCATGTGTTTGGCAGTGCCCGGAAGAGTCGTGAGCATCGACGACACCGCCGATCCGCTCACCGGCCTGATCGACTTCGGCGGGGTGCAGAAGCAGGCGTGCCTGGAGTACGTGTCGGACGTCGAGGTCGGCGAGTACGTCATCGTCCATGTGGGCTTCGCCCTGCAACGACTTGACGAGGAGTCGGCCCTGGCCTCCCTCAAGCTCTTCGAGGAACTGGGGCTCCTGGAGGAGGAGTTCGGCGACGCCTGGCAGCAGGCGGCCCGGCAGGCCGCTCCGGAGTCCGCGGGGGGCGAGGCCCGGTGAAGTACCTCGACGAGTTCAACGACCCCAAGCTGGCCCGCCGGCTCCTCGACGAGATCCGGGCCACCGTCACCCGGCCCTGGGCGCTGATGGAGGTGTGCGGCGGCCAGACACACTCCATCATCCGGCACGGCATCGATCAACTCCTCCCGGAAGAGGTCGAGTTGATCCACGGGCCGGGCTGCCCGGTCTGTGTGACCCCGCTGGAGTGCATCGACAAGGCACTGGAGATCGCCGCCCGGCCCGACGTGGTCTTCTGCTCGTTCGGCGACATGCTCCGCGTCCCCGGCACCGACCGGGACCTGTTCCGGGTCAAGGGCGGGGGCGGTGACGTCCGCGTGGTCTACTCGCCGCTCGACGCGCTCCAGCTCGCCCGCCGCCACCCGGACAAGCAGGTGGTGTTCTTCGCCATCGGCTTCGAGACCACCGCCCCCGCCAACGCCATGGCCGTCCACCAGGCCAAGCGCCTCGGCCTGACCAACTTCACCCTCCTGGTCTCCCACGTCCGGGTCCCCCCGGCCATCGAGGCCATCATGACCGCCCCCGCCTGCCGGGTGCAGGGCTTCCTGGCCGCCGGGCACGTGTGCAGCGTGATGGGCATGGCGGAGTACCCCGCACTCGCCGAACGCCACCGGGTCCCCGTCGTCGTCACCGGCTTCGAACCGCTCGACATCCTGGAGGGCATCCGCCGCACGGTGGCCCAGCTGGAGCGCGGCGAGCACCGGGTGGAGAACGCCTACGCCCGTGCCGTGCGCGCCGACGGCAACCCGGCCGCGATCCGCATGATCGAGGAGGTCTTCGAGGTCACCGACCGGAACTGGCGCGGCATCGGACGCATCCCCGGCAGCGGCTGGCGACTGAGCGAGGCCTACCGGGACTTCGACGCCGAGCACCGCTTCGACGTCACCGGCATCCGCACCGAGGAACCCGCCGAGTGCCGCGCCGGCGAGGTCCTGCAAGGGCTCATCAAGCCCACCGACTGCGCGGCCTTCGGCACCACCTGCACCCCGCGCACCCCGCTCGGCGCCACCATGGTCTCCAGCGAGGGCGCCTGCGCCGCCTACTACCTCTACCGCCGGATGTCCGAACCGGCGCTCCCGCGCGAGGAGATGAACCCCGTTGGCTGAGCAGACCGTCGTCGACCCCGCGAACTGGAGCTGCCCGGCGCCGATCCGCGACCAGCCGGTCGTGGTCATGGGCCACGGCGGAGGCGGCGCCCTCTCCGCCGAACTGATCGAGCAGATCTTCGTCCCCGCCTACGGCAACGCCCTGCTCGCCGGGATGACCGACTCCGCCGTCCTCCACCTCGGCGGCGCCCGCCTCGCCCTCTCCACCGACTCCTACGTCGTACGGCCGCTGTTCTTCCCCGGCGGCTGCCTCGGCGACCTCGCCGTCAACGGCACCGTCAACGACCTGGCGATGAGCGGTGCCCGGCCCGCCTACCTCTCGGCCGCCTTCGTCCTGGAGGAGGGCGTCGAGCTGGCCGTCGTCGAACGCATCGCGCGGGCCATGGGCGCGGCGGCCGAGACGGCCGGCGTCACCATCGCCACCGGCGACACCAAGGTGGTGGAGAGCGGCCACGGCGACGGGGTGTACGTCACCACCGCAGGCGTCGGGCTCGTTCCCGAGCGCGTCGACATCCGGCCGCAGCGGGCCCGGCCCGGCGACGCCGTCATCGTCAGCGGACCGATCGGCCTGCACGGCGTGGCCGTGCTCAGCGTCCGCGAGGGCCTTGAGTTCGGCGTCGAGATCGCCAGCGACACCGCGCCGCTGGCCGACCTGGTCGCGACCATGCTGGACGTCACCCCCGACGTCCATGTCCTGCGCGACCCGACCCGCGGCGGCCTGGCCGCCTCCCTGAACGAGATCGCCCGCGCCTCGGGAACGGGCGTACGGCTCGCCGAGCGCGCCCTGCCGGTACCGGACGCGGTGGCCAACGCCTGCGGTTTCCTCGGCCTGGACCCGCTCTACGTCGCCAACGAGGGCAGGCTCGTCGCCTTCGTCCCGCCCACGGACGCCGACGCGGTGCTGGAGGCGATGCGCGCCCACCCGCAGGGGGCCGGCGCCACCCGGATCGGGGAGTGCGTGACCGAACACCCCGGCATGGTCGTGGTGGCGACCGGACTCGGCGGCACCCGGGTCGTCGACCTCCCGCTCGGGGAGCAGCTGCCGCGCATCTGCTGACGGCGGCTCCCGCTCGACGCCAGGGCGTGACTCCGCCGGTGCCCGGACCGTCCCGGGCACCGGCGGGGTCACTCGACCGCGGTGATCTCCAGCTCCCGGCCGCTGCGCAGGTCGGTGGAGGGCCGGTCGCAGCGCGGGCACCAGAAGAACGGCGGCATGCCCACCGCGAACTCCTCGGCGCACGGCCCGCACCAGGCCTGTGCGGTCACCTGCTCGACGACGAGCCGGGCGGCGGCGAGGACGGTGCCCTCGCGCGCCACCTCGAAGGCGAAGTCCAGGGCGTCGGGGACGACCCCGGACAGTTCGCCGACCCGGACGGTCACCGCGGCGACGGTGTCCGCGCCGTCCGCCCGGGCCCACTCGTCGGCCTGCTCCACGATCGCCGTCGCGATCGACAGTTCGTGCACGACCGGCTCACGGATACCGGTGACCGGCGCGCAGTCCGCCGGCGATCCGCCAGATCCTCATCTCGCGCATCATGCTGGGGATCTCGGTGACGAACAGCGCCAGCAGCAGCGCGCCCACCACGGCGACCTCGGCGGTCAGCACGCGCTGGGCCGCCGTTCCGGTTCTCTTGCGTTGCATCTTCACAGCGGGCACTCCCTGTTCGGTGTCACGCGGGCGGGATGTTCGGCATGACGTCCAGCAGGGCGTCGTGCCGCTTCCAGTGGATGTTGGTCGAGCGGCGCGCGTCGGCGGTGCCGTCCGGGTGGTGTCCTGTCTGCTTCGTGTAGGGGCCCCTGTTGCCCTGGTGCATGCCGGGCACGTGGGACGGCGTGTCGGGCCTCGCCTGGGCGCGGCCGACTCTGATGCTGCCCATGGGGTTCTCCTTCCTGAGCCTTCCTGTGTTGCCGTTCCTCGAGGCCGTCCGGCTCAGGGCCGCTCGGTGAGCTCCTCGAAGAAGCGCTCCACGGCCGGCCACATCCGGCCGCCGCCGGACAGGCCGCGCCACTCCCGGCGGACGACGGCGAGCATGCGGAAGCAGTCGTCGACCGGGACGATCCAGTGGTGGTCGAGGCCGTGCACCGTGTTGACCAGCAGCGCCTCGACGTCGGGGGTCATGCCGGCCAGCGGCGGGCAGCCGGCGACCGCCCGCTGCCAGGCCGCCGCCTCCACCTCCCAGCGCATGGCCCCGGCCGGGCTCGGGCCCTCCGCGGTGACCGTGCCGTCGGCGCGCGGCACGAAGAAGACCAGGCCGACCGGGACCCCGAGGGCCGCGGTGTCGACCTCCGGGAGGCGGAGCCGGCGGGTGGGGATCAGCCGGAAGTGGCCGTCGCCCGCGCCGGTGCCCTGCCGGGTGCCGGCGAACAGCACCGAGCAGGCGCGGCAGGCACAGCGGACCTCGGCCTGCCCGGTGTCGTACAGGTGCGCATGGTCCTCGGACAGCGGCTCGGCGCACAGGTCGCACACCTCCGCCCCGGCCGCCGGCTGCCGGTCGGCCGAGGAACGGATGAGGCGGGCCAGCGCTCCGTCTGGCGGTGTCCGGGTGGTCACCGGGTCTCCTGTGGCCGGCGCAGGGAGTCCAGGGGGACGAAGGCGGGCGCCGGGGCCTCGGGCACCGGCTGCACGTCGGCCAGCTCGGGCGCTGCGGCGAGCACCGCCTCCCGGACGGCGTCGGTCACCTCCGTGGTACCTCCGCCGCACCCCGAACCGCAACCGCCGCCCTTGGCGAGCCGCACCCGGCCGACCTCGCCCTCCACCCCGGCCCACTCGACGTCGCCGCCGCGCTCCCGGACGGCGGGGCGCAGCCGCTCGACCGCGCGGGCGGCCCGGCGCTCGGGCGGGTCGGGGTGGATGTCGTGCAGGACCATGAGGTGGTCGAGCAGCTCGTCTTCGGCGAGCCGCTCGGCCAGCGGGGGGTCGGCATGGTCGAGGACGCGGGCGAGCGCCTCGCCGTAGACCTCGGTCAGCAGCCGTACCGCCTCGACGGCCGAGCCGCCGATCGGTCCCGGCGCGGACTCCAGGCTCTCCAGCAGGCCGTCGAGCCGGGCCAGCCGGGACTCGACCGCCGGGCCGTCGAGCCGCGCGTCAGCCATGGTTCGCCCCGTACGTCGGCGAGTGCGTGACCGTCAGGGTCTTGCCCTTGCCCGTGTACATGTGGACGCCGCACGGCAGACAGGGGTCGAAGCTGCGGACCGTGCGCATGATGTCGACGCCCTTGAAGTCGTCCGGGCCGTTCTCCTCGAAGATCGGCTGGCCCATGACGGCGTCCTCGTACGGGCCCGGGGTGCCGAACTTGTCACGCGGGCTGGCGTTCCACGGGGTCGGCGGGTACGGGTGGTAGTTGGCGATCTTCTTGTCCTTGATCACCAGGTGGTGCGAGAGGACCCCGCGCACGGCCTCGTGGAAGCCGCAGCCGATCGCCTCGTCCGGCACCTCGAAGTCCTCGAACACCTTGGTGTCGCCGGACCGCACCAGACCCATCGCCTCGTCCAGGAACTGCAGGGCCATCGCCGCCGCGTAGGCGACGAAGTACGGCCGGGCGCGGTCCCGTTCGAGGGTGTTGGACCACTTCGGGATCTTCCACTCCAGGGTGGTCTCCGGCAGCGACTCGCCCTTGGGCAGCGAGATCCGCACGCTGTGTCCGGTGGCCTTGATGTACGGCGTGTCGACGATGCCGCTGAGCGCGGTCGACCAGAGCCGGGCCAGCGGGCCGCCGCCGGTGTCCAGGGCCAGGTGGTCGCCGGTGCGCTGGTCGTACCAGCGGGGGCTCATCACCCAGCTGTAGTTGCCCTCGAAGTCCCGCTTCTGCGGCACCGGGAGGGTGGTCTGGTTCCACGGGTGGCGCATGTCGACGGGGTTGCCGAGCGGGTCGTGGGTGACGAAGGGGTCCTCGTTGACCCAGTCCTCGTAGAACGAGGAGCCCAGCATGATCCGCAGGCCGAGGTTGATGTCGACCAGGTTGTTGGTGACCAGCTGGCCGTCGACCACAATGCCGGGGGTGACGTACATCGCCTTGCCCCAGCGGTTCATGTTCTCGTACTTGTAGTCGACCACCTTCGGGTCCTGCCAGGCGCCCCAACAGCCAAGGAGGATGCGGCGTTTGCCCACTTCCTCGTAGCCGGGCAGCGCTTCGTAGAAGAAGTCGAAGACGTCGTCGTTCATGGCGACGGCCTTCTTCACGAAGTCGATGACGTGCATCAGCCGGCTGAGGTAGTCGGTGAACGCGGTCGGCGACGGCATGGTGCCGACACCGCCCGGATACAGCGTGGAGGGGTGCACATGGCGGCCCTCCATCAGGCAGAACATCTCCCGGGTGGTCCGGGAGACCTTCAGGGCCTCCTTGTAGACCTCGCCCTCGAAGGGGTTGAAGGCCTTCATGATGTCCGCGATGGTCCGGTAGCCGTGGATGTCACCGCGCGGCGCCGTGGTCTTCTGCGCGCGGGCCAGGACGCTCGGGTTGGTGGCCTTGACCATCTGCTCGCAGAAGTCCACGAAGACCAGGTTGTCCTGGAAGATCGTGTGGTCGAACATGTACTCGGCCGCTTCGCCGAGGTTGACGATGTGCTCGGCCAGCGGCGGCGGTTTCACGCCGTACGCCATCTGCTGGGCGTAGTCGGAGCAGGTGGTGTGGTTGTCGCCGCAGATGCCGCAGATGCGCGAGGTGATGAACCCGGCGTCGCGCGGGTCCTTCCCCTTCATGAAGACGGAGTAGCCGCGGAAGAGGGAGGAGGTGCTGTGGCACTCCACCACCTCCTTGTTGGCGAAGTCGATCTTCGTGTAGATGCCCAGGTTTCCGATGATCCGGGTGATCGGATCCCAGGACATGTCCACGATCTGCGCGGGCTTGCGCCCCTTGTGCCGGGCCTCGGTTGTCATCGGCGTTCGCTGACCTTTGCTGTGGGGGGACTGGGGTGGGGGGAGCGGCCGTGGCGCGTCAGGGGCGCCAGCGCGGGGCGTAACCGCTGGTGAGCTTGCGCTTGTTGTGGCGCCACTTGGGCTCGTGGTTGACCAGCTCGTTGGTGAAGCCGCGCAGCCTGCGGATGACCGCCCCGTACGGCTTGATCGCGAGCGAGGAGAGGGTGCCGCCGGGCGGCTCGTCCATGAACGGCATGAACGCGTCCGGGAAGCCCGGCATGGTGCAGCCGATGCAGATGCCGCCGACGTTCGGACAGCCGCCGATGCCGGCCATCCAGCCCCGCTTGGGCACGTTGCAGTTCACGACCGGACCCCAGCAGCCCGTCTTGACCAGGCACTTGGGCGAGTTGTAGTCGGCCGCGAAGGTCGCCTGCTCGTAGTAGGCGGCGCGGTCGCAGCCCTCGTGGACGGTGCGGCCGAACAGCCACTGCGGTCGCAGCATGTGGTCCAGCGGCGGCGGGGGAGCGGTGCCGGCCGCGTGGTAGAGCACCCAGACCAGGGTCTCCATGAAGTTCTCCGGCTGCACCGGGCAGCCCGGGATGTTCACCACCGGCAGCCCGCCCTGCGACGTGAAGTCCCAGCCGAGGTAGTCCGCGAGGCCCATGGCGCCGGTCGGGTTGCCGGCCATGGCGTGGATGCCGCCGAAGGTGGCGCAGGTGCCGACGGCGACCACCGCCCAGGCCCGGGGCGCCAGTTCGTCGATCCAGTCGTTCAGGGTCTGCGGCTGGCCGGTCTCCGGGTCGTTGCCGAAGGACGTCCAGTAGCCGTCGCCCTCGATGATGTTCTGGTTCGGCACGGAGCCCTCGATGACGAGGATGAACGGCTCCAGTTCGCCCCGTGCCGCCGCCCGGTAGGGAGCGAGGAAGTCCTCGCCGCCCAGGCTCGGCGAGAGCACCTTGTTGACCAGGTTGACCTTGGGCATCCCCGGGATCAGGCCGAGCACCAGGTCCTCGATGGAGGGCTGGTCGGCGGCGGTCACGGAGACGGTGTCGCCGTCGCAGCTCATGCCCTCGGAGATCCAGAGGATGGTGATCTCGTCGAAGCCCTGGTGCTCGCCGTCGGCCCGGGCGGGTTCGCCGCCGACGGCCGTGGTGCCGTTCTTGCTGCTGCTCATGTGCTAGGCCTCCGGTGGTGTGGGCCCCGGGGACGGCTCGGCAGCCGCCGCTGGATCCGGGACGTCGGTGCCCCCGAGCGGCTCGACTTCGTCGGGCCGGAAGTAGTGGAAACGGCCGTACCAGCCGTGCAGTTCGGCCGCCGGGTCGTCGTCCACCGTGACGGCGAGACGGCTGCTGCCGTCCACGTCGTGGAAGACGGCGGCCACGGTCGCGGTCCGGCCGGCGAGGAACATGTCCTGGGCGTCGGCGCCCCTGCCGCGCGGGCGCAGCCGCACCGGGCTGCCGGCGCCGACCCGCACGCCGTCGACCAGGAGCGTGTCGGTGGCCGGGGACAGCCCGTCGTCGCCGCCCTCCTGCCACCAGGCGGGGCGCGCGGCGAGCGGGTCCCGGCCGGCGGGGCCCGGGCCCGTGCCGACGCGGGGCGCGTCGCCGGTCGCTTTGCTGCCGGCGGCCTCGCCGACCGGGCTCAGCGAGCGGATGGCGCCGTGCAGGCGCTCGAAGACCTCCGGCGGCATGGTGTCGACCCGGTCGAGGATCTCGGCGGCCCGCGGGTCGGTGGCCCGGGCCTCCCGCTTCTCCTCGTCCGTCAGCAGCATGGTCCGCAGGGTGAGGATCTCGTCGATCTCACCGGCGTCGTGCAGGTCACCGGGGCTCTCGGGCGCCACCTGCGGATGGTCGGGGAGGATGATCGGCGAGGAGAGCAGCAGGGCGGAGACCGAGCCGTCCTCGGGGGCGGCGGCGGGGGGCGCGCCGCCGAGCACCGGGAAGGTGAAGTCGTTGCGGCAGCTCCGGGCGGCGTCCTGGAGGTCCCGGCCCGGGTCGACCAGGGAGACGAACTCCGCGCCCTCGACGCCGAGGAGGGTGTGGGTGGCGATCAGCGCGTGCCGCAGGGCCCGGTCGCGCGGGGCGCGCGGATCCCCCAGGTGCCCTTCGTTCGTGGTGCGCACCCGGAGCCGGAGGAGGTCTCCCCCGAGCCGCTCGGCCACGAGGACGGTACTCGCCCGCACCTCCGCCCGGCGGCGGACGATCCGCCCGGCGCCCCGGGGCAGCTCCTCCGTGTCGGTGCCGGCCGGAGAGCCCACCGGAAACCCGTGCTCGTCCCCGTCCAGCGCGACCGTGAACTCGGCCGCGCGGGCCACCGCCTCCTCGAAGGTCAGCTGCACGGTCCCGTCCGCGCAGCGCAGCGACTCCACGGGTCGCCCGTCGGCGTCCTCGACCTGCTTGTGCTGCAACTGCAGATACCGCACCCGCAGCCGCAGGACCGCGTCCGGCCTGCGCACCCGCAGCAGGCACTCCGTCTGCTGGTACCAGGAGTCCGCCGAACCCGACACCCCCGGCCTGACCGGACCGTCGGCCTCCGCCACGTCGCGGGGGAAGAGGACCCCGAACTGCCAGCGGGCACGATTCTTCGGAGAGGACCGCCGATAGGGGTAGAGGAGATAGCCCTCGTAGAGCACGGCGTCGGCGACTGCACTCATCGCTTCGAAGGTCGGCGCGGGACGGCCGGAGCCGTTCTCCAGGGCAGTGCGGGGCGCTCTGCCGTCGACCAGTCCCTCGGCCATGCAGCCTCCTCGGATCCGTGCGCGCGCCCATACCTTCCACCACGGTCACACCGGTCACGCCCGCTCGCCTCTTCTGGCCGAGCGGGGTTGGGCCGGACGGGGGTGGAAGGCCTGGGCGCACGCCGGACCGGCGGGCCGAGGGGCCGGTCAGGGGCGAGTCGGGGGGCCGGTCAGGGGGCGACGAAGAGGGCGGGGAAGCGGGGGCCGAGCCAGGGCTTGCGGCCGTAGGCGAACACCTGGCCCCGGGCCATGGCGAGCCACGGGTTGCGGCGGCCGAGGGCGATGAGCAGGAAGGCGACCGGATCGATGAGGATCGTGCAGTCGGGGTGGTCCCGCGGCTCCGGTGCCACCTGTACGGCACCGTCGGCCAGGCTGACGCCGAAGGCGCCGCCGCCTCCGCGCAGCCGGATCGTGTAGCGGGCGGTCAGGCCGGCGGTGGCCGTGCCGTCCGCGACGGCCGGCATCACCGAGAGCAGGAACGGCAGGCACCACGCGACCCGTTCGGCGTCGATCATGTGCGGGCGGCGCACCGCGCGGGCGAGGTCGTAGCCGTGGCCCAGCATGTGGGTGAGCAGGTAGGAGGCGAGCACGGACCGGTCCATCGGGCCGAGCGGGGTCACCGGCGCCGGACCGTCGGCCGCCGAGGCCAGCGCGTCGGCGCACCGCTCCGCCTGCTCGCTGATCATCGCCGCGAGCGGCGCCGCCCGGCGCTCCCCGAACACGGCCAGCGACTCGGCGTTGGCCGCCGCCAGGCTCTGCGGCGTGCCGTCCCCGTACGGCCGTTCCCGCCCCGCGGCGAGGTCGGCCATCAGCTCGTTGGCGAGGGCGAGATGGGCCGCCGCCTCGCCGACCGTCCACACCGATCCCGGTACGGCGGCACCCGTGTCGCCGACCCCGTCGAGTACGGCCGCGATGTCGGCGGAGGTCCGCCGTATCGCCTGCCCGAGCCCCGCGGGCAGCGCCCCGCGGACGTCCTGCCGTGCCGTCTGATCCACGCAGGTCACCCCCTCTGTCGCGCGGTACCCAACCAGACGCGCGGGCCTGCCACAACCCCCGCGGCGATCACCGCGCCCCGAGCCCCCGCAGGAAGGTGTCCACGACCGTGTCGGCGGCCTGGGCCGCGTTGAGCTCGGGCAGCTGCTGCGATGCCAGGTGCATGAGCTGGGGCAGCAGTGAACCGGCCCAGCCGGGCGGCAGGTCGTCGCGGAGCAGCCCGTCCTCGGTGGCCCGCCGCAGGAAGTCGTCCACCTCCCGGACCAGGGCGTCGCGCCGCTCCCGGATCGCGTCGTCGGCCCGCAGCCGGGTGAGCTCCACGGGCCATGTGCGATTGACGCCGATGATCTCCTCGACGTACCGGTGCAGCGCCACGGCGACCGGGGCCTCCCGCAGCCTGGCGTGCTCGACGGCCCGCTCGACCGCGTCGTACCGCGCCTCGTAGATGGCCGCCAGCAGCTCCTCGCGGGACGCGAACCGCCGGTAGACGGTGCGCCGGTCGACCCCGGCCTCGGCGGCGATCGCGGCGATGCTCGCGCCCGGATCGACGGCGAGCATTCGGGCCCCGGTGGTCAGAACGGCTTCCAGGTTGCGTGCTGCGTCGGCTCTCACGCGCCAGAGCATATCCGGAGGTGTGGAGCCTGTCTCACCTTCTGCCACGGACGCGACGCTCTCCTTCGCCTAAGTGTTACATTGAAGTGACAGATATCGTCAGCGTTGATCCCTTCGAACCCTCCGGAGAGGGCACATGATCACTTACGACCGGCTCTACATCGCGGGCTCGTGGACCGCACCCAGCGACCCGGACCTGCTCGACATCCGCTCGCCGCACGACCAGGCGGTCATCGGCCGTGCCGCCCAGGCCCGGCCCGCCGACGTCGACCGCGCCGTGGCAGCCGCGCGCGCCGCCTTCGACGAAGGCCCCTGGCCGTGGACGGCACCGGCGGAGCGCATCGCCGTACTGAGGCGGCTGAATTCTCTGCGGGAGGCGGACGCCGAGCGGATCGCCGACCTCGTCTCGGCCGAGAACGGCTCGGCCCGCTGGTTCACCGGGGCCGGCCAGCCGGGGCTCACCCGGCAGGCCGAGGCCTACCTCGGGGCGGCGGAGGCGTTCGGCTGGGAGGAGACGCTGAAATCCGCCGCGGGGGTCCGGACGGTGGTGCGCCGCGAGCCGGTCGGTGTCGTGGCCGCGGTCATCCCCTGGAACTCCCCGTTCTCGGCCGCCATGGCGAAGATCATCCCCGCGCTGCTGGCCGGCAACTCCGTCGTCCTGAAGGTCTCCCCGGAGAACTCGCTGAGCATGGGGCTGCTCGCCGAACTGCTGGAGCGGGCCGGGCTGCCGGAAGGTGTGATCAGCGTCCTCCCCGCCGACCGGGAGACCAGCGAGTACCTCGTCTCGCACCGCGACGTCGACAAGATCGCCTTCACCGGCTCGACCCGGGCCGGCCGCAGGATCGCCGCCATCGCGGGCGAGCAGCTGAAGCGGGTCAGCCTGGAGCTGGGCGGCAAGTCGGCCGCGATCATCCTGCCGGACGCGGATCTCGACCGGGCGGTGCCGGGACTGAAGTTCGCCTCGCTCCTCAACAACGGCGAGTCCTGCATCGCGCAGACCCGCGTGCTCGCGCCGCGCAGCCGGTACGAGGAGGTGGTCACCGCCCTCAAGGACCTCGTGGAGTCGCTCAAGGTCGGCGACCCGGCCGACCCCGACACCTTCATCGGCCCGATGGTCCGCCGGGACCAGCAGCAGCGTGTGCGCGACTACATCGAGCTCGGCATCAGGGAGGGCGCCCGGCTCGTCACCGGCGGCCCGCAGGTCCCGCCGGGTCTGGAACGCGGCAACTACGTCACCCCCACCGTGTTCGCCGACGTCGACAACTCCCTGCGGATCGCCCAGGAGGAGATCTTCGGCCCCGTCCTCGTGGTCATCCCCTACGAGGACGAGGACGACGCGGTGCGGATCGCCAACGACTCCGAGTACGGCCTCTCCGGCGGCGTATGGTCCGCCGACGAGACCCACGCCCTCGAAGTCGCCCGCCGGCTGCGCACCGGCACGGTCACCGTCAACGGCGCCCCCATCTCCTTCGACGGCCCCTTCGGCGGCCACAAGGCCAGCGGCATCGGCCGCGAGTACGGCGCGGTGGGGCTCTCCCAGTACGTCGAGTACAAGTCGGTCACACTGCCGGCGTCCGGGGCCTGAGCCGGGGGAATCACGTGACCGCCGACTCCGGCCGGGCGGGGTCGGCTGACGGGACGCCCCGTCGGCGCACGAGCAGGTCCCCGGGGCGCCACAGGCCGAAGGCCAGGCCGAGGCCGAGCGGGATCTGCAGGAGCTGCTGGATCAGCGGAGGCCCCGGCTTGGCGCCCCGTTGGAGCGGGGCGCGGCCCTGCGGATCGACGGTCACCGGGTAAGTGCCGCCCACCACCCACTTCCAGCCCATGAGCCCGTTCTCCTCGAACGGGGCCAGCGGCGGGCCGTCGAGGACGGAGACCGTGTAGCGGTGGACGCCGGGATCCATTCCGTCACCGGCGGACCACTGGATCTGCCGCACCCTGACGTGTTCGGTACGTCCGTGCTGGTGCAGTGCCTGCTGATCAAGCTCCAGGATCTGCAGGATCAGCACCCCGAAGAGGCACACCGCACACAGCATCCACCGGAGGTCCAAGTGCCAGCACGTGCACAGGAACACGCAGCCGAGGAGGATCGCCAGCGCGCACAGCAAGTCGATCCACTGGGCGTGCGTGACGAAGGCTGTGAGCGCGATCAGACGCACGATCGCCCACAGCGTCAAGGCCGCGCCGGCGCTTACGGCGCCCACCAGTACCCGCCGGCCCAGGCGAATTCGCCCTGTGCGTACGTGCTCCATGCGCTCCAATGTATGGATTGTTCAACGATCCTTCAATAGGATGGTTCAACATCCAGCCGTCTGCTGCGCGGACGCGGAGCGGTAACCGACCGGAGGGCTGCGGGAGATGAGCAGGCGTCAGCACGAACAGGTCGACGACCACGGGCAGATCCTGTTCAGCGACGACCCCGCGCTGCGGCCCGAGGGAGTCCTGACGGGTCTGGAGACTGCCCGCCGAAGGTCGCTCCGTCGATGACGAACCGGTGGCGGACGTCGGAGGCGAGGATCCGCTCGTAGGCGGTGTTGATGTCCTGAGCCGCGATCAGTTCGATGTCGGCGCTCACGCCGTGCGCGGCGGCGAAGTCCAGCATCTCCTGGGTCTCGGCGATGCCGCCGAACAGCGAGCCCGCGTAGGCGCGGCCGTTCTGCAGCAGCGGGAAGACGTCGAGCGGCATCGGCTGTGTGGTCACGCCGACGCTGACCAGGGTGCCGTGCAGACGGAGCATCCCCAGGTGGTCCTTGAGCGAGATCGGTGCGCTGACGGTGCTGAGGACGATGTCGAAGGTGTTGGCCAGGTCGGCGAAGGCGGACCCGTCGCCGGTGACGGCGTAGTGGTCGGCGCCGAGGGCCTCGGCGTCGTCGCGCTTGCGGTCGGACCGCGAGAGGACGGTGACCTCGGCGCCCATGGCCCTGGCCATCTTGACGCCGAGGTGGCCGAGGCCGCCGAGGCCGACGATCGCTACCCTGCTGCCCGGCGCGGCGCCGTAGCGCCTGAGCGGCGCGTAGACGGTGATGCCCGCGCACAGCAGCGGTGCCGCGGCGGCCGGGTCGAGGCCGTCGGGAACGCGGACCACGAAGTCCTCGGGGGCGACGACGGCCTCGGAGTAGCCGCCCTGGGTGTGCGCGCCGGGCTCCGCGGGGTCGGGGCTGCCGAAGACGAGGGTGCGGCCGCCCAGGCAGTACTGCTCCTGCCCGGCCCGGCAGTTCTCGCACCGGCGGCAGGAGTTGACCATGCAGCCGATGCCGACGAGGTCTCCGACCCGGTGCCGGGTGACCGCGGAGCCGGTCTCGGTGACCCGTCCGACGATCTCGTGGCCGGGCACGAGCGGGCTGGCCGGCAGCGGGCCGAACGCGCCGCCGACGTAGTTCATGTCGGAGTGGCAGATGCCGCAGTACAGGATGTCGAGCCTGACGTCGTGCGGGCCGACGTCGCGGCGCTCGATGGTGAGGGGGACGAGCGGCTGACGCACATCGTGGGCGCCGAACGCCCTGACGGTGGTGGACACGGGGAATCCTTCGGACGGAACGGAGTGGTGCTGAGGGGGTGCGGGGCGGGTCAGGCTTCGGGGACGGTGCGGCCGTAGCGGGCGAGGGTGACGTTCTCGGGTTCGGGGCCGCCGCGCCGGCCGGTCTCCAGCGCGTCGAGGGCGGTGAGCTCCTCGGTGGTGAGCTCGAAGTCGAAGACGTCGATGTTCTCGGCGATGCGTGCGCGCCGGGTGGACTTGGGGATGACCGAGCGGCCCTGCTGGATGCCCCAGCGCAGCAGTACCTGGGCGGGGCTCTTGCCGTGCGCCTCGGCGACGCGGGTGACGGCGGGGTCCTGGAGGACACTCCTGCGGTCCTCGCCGTAGCCCGGGTAGAAGGTGATCCCGCCGATGGGGGACCAGGCCTGGTTGAGGATGCCGTGCCGGTCGTCGAGGTCGAGTACGGCGCGCTGCTGGAAGTAGGGGTGGATCTCCAGCTGGTTGACCGCGGGGACGACGGACGTGGCGTCGAGCAGTGCGGTCAGGTGGTCGGCCATGAAGTTGCTGACGCCGATGGCCCGGACCCGGCCGTCGGCCAGGAGCTTCTCCAGGGCGCGGTAGGCGTCGAGGGTCCGGTCGAAGTCGGACGGCAGGGCCTGGTGCAGGATCAGCAGGTCGATCCGGTCGACACCGAGTTTCGCGGCGCTCTTGTCGAAGCCGTGCAGGGTCTCGCCGTAGCCGTAGTCGCTGATCCAGATCTTGGTCTCGACGAAGATCTCGTCACGGGGTACCCCGGACTCGCGGACGGCCCGGCCCACCTCGCGTTCGTTGCCGTAGGCGGCGGCGGTGTCGATGTGCCGGTAGCCGAGGTCGAGGGCGTCCTTGACGGCGGCCACGGTCTCGTCGGGCGGGGTCTGGAAGACGCCGAGGCCGAGGGCGGGCATCTCGACGCCGTTGTTGAGGGTGAGGGTCTGCATCACAGGGACCTTTCGTCGTGTGCGGCCCGTGCGGGCACGATCAGGGTGAGGACGGTCACGACCGCCAGCGCGAGCAGGACGGCGGAGCCGGTAAGGGCCGTTCCCGAGCGGGCCGCGATGTCCGTGGCCGCGTGCCCGGTGGAGACGGAGGCGGCGACGGCGGTCAGGACGCTCAGGCTCAGCGCGCTGCCGATCTGGTGCACGGTGTTGACCAGGCCCGAGCCGGCCCCCGCGTCCGCCGGGGCCACGCCGTCGACACCGCTGGAGGTCAGCGGGGCCAGCGTCAGGCCCTGGCCGGCGCCGATGACCACCATCGGCAGGGCCACGCCCGTCAGGTAGGGGGTGTGCAGGTCCAGGCGGCTGAGCCAGGCCATGCCCACCGTGGTCAGGACGATCCCGGTCAGGAGCACCAGCGGCCGTGCGGCGCGCTCCAGGAGCCGCGGGACCTGGACGGCGAGGGCGAAGTTGGCCAGCGTCATCGGCAGGAACGCGAGGCCGGCCTGGAGCGGTGTCCAGTGGTAGACGCTCTGCACGAACTGCGCGGTGAAGAAAAAGAAGCCCATCATCGCGCCCATGTAGAGCATCCGGGTGACGTAGGCGCCGCTGCGCTCCCGCGCGGCGAACAGCCGCAGCGGCACGATCGGCTGCGCGGCCCGCCGCTCCACCCGCACGAACAGCCCGAGCATCACCGCCCCGGCCACCAGCGGCCCCAGGGTCAGGGGCGCGGTCCAGCCGACGTCGGCGGCGTCCACGATGCCGAGGACCAGCGCGGTCGAACCCAGCGTCGCCAGCACCGCCCCGGCGATGTCGAAGCGGCCCGGCCGGCGTTCGGTCTCGGGCAGGAACCGCGGGGCCAGTGCCAGCATCCCGACGCCGACCGGGACGTTGAGGAAGAACCCGGCCCGCCACGACACCAGGTCCGCGACCAGACCACCGACGACCAGTCCGAGGGCGGCGCCCAGACCGGCGACGGCGCTGTAGGCGGCCATCGCCCGGTCACGGGCCCGGCCCTCGGCGAAGGTACGCGTCAGCAGGGACAGTGCGGACGGGGCCAGCACCGCGGCCCCGACGCCCTGGAGCGCCCGGGCGCCGATCAGCCACCACTGGGTCTGCGCCGCGCCCACCAGCAGCGAGGTCAGCGAGAAGACGACCAGGGAGAACAGGAAGACTCTGCGGTGTCCGAACAGGTCACCGGCCCGGGCTCCCAGCAGCAGCAGTCCGCCGAAGACCAGGACGTAGGCGTTGGTGATCCAGGACAGGCCGGTCTCGGAGAACCCCATGTCGGAGCGGATCTGCGGCAGCCCGGTGAAGACGATCGAGTTGTCCAGGATCACCATGAAGTAGCTGACGCAGATGATCGCGAGGATCAGCGTCGCGTGGACCGGAGTCCCGTCGGGGCGCACCGCCGCCGGTGCCGACCCGCGCTCTGCGGCGGTGGTCATCGCGTCACCGGCCCCGTCACCCGTCCCGTCGCCGGTCCCGCACCGGTTCTGGCGTCGGCGTCGCCGGATTCGTACATGAGTGCTGCGCGCACGGTGTTCCTTCGGATCGGTTCCATCGGACCGGCCGAGGACTCGCAGCCCTCGGCCTCCTCCAGGGAACCGCGGGCGGACGCGCAGGTGGGAGTCACTCCTGTTCCAGGTAACGGCAGTACCTCGCAGGCGTGCACCGACGCACCTACCGTGAGGGGGCGGGCCCGATCGACACCGCCCGAGCACGCCCGCCGTCGCCGATCAACTTCCCGAGGCCTGACCATGACCGAGAGTGACAAGAAGAAGGACCTCGCCGGCGAGGTGCGTGAGTTCCTGAGCACCCGGCGGGCGCGTATCACCCCGGAGCGGGCCGGGCTGCCCGTGTTCGGCGGGAACCGCCGGGTGGCGGGCCTGCGCCGCGAGGAGGTCGCGCTGCTGGCGGGCATGAGCGTGGACTACTACGTCCGGCTGGAGCGCGGAAACCTCAGCGGTGCCTCCGACTCGGTGCTCGAAGCCCTCGCCCGCGCACTCCAGCTCGACGAGGCCGAGCGCGCCCACCTCTACGACCTGGCCCGCGCGGCGACCCCGTCGGGCCGCCGGTCCGCGGTGACCGCGTCCCGGGTGCGGCCCACGATCCTGCGGCTGCTCGACTCCATGACCGACGTGCCGGCGTACGTGCGCAACGCCCGGTTCGACGTCCTGGCCGCCAACACACTGGGCCGGGCCCTGTACGCTCCGGTCTTCGACTCGCCGCTGTTCGCCCAGCGCGGGCCCGTCAACACCGCCCGCTTCATGTTCCTGGACCCGGCGAGCAGGGAGTTCTGGGTCGACTGGGAGAAGGGCGCCGACGACGCGGTGGCCTTCCTGCGCGCCGAGACGGGCCGGGCGCCGCACGACAAGGCGCTGACCGACCTGGTCGGCGAGCTGACGACGAGGAGCGACGACTTCGCCCGCCGCTGGGCCCGCCACGACGTCCAGTTCCACCGCACGGGGGTGAAGAACCTGCGCCATCCGCTGGTCGGCGACCTCGCCCTGCCCTACGAGGCGATGGACCTGCCCTCCGACCCCGGCCTCCGCCTCAGCTTCTACACCCCCGAACCCGACTCCCGGGAGCGGGAGGCACTCGCCCTCCTGGCCGGCTGGACGAGCACCGCCACCGTCGTCCCCACCCGGAACGACTGACCACCGGAGGAGTCAGAACGCCCGTGGCCGCCCCGCAAGGGCTTCCCGGGTGGCGGCCCAGGAGGCGAGCAGGCGCAGGCCCTCCTCGGAGGGCGAGCCGGGTTCCGCGGTGTAGACGGTGACGGTGAGGCCGGGCTCGGCCGCCATCTCCAGACCCTCGTAGGCGAGGGTGATGTCCCCGACGGCCTCGTGGTGGAAGTTCTTGGTCCCGGTGCCGTGGTGGCGGACGTTGTGCGCGCCCCAGCGGGTGCGGAAGTCGTCACTGCGGGTGGAGAGCTCGCCGACCAGGTCGTGCAGCTCCTTGTCGTGGGGATTGCGGCCGGCCTCGGTGCGCAGGATCGCGACGGTGATGTCGGCGGCCGGGCCCCACTCGGGGTAGAAGCGGCGGGCAGCGGGGTCCAGGAAGGCGAAGCGGGCGAGGTTCGCCTGGTTGTGGGGGTTCGCGTAGAGGTCGCTGTAGAAGGCGCGGGCGAGCGTGTTGGTGCCGAGGACGTCCATCCGGCCGTTGCGGACGAAGGCGGGGCCCGCGGTGATCGCGTCGAGCGTCCACTGGAGGCTCGGGTGCGGGACCCACTGCCGGGCCGGGCGTCGGCGCCGGGGGCGGGTGAGCGCGTCGGAGCCGTCGGCGGCCTGCGCCAGATGGACCAGATGGGCGCGTTCGGCGTCGTCGAGCCGCAGGGCACGGGCGACGGATTCCAGGACCGCGGGGGAGACCCCGGCCAGACTGCCGCGTTCGAGCTTGGCGTAGTACTCCACGCTCATGTCGGCGAGGGCCGCGACCTCGCTGCGGCGCAGCCCGGGAACGCGGCGCCGGGTCCCGGAGGGCAGCCCCGCCTGCTCGGGGGAGATCTTGGCGCGCCGCGAGGTCAGGAACTCGCGGACCTCCTGTTGGTTGTCCACCCTTCGACCGTACGTGCAGCGGGCCGCATCAGGGATGTACTGCCGGTACACCCATCGACGGTGACTGGCCGGCCGCCGCCGGGGGCGGTTACCTGGAGGACGTGGCGCCGTCCCCGGCCGCCCGCCGGTGTGGACGGGGACGCCCGCCCCCGGCACGCGGACACCTCGCGGCTACCCATCGGCCCGGGACCGGGCCTGTCCGGACCGCCCTCAGCGGCCCGACCTCACCTGAGCAAAGGAACCCCCATGCGCGGCGCAGTGATCCACGCCCCCGGTGACGTCCGCTTCGAGACGCTGGACGACCCGAAGATCCTCCATCCCACCGACGCGGTGATCCGCACCGCCGTCACCTGTGTGTGCGGCTCCGACCTGTGGCCCTGGCGCGGCCTGGAGCCGATCGACGGCGCCCGTCCGATGGGCCACGAGTACGTCGGCTTCGTCGAGGAGGTCGGCTCCGAGGTCACGGCCGTGCAGCCCGGCCAGTTCGTCGTCGGCTCGTTCGCCACCTCGGACAACACCTGTGCGAACTGCCGCAACGGCTTCCCGTCGAACTGCCTGCACCGCGAGTTCATGAGCACCTGCCAGGCCGACTACGTCCGCATCCCCAACGCCCAGGGCACCCTCGTCGCCACGGACGAGGTGCCGGGCGAGGAGCTGTGGCCCGGTCTGCTGGCCGTCTCCGACGTCATGGGCACCGGCTGGTGGGCCGCCGAGGCCGCCGAGGTGGGGCCGGGATCCACCGCCGTGGTCGTGGGCGACGGCGCGGTCGGCCTGTGCGCGGTGATCGCCGCCAAGGAGATGGGCGCCGAGCGGATCATCGCCATGAGCCGCCACGAGTCCCGGCAGAAGCTGGCCCGCGAGTTCGGCGCCACCGACATCGTCACCGAGCGCGGCGACGAGGGCATCGCCCGGATCAAGGACCTCACCGGCGGCATCGGCGCCGACAGCGTTCTGGAGTGCGTGGGCACCGCCGAGGCCATGCGGCAGGCGCTGCACTCCGCACGCCCCGGCGGCAGCGTCGGCTTCGTCGGCGTCCCGCACGACGTCGCCGTCGACGGGCAGGAACTGTTCTTCTCCCACGTCGGCCTGCGCGGCGGCCCCGCCCCCGTGCGCCGCTACCTGCCCGACCTCATCGAACGCGTCGTGACCGGCCGGATCGACCCGGGCCGGGTCTTCGACCTCACCCTGCCCCTCGACCAGGTCGCCGAGGGCTATCGGGCCATGGACGAGCGCCGGGCCGTCAAGGCACTCCTCAAGCCCTGAGAACCAAGGAGTGATCGCAGCCCGGTGACGGTCGGCGTCGGCGACCGCCGCGCCTGACACCCGCACCCCGCACCCCACTTCCCGTAACCGCAACCGCAACCGCACAGCAAGGAACGCCTTCCGTGGAACTCGTCACGCAGACCCCGACCGCCAAGGCTCCGGCCGAGCGCTTCACCGGCGACGTCTACCTCAACATGATCCAGACCCCCGCCGAGCCGGCCCGGCTGGCGACCGCCCTGGTCCGCTTCACCCCCGGCGCCCGCACCAACTGGCACTCCCACGCCAACGGCCAGACCCTCTACATCACCGACGGCGTCGGCCTCGTCGGCACCCGCGACGGCGACGTCGTACGCGTCAGCGCCGGCCAGACCGTCAAGTGCCCGCCCGGTGAGGAGCACTGGCACGGTGGCACCGACACCACCCTCATGGCGCACATCGCCATGGTGGTCGGCGTCGCCGACGGTGACGGCACCACCTGGCTGGAACCGGTGACCGACGAGCAGTACGCCCAAGCGCTCGCCGCCACCGTCACCCCCTGACGGCCGATCGCCTCAGGCGCGGCCGGGCCCCGTGCGCGCCTCGTCCGCCGCCCACTCCTGGATCAGCCGGACCGTACGTTCGGGGTGCTCCTCGTGCAGGTAGTGCCCGCTGTCGGGCCAGTGCTCGACACGGGAGCCGGGCACGTGCAGCGTGTCGCGCTCCCACGCGGCGGCCTCCGCCGAGGTCCACACGGTCAGGGCGCGCCGCGTCCGGCGTCGCAGATACGCCTCGCTGTGCGGGCGGACGCCCACCGCGTCCGGGTCGGTGTACATGCCGGCGTAGGCCTGGGCGATGACATGGTCCGGGGTGCCGAGCACGGTACGGACATGTGCGGTCCGCAGACCCACCGGAGCCACCGGTGAGAACGCACCGGCGACGAAGTCGGCTGCCGCCCCTGCGCCCAGTGCCCGGTACCGGGCCAGCCGAGCCGGGATCCGAGTCACCTCGTCGCCGTGCGCGCCGTGTGCCGGGTCGAGGGCGACGACGGAGCGGACGAGGACCGGATGCCGTACCGCGAGCAGGTTGACGACCTGTCCGCCCATCGAGTGGCCCACGACGACCGTCGGCCCGGTGTCCAGGCGGCCGAGCAGCGCGGCGAGGTCGTCGGCCATCTCCGCCGGGGTGTTGCCCTGGTCCGGTACCTCGGAGCGGCCGTGGCCCCGTAGATCGGGGACGATCACCCGGAACCGGCCGGCGAGGGCCTCGGCGTGCGGGGACCACTCGCGGCCGTCCCCGCCCCAGCCGTGCACCAGGAGAAGGGGCAGGCCCTCCGCGGGGCCGAGTGCGGTGCAGAAGAGGCGGACGCGCCCCAGGGGGAGGATGGTCATGCGTCACGGTCCGGGGTGGTGAGGTAGGTGGCGTAGGCGAAGTCCGCGTGCACGCCGGCGCCGTCGAGGTCCTGCGCCCACAGCCCCAGCATCGCGCCGGTGAATCCGAGGACCCGGAGTTGGCCGTCGTGGACGTCGTCGGCGTGCTCGTCGGACAGCACGGTGGCGTCGAGTTCGAGCGGCAGCACGCACATGCCCTGGCCCGTGTCGTAGGAGAAACGCAGGACGGGAAGGTCGAGTTCGGCGTGGAGCACGACCGCGCGTCCGGGGACGAGAGGCACTGTCGGCCGGTGGGCGACGAGGCGTCCGGCCTCGCAGCTCAGCGTGCGCAGGACCGGGGATCCGTCGTCCTCGGCCGTCACGTGGAGGTAGTGCCAGTTGCGGGTGTTGTAGTACGCGGTGAGTCCGGCCATGTGGTCGGGGGAGCGGGGGGCGAAGGTCAGGCTCGTCCGGAGGGAGCAGCGGCTCGCGGTCACCCGGCGGGCGAGCAGGCTGGGGGCGCGGCGGCCGACCGGTGACTGGCCGCCGTGGACGCGCAGTCTCCCGGGCGCCGGTTCGATCCAGTCCCGGCCGGCCGGCCGGCGCAGGGTGGACCAGTCGGGGCCGAGGGCGGGGGTGTCGAAGAGGTCGGTCGCGGGCGGCCGTTCGGGCGCGGGCGCCGGTGGGAGGGCGGGGGCCGGGACGGTGACGGCGGGGACGGCCCCGGCGATGCGGGGCCAGCCGTCCTCGGTCCAGGTCACCGGCTGCAGCGCGGTCTCCCGGCCGAGCACGCACCGGCCCCGCTCGGTCAGGGGGCGGGCGGCGATGTGGGCGGCGTACCACTCCCCGGCCGGTGTCTCGACGAGGGAGCAGTGACCGGCCTTCTGCAGTGCCAGCGCCGGGTCGTGCCGGGAGGTGAGCAGGGGACCGGCCGGGTCGGGCTCGTACGGGCCGAACAGGCTGCGGGAGCGGGCCACCGCGGCGCCGTGCTCGTAGCCGGTGCCGCCCTCGGCGTGCACCAGGTAGTACCAGCCGTCCCGGCGGTACAGGTGCGGGCCCTCGGCGACCCCGGCGGCGGTGCCGACGGAGATCGTCCGTGGCGCGCCGAGCAGGGTCCGCGTCGTGCGGTCGTACTCCTGGAGTTCGATCCCGGCGAAGGACTCGTGGTCCGGCCGCCAGTCGAAGCGCATGTTCAGCAGCCAGCTGCGCCCGTCGCCGTCTGTGCTGTCGTCGTGGAAGAGGGACACGTCGAAACCGCGGCCGTGCAGCGGGACCGGGTCCGACCACGGGCCCTCGACCGACGGGGCCGTGGTGACGTAGTTGGGGAGGTCCTTCCAGCCCTCCGCGTAGGTGTCGACGACCGTGAAGACGAGGTGGAACAGGCCGTCGGCGTACGACAGTCCGGGTGCCCAGATCCCGCCGGAGTCGGGGACGCCGGTCAGGTCGAGCAGACGCGTGCTGTCCAGAATCCCGCCCAGCGACCGCCAGTTCACCAGGTCCCTGGAGTGGTGGATCCGGACGCCCGGACACCACTCGAAGGTGGAGGTGGCGACGTAGAAGTCGGCGCCGACCCGCAGGATCGCCGGGTCGGGTTCGAAGCCCCGCAGGACGGGGTTCTGGATCAGCAGGCTCACGGATGCTCCGGTCGGAGGGCGGATCAGAGGGTGAACAGCAGGGTGCCGAAGCCCACGTGGTCGCACTGGAACGCGGCGCCCTCCGGCTGGAGTTTCGCAACGGCGGCGTAGGTCCACGGGGTGGGCAGGCTGCGGCGTTTGACGTAGTGGTTGAAGGCCAGCTCGTAGATCGGGCGCAGGTTGCCGCGCTCGACGGTGGAGATGGCGTTGTAGGTGGCCTGGCAGGAGCCCCAGACGGTGTAGGGGACGTCGTTGCCGAGGTTGTACTCGGCCGTGTACTCGTAACCGGCGAGCAGGCGGTTGGCGGAGGCGGAGTAGAGATCCTGGCCCTGCACCCAGGCGATCTCGCAGGCCTCGGCCATGCTGCCGAGGATGAGCTGGGTGTGGGCCTGGTCGCGTCCGCTGTCCACGCACTGCCCGGTGTCGCTGATCACCCGGCTGATCTTGCAGCAGTCGTGCAGATAGAAGGCGTCGACGGCGGCGTTGTAGACGGAGGTGTCGTTGCAGAACACCCCCATGGCCATCATCGCCTTGACGCAGTTGGTGCCCCAGCCGGCGTCACCGAAGGTGTTGACGAGCGGGATGCAGACGTTCCTGAAGAGGTTCTCGGTCTGGGTGATCTCCGACGCCGACCAGCTTCCGGAGGGGGCGGTGTAGCGCATGAGTTCGGCGGCTGCGGCCAGCTTGAAGCCGTAGATGGAGGCCGCGAGCTGGGCGTCCTTGCCGGTGATGGAGGTGAGGGTGGCCGACCAGGCCTTGATGATCTGGAGGGCCTTGGCGGCGTGGGCGGTGGTGCCGGTGAGGTTCCACATCAGGGCGTTCTGGTAGGCGGCGTTGCAGTCGTTCCAGAACTCCCAGTTGTGCAGTTCGGTCGTGCCCCGGTCGACCGAGGCGAACGGGCCGAGCATCGCGTACGACGACTGCGAGTACGGATCGGCCCTGAAGACGTTCCAGCCGCTGAGCCAGGGCTCGGTACCGGCGGCGATCCTGGTCCTCATCCGCTGGATGTCGGAGAGCTTGTGCAGCACCCCGGGGTGGATGAACGAGGTGAGGGCGTCCGCCTAGGGGGCGAGGACCAGCCCGGTGGCGGCCACGGCGGTGCCGACGGCGGTGATCTTCAGGAACCGGCGGCGGGTGGGGGCGGGGAGGTGCGGCTCGGTCATGCGGGCTTCCTCACGTGTCGTCGCGTCCGGCACCCCGGTGGAGCACGAGGGTGCTGTGCGGGCCGACCTTCGGGCGCTGCCCGGCGCCCACGTTCCTGCCGGTGGCCAGGTCCCGGGCCGGGCCGAACTCCGGGCGGGCGGGGAGGGTGAAGGTCCGGTCGGTGCTGGTGTTCATGGCGATGAGGTAGTCGCCGTACTCGCACAGGTAGAACGGTGCGCGGCCGACCAGCATGGTCTCCACGCCGTCGAAGTGGACGCCGAGGGCGGGGTCGGGGACGTCCGCCGGGACGGGCGCGAGGTGGTACACGTCTCCGGCCAGGGCCTGGTGGAGGGTGTCACCGGGGGGCGGGAAGCCGCCCGGCGGGATGCCGGCGGCGCCGGGGTCGTTGATGGCGTAGTCCCACAGGATCCAGTCCCGGACGGTGAACGTGTCGTCGGTGGTCCCCGCCGAGCGCTGACGGACCGTCGCGGACCGCTGGTCGGTCGGGGTGAGGTGGTGGATGCGGGCGTAGTCGTTCACGCCCTGGCGGGCCCGCCAGTACAGGGAGGCGAAGAGGAGTTCCCTGCCGTTCTTGACGGCGAGGCAGCCGTTGTCCTCGTCGGTGAAGACGAAGTCGGGGCGGTCCCAGTCCGTGGGGATACGGGCGGGACGGCCGGGCAGCGCCTGGAAGACGTCCCAGTCCCGGGAGACCAGCCGGAGCGCGGCGAGTCCGACGCGGGTCCAGGTGTGGTTGATGAGCAGGTCCAACTGCCGGTAGAACTGGCCGTCGTTCATCATCTCCTGGGTCCAGCCGACGATGTCGGGGTCTTTGAACACGACGGCCGACATGACCGGGTGGGAGTCCCAGACGGTGCGGGACGCGTACGCGATCTCGCCGGGGTAGACCTCGTTGCGCCAGCCGATGACGGTCTCGATCCGGGCGACCCGGGCGCCGGTCTCGTCGACGTCGACGACCCGGAACCGGCCGCGCGCCTTGATGATGTCGACCATCTGCTTGCGCAGTTCGGGCGCGTCCTGGCCCTGGTGTCCGCGGGTGACGGACTCGTACATCATGACGAGCCAGTCGATGACCTCGCCGTAGCTGCCGACATAGCCGAGTTCGCGGGTCAGGCCGGCTTTCGTCACCTGGTAGTAGCCCTCGCCGAGCGGCTTGGTCGGGTTGCCGTCCGCGTCCTCGGGGCCGAGGTAGGGGGTCATGCCGAGCGACTGGTAGAGGTAGCCGCGCGCCTTGTCCTCGGGCAGGGCGAGGTCGGGGGCGAGCAGGCCGAGGCCGCGGTTGGCCTGGTAGATGCCGATGGCGCAGATCTGCGTCTGGTTGCTGTAGTGCGGGAAGTGCCGGCGCCAGTAGTCCCGGCTGGACTGGAGCATGTCGGTGTAGGCGGCACGCCGGACCGGCGGCTCCACCGTGCCGGTGCCGGCGGGGGCGATGGCCACCACGTCGTCGAACCAGGCGGTGCCGGGACCCGACAGCCGCAGGTGCATCTCCAGCTGGGTGGCGCCGTCGGGGGTGTCCAGGTCGATGGAGACGTACTGCCAGTCGTGGGTGCCGGTGGCGGCGAACGCGCGGTGGTCGCTGCCGACGAGGTTGCCGCTGGCGTCGAAGAACAGCGGGTCGATATGGGCGCCCTGCCCGGTGACACCGTCGGTCCTGATCCACGCGCCGTAGGTGTAAGTACCCTTGCCTATCCGGGTCTTGGGTGAGGAGTACACGGTGATGAAGCCGTTGGCCGCGGTCGCCGTCACCTTGAGGGAGGCGGATCCGGTGCGGGCGACGGTGGTGTCGCGGGCCCAGTCGGCGTCGGCGGTCTTCCCCCAGCCCGGCACCTGCCAGCCCTCCGGGGTGTCGCCGCCCTCCTCGAAACCGGGGTTGGCGATGTCGTACGGCGATCCGGTGACCTTCTGGTCCAGACGGTCGCCCAGGTGCTCCCAGAGCAGCGCGAGGACCAGGCCGACCCGGCCGAAGCCCTGCCACTGCTGGTCGGAGCCGGTCAGCACCGTCGGGTCGTTCTGCCAGGCCATGTAGCGGCCGTCGAGCGCCCGCAGGACGCGGTCCAGGGCGACGGGGTTCTGGTAGGCCGGGCTGCCGGACCAGAGGTAGCCCTCGGCGAGGGACTGGAAGGCCCAGGCGTCCATCCCGGCCGGGTTGGCGCCGCTGAGGTAGTACTTCTGGTCCTTGTCGACGCGCCTGCGGACGGCGTCCAGGGCCTCGGGGCCCTCGACCTCCCGCACCTTGGGGACCGGAGCCGGGCCCTGCGCCTCGCCCTTGGGCGGGACGAAGCAGGGCTCGGTGTGGGTGTAGAGGCGGTAGATGCCCCGCGAGGGCGTCGTCATCTTGTAGTAGAGCTGGTCGGCGTTCTGGCCGTAGGACCAGATGCGGCCCATGGACCGGATCTCCAGCGTCACCTTCTTCCTGCCCCGGGTGAGCCGTTCGGGCAGCGGCAGGGTGTGGAAGAAGAAGCGGCCGGGGCTGCGGGGTGCCGTGTCGAGGATGTCGAGGCTGTCGACGGCGCCCTCGTCCTGGTGGCCGACCTGGAGGCCGTCGCAGAACAGCTGTAGCCGCCACATGTTCGTGCCGGACGCGGACTGCTGGGAGGTCGGGTCGTAGTCGTCGCCCCAGAGGCGGACGGTGACGTAGGTGGTGTCGGTCGGGCTGACGGTGACGTCGAACTTCAGGGCGCCGCCCCAGTAGGCCGCGGGTTCCGCGGGGTTGAGGACGCGGGCCGGCTGGCCGAGGCCGCCGGTGACGGTGTCGGAGAGGGTGGCGGTGAGGTGGTGCGCGGACTCGGAGGAGGTGTTGCCGAAGACAACGATGTCCAGAGGCTTGCAGACCGCCTTCGCGAGGGCGGGTCCGGCGGCGGGTGCGGCCGTGGCGGGCTGGGTGCTCAGCAGGCCGAGGCCGGCCGCCGCGGCGCCGGTGGTGCCGGCGTACTTGAGGACGTCACGTCTTCTGGGTGCGTTGGGCACGGCTGGTCCTTTACTTGAGGCTGCCCATGAGGATTCCGCTGCGCCAGTACTTCTGGAGCGCGAACATGAACACCGCGAGCGGAACGATCGACAGCAGGGATCCGGTGAGGACGAGGGTGTTCATGTCGCGGGCGGTCTGCGCCTGCTGGAGCCACGAGTAGAGGCCCAGGGTGACGGGGAAGGTGCGCTCGCCGTTGAGCATGAACAGGGGGAGGAAGAAGTTGTTCCAGATGTCGATGAAGACGAGCATGAAGATGGTGATGCCGCCGGTCCGCATCAGCCTCAGCGCGACCGACCAGAAGATCCGCAGCTCGGAGGCGCCGTCGATGCGGGCGGCCTCCATCAGCTCGGTGGGTACGGAGCTGTCCGCGTAGACCTTGCCGAGGTAGACCCCGAAGGGGTTGATGAAATAGGGGATCAGGATCGACCAGATGGTGTTGGTCAGCCCGATCTTGGCGAAGACGAGGTAGAGCGGGAAGGCCAGCAGGGTGCTGGGCAGCAGCGAGGCGCCGACGATGACCGCGAACAGGGCGCCGCGCCCCGGGAAGTCGAACTTCGACAGTCCGTACCCGGCGGCGAGCGAGATGAGGGTGGAGCCGGCCGCGCCGAGCGTGGAGTAGAGGATCGAGTTGCCGATCCAGCGGGTGAACACGCCGTCGTGGTAGGTCCAGATCTGCTGGAGGTTGTCGCCGAGGTGGTTCGAGGAGAACCAGAGGCCGAACGTGGAGTACAGGTCGGTCTGGTTCTTGGTCGCGGAGACGATCAGGAACCAGGTCGGTGCAAGGGAGTACAGCAGGAAGAGGACCAGCAGACCGGTGGTGAGGGCCACGGCACGGCGGGTGGGGCGTGCTCCGCCCCCGGTGGCGACACTGCTCATGACATCTTCCTGTTCGTCACGCGGTGGAACACGAAGGCGAGGATGCCGGTGACGACGGCCAGCACCAGCGACTCGGCAGCCGCGTACTGGTAGTTGCCGGCCTTGAACGCCTGGTCGAAGATCTCCATCATCGGCGTGAAGTCGGTGTTGATCGACTCCGGTGCGATCTGCCGCAGCATCAGCGGTTCGGTGAACAGCTGGAGCCGGCCGATCAGGGAGAACATGCCGGTCAGGACGAGAATCCCGGTGATGTTCGGGACCTTGACGGACCAGGCGATCCGCCACTCCTTCGCCCCGTCCAGCCGGGCCGCCTCGTAGAGCTCGCGCGGCAGCGCCTGGAGGGAGGCGGAGATGAGGATCATGTTGAAGCCGATGCCCTGCCAGGTCAGCAGATTGCCCAGCGAGAGATAGGTGTTGAGGCCGCCGAAGAAGTCGACGTCGGTGCCGGCCCGGTGTGCCAGGTCGAGCAGCGGGCTGCCGGTGGGGCTGTAGAGGAACAGCCACATGACGGTCGAGACGACCGCGGGCACGACGTACGGGATCAGCAGCGCCGCCCGGAAGAACCGCACCGCCCGCGCCGCGACCCCGTCCAGCAGCAGCGCCAGGAACAGCGAGATCCCGAGCATCACCGTGATCTGGACCAGGCCGAACAGCAGGGTGCGCAGCATGCTCGCCCAGAAGGCGTCGTTGCCGAGGACGGAGGCGAAGTTGTCGAATCCGCTGTAGACGGTGCGCGTCGGCCCGAAGCCGAGACCGGTGCCCTTCTTCTCGTACAGGCTCTGGCCGAACGCGTAGCCGATCGGCAGCACGTAGGTGACCAGGAACCCCACGAGGAAGGGCAGCGTGAACAGCACTCCCTTGTAGGTCCCCCGTCTCCCGGTCCGGCGGGGGGAGGGCCGCCGGACCGGCGAGTCGGTGGCGACCTCGGGCGGTCGCGTCTGGGTGGACACGGATATCTCCAGTGCGAAGAGGGGGTGGGCGGCCTGGGGGATCAGCTGCCGGCGACGGCCTTGATGCCCTTGCCCTTGAGGTCGTCGAGGGTCCACTGCTGCAGATGCGTCAGCATCGCCTTCACGGTGAGCTGCTTCTTCATCACCTGGCCCCACTGCTTCTGCATCTCGGAGTACATGGCGGCGTAGTCGGGGCCGTACTGCCACTGCTCGCCGACCCGGGACGCGGCGGTGGTGATGACGTTCGCGCTGTCGGACTTCCCGTTGAACATCTCGGTCGGGATGATCTTGTCGACGTACGGCGAGACGTCCTTGACGGCCGGGAACAGGCCGGACTTGGAGGCCGGGTCGGTGAGGGTGGTCAGCGACTCCTTGCTGCTGGACAGCCAGGCGGCGAACTGCGCGGCGCGGTCGGGGTACTTGCACCCCTTGAGAACGGCGGTGGTGTCGAAGTTGCTGGACGTCCGAGGCGTCGCGGTGTCGAAGAGCGGGGCGTCCGCGAGCTGCCACTTGCCCCTGGACTTGGGGAAGTTGGTGTCGTAGATCGGCAGCTGCCAGGTGGAGGTGGTCATCGCGACGGTCTTGCCGAGGTCCCAGGTCTTGAAGACGCCCGGGTCGGCGTAGGAGGCGTTGGAGGCGAGGTCGTTGTCGACCAGTTGCTGGACCACGTCGCCGGCCTTGAGGGCGTCGGGCGAGGTGAAGTCGATGACCCAGTGGTCGCCGTCGGCCTTGTACCACTGGGCACCCGCCGACCAGGACAGGTCGACGAGGGTGCTCGGGTCTTCCCCGGCCATGTTGTAGATCTTGACGTTCTTGTCCTGCTGCTGGACCTTCTTGCCGGCCGCGATCAGGTCGTCCCAGGTCTTCGGCGCCTGGATGCCGTACTTCTGGAACAGGTCCGCGCGGTAGGCGGTGAACAGGGGCGAGGAACCCATCGGGATGCCGAAGGTGGTGCCGCCGGGGCTGACCGCGTTCCACGCCGCCGTCGTGTACGCGTTCCTGTACGGGGCGGCGACCTTGGTGACGTCGGTCAGCAGGCCGTCCGCGGCGAAGCTCGCCAGGTTCATCCCGTCCATCTTGGACAGGCACGGGGCCGTGCCCGCGTTCACGGCCGCGCGGAGCTTCTGGTAGACGGTCTCGCCCGCCGCGTTGACGAACTTGATCTGCGTCTCGGGGTGCTCCTTGTTCCACACCTTGGTCTGGGCCTCGATGCCGTCGGTCCAGCTCCAGAACTCCAGCGTGACCTTGCCCGTGGTCTTCGACGAGGCCTCGGAGCCACCGCCGTCCGAGCAGGCGGCCAGGAGCAGGGAGAGGGACGCGGCGGCGGCCACCGGGACGAGGGCTCTGCTGCGGATGCGGGACTTGGACATCGGTCCTCCACGAGGGGAACGAGACGGCGCCTGCAACGTGGGGAAGGCGGCGCGGTCGGGCGGCGCAAAGGGGAGTGAAACCGGCACTGCTCATCAGCAGCAGTAATCGTTTGTCGTGGACCGTACGGCCGAGGTGGCCGGATCCACAAGGGGGAAGGGCCGGATTGTTTCGCCAAACTTTCAAGAACGTTACCTGGAGGCACGTCTGACCTGCGTGATTCGGCAATTCATCGACCCGTTGAGAGGGTCGGCCTCATCGAGCACGCCACGGCGAAGCATTGACCGACGTCAGGGAGGCTTCTAGCGTGGAATACGTTTACTAACCTCGCGGCGCCTTGCCCGCCGCCCCTGAGCCCGAGCAGGAGCACCACCATGTCGGCATCAGCGTCGCCTCACGCGCTCTTCGTCATGAACCCCGTCCACCTGCGCGAACTGTTCCCGCCGCGGCTGATGAACCGGCTCCGTCAACTCGTGCGGATCGACCCCGGTCTCGTCGTCCAGGACTTCTCCGAACCGGCGGCAGCCGCAGCCCTGAGCCGCGCCGAGGTACTCATCACCGGCTGGGGCTGCCCCCACATCGGCGCACCGGTCCTGGACGGGGCACCACGCCTGCGGGCGGTGCTGCACGCGGCAGGCAGCGTCCGGCACATGGTCGGGGAGCCGTTCTGGGAGCGGGACATCACCCTGTCCAGCGCGGTGCGGGCCAACGCGCTGCCCGTGGCCGAGTACACGCTCGCCGCGATCCTGCTCGCCGGCAAGGACGCCTTCGGGCTGCGCGAACGCTTCCGCACCGAGCGGGTGTACCCCGCGCCGACGGACTTCGCGGCCGTGGGCAACCTCGGCCGCCGGGTCGGTCTGATCGGCGCCTCCCGGGTGGGCCGCCGGGTCCTTGAGCTGCTCCGGCCGTTCGACTTCTCGGTGAGCCTGTACGACCCCTACGTCGACCCGGCGGAGGCGGCGCGGCTCGGTGCCGTCCCCCTGCCGCTGGACGAGTTGCTGCGCACCAGCGACATCGTCAGCGTGCACGCGCCGGACATCCCGCAGACGCAGGGGATGCTCGACCGCGGACGGCTCGCGCTCATCCCCGACGGCGGCGTGCTGATCAACACTTCGCGGGGAGCCCTGGTCGACCACACCGCGCTCACCGAGGAACTGGTCAGCGGACGGATCAGCGCGGTCCTGGACGTCACCGACCCGGAACCGCTGCCCGCCGGCTCCCCGCTCCACAGCCTCCCCAACGTCTTCCTCACCCCGCACATCGCCGGCTCCCTGGGCAACGAACTGGCCCGCCTCGGCGACACCGTCGTCCAGGAACTGGAACGCGTCACCTCCGGCCTGCCCCTCGCGCACCCGGTGCACCGGGCCCAGCTCGCCATCAGCGCCTGACCGCCCGCGCCCCGTCTCCTTCGCCGCCCCCATCGATCTCCTCTCCTTCGGAGGCTCCCCTGAACACCGTGTTCGCCGGACCGGTCCGGCCCACCCCCGGTGCCGTCTCCCCGTTGCGTCCCGCCGCCCTGGCCCGTGTCGAAGGCGGCTTCTGGGCCGAGCGCCGGCGGATCAACGCCGAGGTGTCCCTGGCCGAAGGCCCCGAGCGGCTGGAGGCGGCCGGGAACCTCGCCAACTTCCGTGCCGCCGCGCTCCTGCGCACCGAGGGCGGAACGGTGCCCCCGGGCTTCGCGGGGGACTTCCAGTTCCAGGACTCGGACGTCTACAAGTGGCTGGAGGCCGCCTGCTGGCAGCTGGCGGACAGCCCCGACGACGAACTCGCCGCCGAAGTCGAGGCGGTCGTCGCGCTCATCGCCGCCGCCCAGCGGGAGGACGGCTACCTCCAGACGTACTACCAGCTCGGCGGCGGCGAGCCGTGGACCGAGCTGGGCTGGGGCCACGAGCTGTACTGCGCGGGGCACCTGATCCAGGCCGCCGTCGCCCACCACCGGGCCACCGGCTCCGACCGGCTGCTGGCCGTGGCGCGCCGGTTCGCCGACCACATCGACTCCGTCTTCGGCCCCGGCAAGCAGCTCGACACGGTCTGCGGCCACCCCGAGGTGGAGACCGCGCTCGTCGAGCTCTACCGGACCACCTCGGAGCGGCGCCACCTCGATCTCGCCCGCCACTTCATCGACCGGCGCGGCCACGGCACCCTGTCCTCCGGCGCCGACCGCGGCCACGACCGCGACCCGGGACCGGAGTTCTGGCAGGACCACACCCCGGTCCGCGAGGCGACCGAGGTCGCAGGCCACGCCGTACGCCAGCTCTACCTGCTGGCCGGGGCCGCCGACCTCGCGGCGGAGACCGGCGACCGGCAGCTGCGCGCGGCGCTGGTACGGCTGTGGGACGACATGGTCACCACCAAGACCTACGTCAGCGGTGCCGTCGGCTCCCGCCACGACTGGGAGTCCTTCGGCGACGCCCACGAACTGCCCGCCGACCGCGCCTACGCCGAGACCTGCGCGGCCATCGCCTCGGTCCACTTCTCCTGGCGCATGGCCCTGCTCACCGGCGAGGCCCGCTACTCCGACCTCGTCGAACGCACCCTGTTCAACGGCTTCCTCGCCGGAGCCGGCCTGGACGGGCGGACGTGGCTGTACGTCAACCCGCTGCACCACCGGGCCCGTTCCCACGAACGCCCCGGCGACCAGACCGCCCACCGCACGCCGTGGTTCCGCTGCGCCTGCTGCCCGCCGAACGTGATGCGCCTGCTGGCGAGCCTGCCGCACTACACCGCCACGACCGGCGACGACGGCCTCCACCTCCACCAGTACGCCACCGGCGTCTACGGCGGCGACGGCCTCACCGTGCGGGTGACGACCGACTACCCGTGGGACGGCACGGTGACGGTGACCGTCGACGAGGCCACCCTGACCGGGCCGAAGACTCTGACGCTGCGCGTGCCGGCGTGGTGCACGCGGTACACGCTCGCGCTGAACGGCGCCGTGGTCGAGGGGCGGGCGGAGTCGGGATGGCTCCGGGTCACCCACGCCTTCGTGCCCGGCGACACCGTCCGGCTCGAACTCGCGATGCCGGCCCGGCTCACCGTCGCGGGCCCGCGTGTCGACGCCGTCCGCGGGTGCGCCGCGATCGAGCGGGGGCCGTTGGTGTACTGCCTCGAACAGGCCGACCAGCCCGGGGGTCTGGACCCTGATGACGTGGTGCTGGATCCGGGGGTGCCGCTGACGGTGGACCGGCAGCCCGGGTTGCTCGGTGGGGTCGACAGGGTGAGCGGAGTGGGGCGTCTGCCGGCCACGGACGAACGCGCGGGCTGGCCGTACCGGCCGCTCGGGGCGGAGGAACCCCGGTCCGGGGAGGACGTCCGGCTGACGGCGGTGCCGTACTACGCGTGGGCCAATCGTGGAGCGGGCGGCATGCGGGTCTGGCTGCCGCTGGCCGGTCTCGGCTAGGCGCTCCGCCGGCTGGGCCGCGACATGTCGTCGGTCGTCCGCGGCGCCGCCGTGGCTGGTCGCGCCCACGTGGCGGAGCGGCAGATCCGCACAGCCCCACGCCCCTGTGGGGCGCTGCCGAACCCGGGGTCACACTGTCCGCGGAGTTCCGAAGGACAGCAGGAGTGCCGACCTCTCGGCCGGGAGGGTCACCCGCAGGGTGCGCTCCCGGCCGTCCCAGGTGTACGAGGGCTGCGGTCCCGCGGTGAACAGGGCCTGCGGGGAGATGTGTTCGGCGACCCACGGCAGCGGGACGGCCAGGGTGGCCGGGGCGCCGTCGCGGCGCCACAGCGCGAGCAGGGTCGTACCGCTCTCGGCGGTGAGGGCGAGGGCGATCCAGCCGTCCCGCCATCCGGGCAGGCCGAGCGGCCAGTGGGGGAGGGAGCCCGGCAGCAGATGGCGACAGGACTTGTACGTCTCCAGCGCCCGGCGTACGACGGCCGTCTGCTCGGGGGCCAGCAGGTCCGGGCGTCCGCTGAGGTGGACCCGGCCGAGCATCGCTGACACCAGCACCATCCCGAGTTCCGCCGGGTTGTGTTCGGGGAGCGGGCAGGCCCAGATCGCACCCTGTTCCGGAGTGACCGCGGTGGGCGCCGCGGCGGCGATCGCGGGGAGGAGCCGGAAGTCCTGCTGGTCGGTGACGGAGTGGATGGGCAGGCGGGACAGGATGGCGTGGTCGGTGCGGCTGCCGCCCGCCGCACAGCTCTCCAGGACCAGGCCCGGGTGCCGGTCGAGGACTCCGTCCAGCCAGCCGAGGTGGGCGCGGTTGTGGCCGAGCAGGCCGTCGCCCGGGCTGTCGCCGCCGTCCGTACCGGCGCCGATGTCGATGTTGTGGTCCAGCTTCAGGTAGCCGACGCCGTAGTCGGCGACCAGCCGGTCCACCACCGCGTCGAGATGGGCTCGGGCGGCCGGGTGCCGCAGGTCGAGCTGGTGGCGCCCCCATTCCACCAGCCGGATGCCGTCCCGGCGGAAGAACGCCTCGTCGGGCAGTGCGGTCGCGACCGGGCTGCGTACCCCCACCGCCTCCGGCTCCAGCCACAGGCCCGGGACCATCCCGGCCGCGCGGATCCGGTCCATGACCTCGCCGAGTCCGCCGGGGAACCGGGAGGCGGACTCCTCCCACGCCCCGACCGCGTCCCACCAGCCCGGCACACCCCCGGGGCCGACCGCGCCCGGCGGCTCGTCGTCGTACCAGCCCGCGTCGATGCAGAACACCTCGGCACCGGCCGCCGCGGCAGCGTCGACCAGGGGCAGCAGCGCCTCCGTACCGGGCTCGCCCATCAGGCAGTTCATGAAGTCGTTGAAGACGACGGGCAGGCCCTGGTGGTCGGGATGCGGCCGGCGGGTCCGGCGGCGGTGTCGGGTCAGTGCCGCGAGCGCCGCCTCGAAGCCGCCTTCGGGGACCAGGGCGACCGCGGCGGGCACGGTACGGAAGGACTCACCGGGGCCGAGCCTGCGCCGCCACTGGTGTTCCCGGTCGGTCGGGCCGGACAGGGCGAGATAGACGTCGTCGAAGCGGTCGCCGAGTTCGGCGTGCCAGGAGCCGTTGTGCTCGATCTGCCACATCAGGGCGCGGCCGGTCGACGGCTCCTCCAGGCAGCCCGTCGGGAGGTGTTCGGAGGAGGACCAGGCGCCGGTGCTGGTCAGGGAGATGCGGTTCTTGGACCCCGTCTGGCCGTAGGCCACCATTCCTACATCGTGCAGGCCGTGCTCCACGAGGGTGGCCCGGGACCAGCGGAACTCGCCGCTCCAGGGGTTGGCCGCGGTCCAGAGGGACAGGCCCTGCTCCCAACCGGCGCCCTCGGGAAGGGCACGGGCGAGGTGGGAGAGCACGAAGGACGAGACGTACTCCAGGACCACCGCCTGCTCGCCCGTGTTCTCGACGCAGGCCTCGGTGCGCAGGACGGGGACGCCCTCGCGCAAGGTGCAGACGGCGGTGACAAGCAGGCCCGTCGCGTCGTCGGCCATGCGCACGCGCAGCGTCCGGGTGCCGTCGGCGTCGGCGGACTCCTCGTGGCCGGTGTGGCGCAGCGCGCGGGAGGCGGCGCCGTCCACGTGGCGCTTGCCCGAGGTGCCGAGCCGCCCGCTGCCGGTCGTCTGGACCTCGACCAGCGGCAGGGCCGCTCGCGCGAGAGCGGTCAGGCCCGCGGGTTCGCGGGCCGGATCGGGAAGGGCGGCGGCTTCGCCCGCCGCCAGCAGCCGCACCGGTCCTGCCGTGTCGTACGCGAGGAGCAGGGACAACTCGTCGGTGCCCCAGCGGAAGAAGGTGACGGACACGAGTGAGGGCTCCCGGTGGATGCAGGGGTTGGTAAACGGTTACTGCCGTCGTCACACTAGTAATCGCCTCGGAGGGGTCGCAAGGGTCCCGGATGCAGTAACGTCGCGGTGTGACGGTGAACGGAAGAGACTCGGGTGCGGGTCCAGAGCCCGGAAGCGCCAGGCGTCGGCGGAAGAGGACCGCAGATGGTGATCGCCCCAGCACCATCCGCGATGTCGCCGTACGGGCCGGTGTCTCGGTAGCAACCGTTTCCAGAACGCTGGCCGGCAACTACCCCGTCTCCACCTCCACCCGGGAGCGGGTCATGGCCGCGGTGGACGAACTCCACTACGTGGTGAACGTCCACGCCAAGGCCCTCTCCGGGCAGGTCGCGGGCCCCATCGCCCTGGTCCTGCGGGACATCACCGGGCCGTCGCTGGCCCATGTCGCCGCCGGGGTCGAGCAAGAGGCGGCGCTGCGCGGCCGGTTGAGCCTGGTCTGCGCCACCCACGGGGACCCGGAGCGTGAGGACGCCCTGGTGCAGCTGATGCGTGAACAGCACGCGGCAGCGGTCGTACTCGTGGGCGGCACGGTGCAGGACGAGGCCTACTTCCAGCGCATGGCCGAGTACGCGCGCGCCCTGGACGCCGCCGGATCCCGGCTGGTCCTGGTGGGACGCCCGCCCCTGCCCGGGAACCTGCCGGTGACCGTCGTGGACTACGACAACCGCGGCGGCGCCTTCCAGGCCGCCGACCACGTCTTCGTCCAGGGCCACCGGCGCGCCCTCTTCCTCGGCGCCGACCCCCGGCTGAGCACCGGGCTGCAACGCCGGGAGGGCTACCTGCACGCCCTGCGCGCACACGGACTGCCGTACGCCGAGGAACTCGACGTGCCCGGTGACTACACCCGCGTCTCCGGCTACCAGCGCACGCGGGACGCGCTCAAGGCGGGGGTGGACTTCACCGCCGTCATCGCGGGCACCGACATGGTCGCCCTCGGGGCGCTCGCCGCGCTCCGTGACGCCGGGCTGGACGTCCCCGCCGACGTCTCGGTGGTCGGTTTCGACGACGTGCCCTTCGCCGCCGACCTCGTCCCGTCACTCACCTCGATCCGGGTCCCGTACGAGGACCTGGGCCGCACGGCGGTGCGGCTGGCCCTGGAGAGCACGGAACGCATCACCGGCGACGACCACGTGGTCCTGAGCACCCAGCTGGTCATCCGTCAGTCGGTACGCAGGGTCGGCTGACCGCACGGCGGGCGGACACCGCCGGCCTCTCCCGAGGCGCACGGAATACATGACGCCAGCTGACATGTAAGGCCCTGGAAAATGGGCCTCGCCGTGGCGCTCCGAGATCTCGGGACGGCTTATGAACAGCCGGGGCTTTCCATCATTCCAGCGGTTAATTAGGGAACGGAGGAAAAGCGGTCTGACCTGCCCCGACGGGTTCGTCATCCACCCGCGCACCGGGCGCCCGGGGGAGAAGGCGAACTCCGCGCCTTCACGGCGCCGGGCAGTCGATTTCGCACCGGTGCGCGCCGTCCCACTGCGCGCGTTCACGCCCGATGTGATCCTCACCCAGTGGACGAACCGGGGGTACGGACCGCGCTGCGGCCTGGCGCCGCCGGCCGTCGAGGACTTCGGACTGCTCCGGGATGCGATGGCGCTCCGAGAATCCGGTTCGTCGGCCGTGGGCGATTCTTTGCTCACATCGTCGGAATGCGTGTCAAGCGCGATGTTCGTCACACGGGAAAAGGGCTTTCGGGCGGCAATACCCTGCGGTTTTGCGGTGGTAGCCTCGAATGAGTGAGCAATCGACTCGTCGTCAAAGGCGCCCGTCAGCACAATCTTCGTGACGTGTCCGTGGAATTTTCGAGGGACTCGCCCGTCATTTTCGCGGAGGGGCGGCGGCGCCATGTGGAATCGCCGTCCGTGTACGCACGCGGCACCCTCACCGAGGTGTACGACCACCCGCGTCTGCTCCACGCCCGGATCGGCCGCCCGCTGCTGAAGGGGACGGTCGCGTGAGTGCCGTACCGCAGAGCGCGCGGGAAGCCGTGTCGTACGACGACGAAGCCGACGGTCCCGAGCCGCTGCTGCCGGCGGCGGGCGGCAGCACCGACCCCGTCAAGGACTACCTGCGCCTCATCGCCCGCGTCCGGCTGCTCACCGCCGAACAGGAGGTCGACATCGCCCGGCGCATCGAGGCCGGCCTCTACGCCGAACGGCTGCTGGAGGAGGGAGACCGCCGGTACCGGGAGGAGGAGCTGGCGGACCTCGCCGCGGACGGCCGGCGGGCCAAGGAGCACCTGACCGAGGCCAACCTCCGCCTGGTGGTCTCCGTGGCCAAGCGCTTCACCGGCCGCGGGCTTGACCTGCTCGACCTCGTCCAGGAGGGCAACGCCGGTCTCATCCGCGCGGTGGAGAAGTTCGACTACGCCAAGGGCTTCAAGTTCTCCACCTACGCGACCTGGTGGATCAAACAGGCCGTCACCCGCGCCCTGGCCGACCAGAGCCGCACCATCCGCATCCCGGTGCACACCGTGGAGGTCATCAACCGGGTGGCCCGGGCCCGCCGGGAGCTGACCCGGGAGACCGGCACCGCGCCGACACCGGAGCGGCTCGCCGAGCGCGCCGAGATCACGGTGGAACGCCTCCACGAACTGGACGCCTACACCAAGGAGCCCGTCTCCCTGCACGCAAGCCTCAGCGAGGACGGAGACGGCGAGTTCGGCGACCTCATCGAGGACACCGACACACCCGCCCCCTGGGAGGCCGTCACCCACCACCTCCTCCAGGACACCATCCGCTCCCTGCTCACCGGCATGACCGCCCGCGAGGCCGGCGTCATCGCCCTGCGCCACGGACTCACGGACGGCCGCCCCCGGACCCTGGAGGAGATCGGACACGTCTACGGCGTCACCCGCGAACGCATCCGCCAGATCGAGGCCAAGACCATGACCAAGCTCCGTCACCCCTCCCGCTCACAGGTCCTTCAGGACTACCTCGACGGCTCCTGAGTCCGCCGGGCGCCGTCCGGCGGACCACGTCGCCGGAGCGGATCGGCCGCGTCGTCGCCTGTGACACCATCGAGCGGGGAGTCGGTCCGGTCAGGAGGACCCGGACACCGCGGCCCGCCGCCGATCCACTGCCGATGCACCGGAGGTCACCCGTGTCGAAGCCCCGTTTCGCCGTCCTCGGCGCCGGCAGCATCGGCTGTCATCTGGGCGGCCACCTCGTCGCCGCCGGGTACGAGGTCGTGCTCATCGGGCGGCCGTCCGGCATGCGGGTGCTCGGGGAACGAGGGCTCACCCTCACCGGTTCCGGCCGTCCGCCCGTCCACCTCACCCCCGACCGGCTGACCCTCGCCACCGGGACCGAGGCCGCGGCCGGCGCCGACTACGTACTGGTCACCGTGAAGACCGCGGGAACCGAGGCCGCCGCCAAGGACCTCGCCGCCCCTCTCGCCCCCGGTGCCGTCGTGGTCAGCTTCCAGAACGGGCTGCACAACCCCGCCACCCTGCGCACCGCCCTGCCGGGACACACCGTGCTCGCCGGCATGGTGCCCTACAACGTGGTCCAGTCCGAACCCGGCACCGTCCACCAGGGCATGCCCGGCAGGCTCATGACCGAGCCCGACGACACCCTCCACGCGGCCCTGCGCGGCGCACACCTGGCCGTCGAGGCCCGCACCGACATGACCGCCGTACAGCACGCCAAACTGCTGATGAACCTCAACAACGCGATCAACGCCCTGTCCGGACTGCCGCTGCGCGACCAGCTCGGTCAGCGGGCCTACCGCCGCTGCCTGGCCCTGTGCCAGCGCGAAGCCCTCGCCGCCTACCGCGCCGCCGGCATCACCCCCGCCCGCCTCGGGCCGACCTCGCCGCGGCTGACCCCGTACGTACTCGAACTGCCCGACGCCGCGTTCCGCCGGGTGGCGGCGGCCTCCCTGCGCATCGACGCCCACGCGCGCTCGTCGATGTGGGAGGACCTGCAACGCGGCCGGGCGACGGAGATCGACTCACTCCAGGGCGAGATCGTCGCCGTCGCCCGCAGCCACGGACACGGGGCCGCCGCGAACGCCCGACTCGCGGCCCTGGTGCACGAGGCGGAGACCACCCCGCGCACCTGGACCGGAGCGGAGTTGTACGCCGAGCTGCGTACCGCGTCCTGAACCCCGCGCCCCGGGGTTCTGTCTCCGGCTCAGAGCAGTCGCCGGATGTCACCGCGCACCCGGTAGAAGCCGCCGGCCGCGGTGTGCAGGGAGTCCACCACATAGCGGGCCCCGGGCTCGCGTATCGCGCGCGGGAACTGGACGTTCAGCGACTGGTCGTAGCCGTCCGAGACGACGTGCACCCGGACCCGGCCCGACTCCTGGACGCACTCCACGACGATCGCCCCGGTGGGGGCCTGCGCGACGGTGGCGACCGCGCTCACGGTCGTGGCCGGCGCCCAGGCCGGCATCGCCGCGGCCAGCTTGATGTCCCGCGCCACCGGCACCGACCCCTGCTGGGCCGCCGTGACGGCCGCCTCGCTCGCGTCCACGCAGACCAGCGAGCCGTCGGTGGTCACCAGGTAGAGCCGCTCGTCGTGGTACTGCATCGACAGCGCCGAACCGCCGCCCGTGCCCAGCTTCCACAGCCGGGTGCCGTCCTGGTCGAAGCAGTAGACGGACGAGGACGCGTCACCGGCGAACACGAACCGCCCGCCCGGCGAGGTCGCGCACGAGTACACGGCGCTGTCGCACGCGTACGTCACCTCGATCGCGCCCGTCGCCTTCGACAGCCGCTGGACCGCCTTGTGGGCGGTGCCCGCGTACACCACGTCGCCCTCCTGCCAGCCGAACAGCACCCCGCCCCTGGTGGGCGTGTGCCACAACTCCCGGCCGCCGTCCGGGGCGTAGGCGGTGACGCCCCTGGTGTGGCCGTGGTACACGGCCCGTTCGTCGGCGCGGACCATCCACGCCTGCTCGCCCTGGCTGCGGCGGGCCCACTGGTGCTCGTCCTCGTGGTCGATGACCGTGAGCCGGCCGTCGCGGTCGGAGACGTCCAGCACGCCCTCGTGGATGTCCAGCCAGAAGATGTCGACGTCCGCCGCGATGTCGTAGGCCACGAACGGCAGCTTCGAGGACAGGTCGTACACCTTGCCGTCGTCACAGCCCGCGTAGATCCAGAAGTCGTCGGCGACCAGGCACTTCACGCCGTCCGGGAGGCTGAAGCGGGCCAGCACGCCGCCCTCGTGGTCCAGGGTGTACACATCGCCCGACTGGTTGCCGACCCAGCAGCGGTCGTCGTCGACATGGATGCCGAACGCGGCGGAGCCGGTGCGGAAACGCCACAGCACGGGAGCCGTGGAGCGCGCGGTGGAGGGGGCCGACGCGACCTGACGCCGGGTCACCGAGCGTGGCGCGCGTGCTCCCTGTACGGCCGGGGCGTATCCCTTGCGGACCTTCTCGCCGACCTTCTTCGCGGCGGCGGCCCGTGCCTTCTCCACCGTCGCGAACGTCGTCGTCTGCGTCTGCCCCTCGGCGCCGATCCGGCCGTACCGCACGGTCACGACCAGGTCGGCGACGGACACCTCGTAGAACTTGTGCGCGGCGCCGTCCTCCTGGGACAGCTCCAGGTACGTCGTCGACACTGCGGCAGAACCGGTGGACATGGCGGATCAGACCCCTCCCCATACGGATCCGCCGTCCGTCCGGAGGATCCCATTGATCAGACCGTAGTCGGAGCCACTGACAACGGCCTTCGCCGGGATCACTCCGGCCGGGGCGCGGCGTCCAGATGGTCCGTCAGGTCACCGAGCGTCGTGCGGCTGAGGATCCTGCCGATCGGCAGCAGCACCCCGTGCGAGCGTTGCACCGCCTGCCGGAGCTGAGCCGCCATCAGCGAGTCGAGACCCTGGCTGGTCAGGTCCCGGTCCGGGTCGAGGTGCGCGGCGTCCACGCGCAGGATGGCGGCGACCTCGGCCAGGAACAACTCCGCCCGGTCCGCGGCGGGTGCCGCCGCGGGCGGAGCGACGGGCGGCGAAGCGGCGGGCGATGGGAGGACGGCGGGTGGAGCGACGGCGGGTGGAGCGGCGGCGGGTGGAGCGGCGGGTGGAGCGACAGGTGGCGTGGGCGCGTCGCTCACGACGTCCCGCAGGAACGGCGAAGCGGCAGCGGCCGGGTAGGCGGTCCGCCACCGGGCCCAGTCCACCGGCATGACCACGGTGTCCCTGGCCCCCGTGGCCAGGAGGTGGTCGAGGACCGCGAACCCGGCCGTGGAGGTGAAACCGGTCATGCCCCGCGGGATCAGGTTCCGCCCGAGTTCGGTGCCCGCCCGTGCGGCCATGCCCCGGTCGGTCCAGAAGCCCCAGTTCACGGCGAGCGCCCTGCGGCCCCGGCTGCGCCGGGCGCGGGCGATCGCGTCGAGGCCCGCGTTGGCGGCGGCCCCCGCCGCGACCTGGGGCGAGGCCAGCAGGGCGTTCCCGGAGGAGAACAGCACGAAGTGGTCGAGGTCGTCCTCGAAGAGGCGGTCGAGGACGCGGCCCCCCTCCAGCTTCGGCCTCAGCACGGCTTCCAGGTCCCGCAGGGTGGTGTCGCCGATCGGCTGGTACAGGAAGACGCCCGCGGTGTGGAACACGCCCCGCACCGGCGGACGGCCCGCGGCGTGGCGCTTCTCGACCAGCCGCCGCATCGACCGCTCGTCCGCCGCGTCCACCGGGGCGTACTGCACCTCGACGTCCTGACCGCGCAACTCCTCGAGCAGGGGGGCGAGATCACCTCCGGACGGCGCGGCCGGGCCGGGCACCGAACGGCCGGTGAGCAGCAGGTGCCGGGCGCCGCGCGCGACCAGCCAGCGGGCCAGCCCGGAGCCGAGACCGCCGCCGCCCCCGGTCACGAGATAGGTGGCGTCCGGCCGCATCCGGGTGGCCGCGGGCGCCTGCGGATCCGCCGGGGCGGTGCGGCGCAGGTCGATGAGCACCTTGCCCGTGTGCCGGGCCGCCGCCATGTCGTCGAAGGCCGCGCCGACGGCGTCCAGCGGATACATCTCCGCGGGCAGCGGCGCGAGTTCGCCCGCCGCGATCAGGCGCAGCACGCGGTCGAGCAGCGCACCGGCCCGGTCCGGTCGCTCACGGCAGAGGGCGGCGATGTCCAGGACCTGGAAGGAGCCGTTGCACGGCAGGCCACCGAGACCGGCCGGGCGGTCGTCCGCCGGATCGTTCCCGGCCAGTTCCACGTAGCGCCCGAACGGGGCGAGCAGGCCCAGGTTCTGGTCAACGGCCTTGCCGGTGAGCGAGTTGAGGATGACGTCCACCCCCGTCCCCCGGGTCGCGTCCAGCAGCGGACCGGCGAAGTCGCCCCGGGAGTCGGCGACATGGGCGATGCCCATCGTCCGCAGGAGGGCCCGGCGCCGCTCGCTGCCGGCGGTGGCGTAGATCTCCGCGCCCCGCCACCGGGCCACCTGGATCGCGGCGAGTCCCACCCCACCGGTGGCCGAGTGCACGAGGACCCGTTCGCCTTCACGGAGCGCGGCCAGCTCCATGAGGCCGTACCAGGCGGTCAGATAGGCGACCGGCACGGTGGCGGCCTCCGCGAGACCCAGACCCTCGGGGACACGGAGGGTCAGCCGGCGATCGGCGAGCACGCGGGTGGCCAGTCCGGGACGGGCGACGGCCACCACGCGGTCACCCACGTCCAGTCCGCGCACCCCGGCGCCGGTGGCCGTCACCACGCCCGCGGTCTCCTGGCCCAGCCGGCCGTCGTCGTCCGGGTCCCGGTGGGCCCCGGCGGCCCGGAGCACGTCGCGGAAGCCGACCCCGCCGTACGCCGCGGCGATCTGCACCTCGCCGGCGGCCGGGGGCCGCGCCTCGACGGTCGCCCGCACCGGGCCCGCGCGGCGGTCGTCGTCCGCCACGACCTCGGTGACCTCGTCCTCGGTGACCTCGGCCGTGCCGGACCCGGGGTGGGTGCGGCGGAGCCGCAGCACGTACCGGGCGCCCGCCCGCAGCGCGATCTGGTCCTCGGCCGCGTCCGCGGTCGCGATCTCCCGGGCCAGCGCGTCCGCCTGCGCCGCGCCGGCGTCCGCGGCCAGGTCGACGAGGGTGTGCGGGACGGCGGACAGCTCGCTCCCCGCCGTACGCCCGAAGCCCCACACGGCCGACTGGTCCGGGTCCGGTGCCCCGTCCGCGTCCGTGACCGTCTGCGCGCCGCGGGTGACGAGCACGAGCCGGGGGAGCGGGCCGTCCCGGCGCACGGTGGACAGCGCCCGGTCCAGCAGCAACGCGCTGCCCAGCCCCAGTGGCACCGCCCCCAGCTTCCGCGGCTCCCGCGTGCTCCACAGGTGCACCACCGCGTCGACACCCTCGGGACGGTCCCGGCCGACCTCGGACAGCAGCCGCGCGTAGTCGTCCAGGCGGGAGGGGTCGATGCGGTAGGCGCCGTCGCCGGTGCGCTCGTACCGCTCTCCGGGCCGTACGGAGATCCGCGCGCCGTTTGCCGGTGCGAGCCGCGGTCCGAGGTCCTCGTCCTCGAACACCAGCCAGGCGCGGGCTGCCGGTTGCGGGACTGCCGCGGGCAGCGCGGCCGGCGTCCACCGGGGCTCGTAGAGCCAGCCGGTCAGCGGGCCGGGCCGGTCCCGGCGCAGCAGGAAGCGGATCCGCAGGCCGCGGAACTCGGCCAGCAGCGTGCCCCGTTCGTCGCGCACGGCGATGTCGCCGCTGAACGACTCGGCGGTCAGGTCGCGTTGCACCACGTGGCTGTAGAGGGTCCCGGTGAGCGGCCCGTGCCGGCGGAACGCGTCGATCGAGCCCAGGATGAAGGCGTGCTGTTCGCCGGGGACCGCCGAGTCGGGCAGCGTGGCCGCGAGCACCTGCCCGCAGGCGTCGAGGACCGCCGGATGGACGAGGTGCCGCTCGTACGCGGCGAGACCGGCCGGGACCACGACCTCGGCCAGCGCCTCGCCGTCGCCGCGCCACACCTGCGCGACGCCCTGGAAGACGCCGCGCCAGTCGTTGCCGCGGGCCGCGAACCGGCGGTAGAACTCGGCGCCGGTGAGGTGCTCGGGGGCGCGCGCGGCGATCTCGTCGGGCGTGCCCTCAGGGAGACCGGGGGCGGGCATGCCGACGGGTGCCTGCTCGACGTGACCGTGTGCGTGCCGGGTCCAGCCGGTGCTGCCGGAGCCGGTGCTGCCGGAACCGGTGCCGTTGGGGTCAGTGCTGTCGGAGTCGGTCCCGTCGGAGCCGGTGCCTTCGGAGGTGGCGAGGTCGAAGGTGGCGACGTCGAAGGTCCACCCCTGCCCGGCCGGCCGCAGCGTCACCCGCAGCAGCGGCGGGGCCTCGGCGGTGAAGAAGAGCGCCTTGTCGTAGCGGACGTCCCTGACGACGACATCGCCGCCCACGACCTCGGCCGCGGCCACCGCCGCCAGCTCCAGATACGCGGTGCCGGGCAGGATGACCAGGCCCTGCACCTGGTGGTCCAGGAGGTAGGCGTTGCGGTCCAGGTCGACGGGGCCCTCCCACCGGTGCGTGCCGTCGTCGAGGACGGCGTGCGCACCGAGCAGCGGGTGCCCGCCCGGAAGGCCCGGAAGGCCCGGGAGCGGCCTCGCGGTGGGCGCACCCGAGGCGGCCGTCGCGGCTGTCACGGTAGTCGTGGCAGGCGTGGGCTCAAGCCAGAACTCGGCGCGCTGCCAGGGATAGGCGGGCAGTCCCACATAGGCGGCGGGCTCCTCGAACAGCGCGCGGTGGCGCACCGGGTATCCGGCCAGGTGAAGCTGTCCGACGGACGTCAGCAGCGCGGTCAGGTCGTCGGTGTCGCGCACCAGCGACGGCACCACCTGGTCGTCGGCGCGCTCCTCGGGCAGGCACTCCTTCACCGCCGCGCTGAGCACGGGATGCGGGCTGATCTCGACGACGGCCGCCGCTTCGGGGCCGGTGGTCTCGGCGTCGACGGCGGCGTGGAAGCGGACCTCGTCGCGGAGGTTGCGCACCCAGTAGTCGGCGTCCAGCTCCTCGCCGGACAGCAGCTCCCCGGTCACGGTCGAACGCAGCGGTACCTCACCCCTGCGGGGCCGGACCGACTCCAGGGCGGTGCGCAGCGCGTCCAGCAGGGGGTCGACCTGGCTGCTGTGCGAGGCGACGTCCACCTTCACGATCCTGGCGACGACGTCCCGTTCCGCCAGCTCGGCCAGCACCTTCTCCACCGCCGGGGTGCGCCCCGAGACGATGGTGCGCCGCGGGCCGTTGCTCACCGCGACGTCGACGTCCGGCACGTCGGCCAGTTCCCGCCGCACCTCGTCGGCGGGCAGGTCGACGGCCGCCATCGACCCGGTGCCGGCGATCTCCCTGAGCAGGGCGCTGCGCCGGCAGATGACCGCCGCGCCGTCGGCCAGGGTGAGGGCGCCCGCCGTACAGGCCGCCGCGACCTCGCCCATGCTGTGCCCGATCACGACGTCCGGCTCCACGCCCCACGACCGCCAGAGCGCGGCGAGCGCGACCTCCATGGCCCAGAGCAGCGGTTGCACCACGTCGATCGGCCAGTCCGCCTCGTGGCCGGAAGTGAGCCTGTCGACCACCGACCAGCCGCGCTCGGCGCGGACCTTCCGGTCGCACTCCTCGATGGTCTCCCGGAAGACCGCGGAGGTGTGCAGCAGCCGGCGCCCCATGCCGGTCCACTGGGAGCCCTGCCCGGGGAACACGAAGACGGTCCGCCGGCGCGCGCCGGTCCTGGCGGCGACGATCGGCCGGCCCTTGCGCAGCTGCCGGACGACCTGGTCGTGCTCCTCGGCGAGCACGGTCATGCGGTGCCGGTGATGGGTGCTGCGGGTCAGCGCGCCGAAGCTGACGTCGCGCAGGTCGTGCCCGCGTCCCTCCCCGTCCGGCCCGAGGAAGTCGGCGTAGGCGTCGGCGAGTCGGCGCAGCGCGGCGGGCGTCTGCGCCGACAGGGCGAGCAGGTACGGCCGTGGTGCGGCGGGCGGTGGCACGGCCGTGGGGCGGTGCTCGCCGAGCACGACGTGGGCGTTGGTGCCGGAGATGCCGAACGAGCTGACGGCGGCGTACCGGCGGGCGCCTTCCCCTCCCCACGCGCGAGCGGTCTGCGGGATCTCCAGCGCCATCCGGTCCCAGTCCACCGCGTCGGTCCTCCGGCCGCTGTGCAGGCTGGGCGGGACGACGCCGTGGCGGACGCAGAGCGCCGCCTTGATGAGGGCCGCGATGCCGGCGGCTGCCTCGGTGTGGCCGATGTTCGTCTTCACGGAGCCGACCAGCAGGGGGTCCGCCGCCGACCGGCCGGCGCCGGTGCCGTAGACCGCGTCGAGGCCGCGCAGTTCGATCGGGTCGCCGGTGGGGGTGCCGGTGCCGTGCGCCTCCACGAAGCCGACGGTGCGCGGGTCGACGCCGCCGCGGGCGCAGGCGTGCCGCATGGCGTCGATCTGGGCGGTCTCCGACGGGGTCATCAGGTATCCGCTGCTGCGGCCCTCGTTCTCGACCGCCGAGCCGTGGATGACGGCGTGCACGCGGTCGCCGTCCGCCTCGGCCCGCGCGAGTGGTTTGAGGACGACGACGCCGACGCCGTCACTGCGGACGAACCCGTCGGCGTCGGCCGCGCCGAACTTGCAGCGGCCGTCCGGAGACAGCATGTCCGCCTGGGAGAAGGTGATGCTCTCCTCCGGGGTGAGCACCAGGTTGACGCCCGCGGCCAGGGCGAGGGAGGCCTCCCCGGCGCGCAGCGCGGCACACGCCTGGTGCACGGCCACCAGCGACGACGAGCAGGCGGTGTCGACGGAGGTGCTCGGGCCGCGCAGGTCGAAGAAGAACGACAGGCGGCCGGACAGGACGCTGCGCGAGGTACCGGTGTTGGCGTAGATGTCGAGGGCTCCGGCGGCGCGCAGCAGGTCCCAGTACTCGGCGGTCCGCTGCCCGACGACGACCGCGGTCGGGCTCCCCGCGAGCTGCTCCAGGGTCAGGCCGGCGTCCCGCACGGCCGCGGCGGCGGTCTGCAGGAGCAGCCGCTGCTGCGGGTCCATGTGGCTCGCCTCGCGGCCGGACACGCCGAAGTAGTGGGCGTCGAAGCCCCGGATGTCGGGCAGGAAGCCGCCGCGGCGGCTGACGATGCGGCCGGGCGTGCGCGGGCGGGGGTCGTGGAACGCGTCGACGGGGAACCGGTCGGCCGGGACCTCCGTGGTGGCGTCGACGCCGTCGAGCTGCATCCGCCAGAACGCGGAGACGCCGTCCGCGCCGGGGAACTCGCACGCCATGCCCACGATGGCGATCGGCTCCGGGGCGGCCGGGTCCTGCTGCTGCGCCGTCACGCGGTCCCCTCCTGTCGGTGTCGGTCGCGCCGGTGTCGGTCCTGTCGGTATCGGTCCTGTCGGTGTCGGTCCTGTCCGCGGCGTCCGGTCGGCATCGTCAACCCCTAGATCCAGGACGGCAGTTCGGTGATGGTCAGGATCACGGCGACGGCCGACCAGCCCGGCGCGCCGCCGAAGAGCAGCACGTGGTCGCCCGCGTCGAGCCGCCCGGTGCGCAGGAGATGGTCGAGGGCGATGAACTGGTCGCTGGACGAGGCGTGTCCTATCCCGCGGCCGAACTCCCACTGTGTGCGGGAGACATCGAGGCCGAGCGGGTCCGTCATGCAGTTCCGGGTGGTCGCCTCGTCGCCGTTGGGCACGAGGACCCAGCGCAGCTCACCGGCGTCGACACCGGCCTCGTCCACGGCGGCGAGCGCCGTCTCGGAGCAGGCCTTCGCTATGCCGTCGGCGACGCTCGTCCCGCCGATCTCCCGCACCCGTTCGTTGAACTGCTGGGCGCGTTCGACGGTGTCGATCCGGCGGCCCGCGGACCCGGTCGGCGGGAACAGCGGCTCGTCGCCGCGCGCCATCCCCTCGAACTCCGGGTAGACCCGGGAGACGACGGCGTCGACGCGCGCGAAGCCGGCGTCCGGGCTGATCACGACGGAGCTGGCCGCGTCGGCCGCGATCACGCCCATCGGGCCGCTGTCCCACCGGTTGAACAACGGTGAGTTGAAGTTGTCCGCCGTGGTCAGCAGGATGTCCGGCCGGTCGGCCGACCGGTACGACAGCAGGCCGGCGGCCAGCTCGACACCGGTGAGCATGCTGTTGCACCCGTTGCGGATCTCGGTGCTGCCGGCCCCCGAGATGCCCAGCTCCCGCATGATGTACGCCGACGGCGACCACATCTCGGGCCCCTGGTAGAACGTCGAGCCGTGCAGCACCGTCCCGATCGCGGCGGCGCCGCCCGGGGAACGGCCGAGTGCCGTCCGCGCGGCCCGTACGGCCATCTCGGGCGGCGACTCCGCCCCGGCGACCAGCACGCTGCGCAGACCGCTCTCGGCGAAGACCGTCTCGTCGTACAGGCCCGCGGCGACCGCCTCGGTCGCGGGGTAGGCGGCCGGCAGCCAGCAGCCGAGGCCGCTGAGGAACACGTCCGCCGGCTTCATGCGGGTTCCTGGCCGGGACGCATGGGCGCCCTGTCCTGCTCGCCGTGTGGGGGCCGGGGCTCGTTCATGTCGATGTGTCGCTTTCTCTGGAGAGTCGGAAGTCAGCGGGTTCCGCCGTGTACAGCAGGCGGGCGAGCCGTTCGACGGTCAGCTCGGACAGGTCCCGCACGCCGAGGGCCACCGGTTCCCCCGTCGGTGCGACGGAGACCGTGACGCACCCCGCGGCCCGTCCCGAACGGAGCCCGGCGGACGAGTCCTCGACGACCACGCAGCGCCCCGGTGGGATGCCGAGCCGGTCCGCGGCGGTGCGGTACGCCTCGGGATCCGGCTTCGGGCGCCGCACCTCGTCACCCGCCAGGGTCACCGCGAACTCCGCCCGGCCCAGCGAGGGCAGGACGGCGTCCACCATCGCCCGGTACGACGACGACACGAGCGCGCACGGAACGCGTGCCCGCCGCAGCGCGCCGAGCAGGCCGACGGCTCCGGGCAGCGGAGCGATCCCGAGCCGCAACCGGTCCAGGAGACGCCCGCCGACGCGTGCGTACAACTCCTCCGTGGTCATCGGCGACCGCGTGAGGGCGCTCAGCCGGGTCAGGTTCTCGGCGACGCCGTGCCCGCGCAGTTCCTCCGGCCGGATCGCCGCCGCCGGCACGCCCGCCGCGCCGAGCACCGCCAGCAGGGCTTCGTGCAGGAGCGGTTCGGTGTCGACGAGGGTGCCGTCCATGTCGAACAGCACCGCCCACGGCCCGGTCAGAACAGCGCCCGGGAGCCGAGGGACACCTTCATCCTGCCGAGCAGCGGGTGCCAGAGGTGCTGGGGGTCCGCCTCGACGGCGGCGATGAACTCGCGCATCGCCGTCAGCGCGGCCGGCTCCTGCTCGTCGTAGACGTCTCCCTGAAGGAGTTTCAGGACGTCGATCCGGTAGCGGGGGTCCTGGACGAACGCGGTGAAGAGGATGTTCAGGCGGTAGTAGATGGAGATGAACTCGTACCAACTGGACACGCCGCGCCGCAGTTTCGTCACGTAGTTCTCGAACCGGCCGGCGCTGAAGTCGCCGGCCTCCGCGGCGGCGATGATGTCGGCGCAGGCCAGCCGGGCGCTGTTCATGGCGACGCTGACGCCGCTGGAGAAGATGGGGTCGACGAACCGGGCCGCGTCGCCGATCATGACCATGCCGTCGTCGCAGACCTTGGTCATGCCGTAGCTGTAGTCGCCCTCGGCCTTGAACGGGCGGACCCGCACGGTGTTCTTCAGCGCGTCGTGCAGCAGGGGCCTGCTGGCCACCGAGTCCCAGAAGAAGCCTTCGAGGTCGTCCTTGCCCTCCCTGAACCGCGCCTTCTGGGTGACGACCCCGACCGACGTGATCGTGTCGGTGATCGGGATCTGCCACACCCAGGTGTCGCTGAGCGGCAGGAAGTGGATGAAGATGTACTCGGCCTGGTTCTCGTCGTTCGCCAGGGCCTCCCGGTCGAGCCCCTCGAACCAGCTGTGCACGGCGTACTGGTTGAACACCGGGTCGGGAACCTTGACCTTGAGCTGCCGCCCCAGGAGGGTGCCGCGCCCGCTGGCGTCGACGACCATCCGCACCGCCACGTCGGCGGTCGTCGCGCCGAGTCCGACCCGCAGCACGGGACGGGCGGGGTCGGCGAAGTCCACACCGCGCACCCGCACCCCGGAGAACACCTTCGCGCCCAGGCTCTCCGCGTGCTTGAGCAGGATGTGGTCGAACCGGCCGCGGTCCACGTGGAAGGTGTAGTCGCGGTCGACGCCCAGCTGGTCGCGCTCGTTGAACAGCACGTCGGCCGCGCCGAGGCCGTGGTCGTGGACCTGGAAGCCGAGCGGGTCCACCCCGTCCGCGTGGGCCGACGTCCACGCGGCGCCGTACTTGCGGGGGAAACCGGCCGCCTCGATCTTCTCCATGGCGCCGATCTCCAGCAGCACCGGCGTGGTCGCCGGTACCAGCGACTCGCCCACATGCTCCCGGGGGAAGAACTCACTCTCGAAGACCGCGACCGACAGACCGGCCCTGGCCAGGTAGGACGCGGCGGTCGAACCGGCCGGGCCGCCGCCGACGATGCCGATGTCGTAGTCGTGAATCATCGGTTCTCCAGTCTCCAGTCTCGTTCGGAAGTCTTCGGCCGGAAGTCTTCGCTCGGAAGTCTTCGGTCAGAGCGCGGCGGCCTGCGAGCGGAGCTCCAGGATCAGGTCGGTGATCGTCTCCAGCGTGCGGAAGTGCTCACCGGTCATCTGTACGGGCGGCACCCGGACGTCGTACGCGGTGCGGATGTGCGCCAGGAGGCGTGCGGTGCGGACCGAGTCCAGCACCCCCATCTCCAGCAGCGGGCTGTCGGGGGTGATCGAGTCGGCGGGCACGCCCGCTTCGAGTTCCTCGCGCACGTAGCGGAGCAACTGGTCGAGGAGCAGCGCGCGGTCAGGGTCCGTCATGTTCTTCCTCCGTGTTCCTTTCCGAGGGGAGCCGTGTCGGTGCACGCGCCACGAGGTATCTCGTCGGCAGTTCCAGCGGTCGCCCGTCGGACGTGCGTTCCGTGGTGTGCAGGGCTATGTCGCCGTCGGCGACCACGTCGAACCCGCTTCCTTCGAAGAGCAGCCGCAGCCGCCCGTCGTGGGAGGGGGCGACGCGGGCGCCGAAGTCGAAGCGGGCCGCGAGACCGGCCGTCTTCGGCAGGTGCGCACCGCCGGCGAGCAGTTCGGCGACGTACCAGCCGGTGCGTTCGGTCAGTTCCTGGGCGAACAGGATCCCGGCGCCGCCGAGCAGGTGCCTGATCGTCGTCAGCAGCCTCGTGCGGTCGTCCGGGCCGAGCTGGTGCAGGACCCCGCGCATGTAGACGTTGACGTCGCCGAGTTCCGCGTGCAGCGCCGCGACGGTGTCCTCGTCGAGCAGGTCGGCCCGGCGGTAGGTGACATTGGCCGCCGGGTGCGACGCGGCGGCCAGCTCCACCGCGGCCTCGGCGATGTCGAGCCCGACGACCCGCCGGAAGTGCCGTGCCAGCCAGCGCGTCTGCCGTCCGCTGCCGCACCCGAGGTCGACCAGTGGCAGCGCGGGGTCGGCATGGTCACGGAACAGCGGCAGATGAAGCTCGGCGGTCACCCGGGGCGACGAGTCCCACAGGGCCGCTCCGGGCTCGGCCGGGAGCGTCGACCAGAAGGCGTCCCAGGCCGTGGCGCCGGTCATGCGCGGACTCCCCGCGCCACCAGGCCACCGAGTCCGGCGCGGTCGACCTTGCCGTTCGGCGTGCGGGGAAAACCGTCGACCACGTGCACGGCGTCGACGGCCATGTACGGCGGCAGGAACCGCGCGCAGTGCCGCCGCAACTCCACGAGCGCGGGCCCGCGTTCGGTGCCGGTCTCGGCACCGGTCCCGGCACCGGTCTCGGGTACGACGAAGGCGTGCAGCCGCGCGTCCAGACCGGTGCCCACGACGAGAACCACCGCGTCGCGCACCGCCTCGTGCGCGACGAGCACGCCGGCCACCTCGGCCGGCTCGATCCGGTAGCCGCGGACCTTCGCCATGTCGTCGGCCCGGCCCCGGTACTCCAGCAGGCCGGCCGCGTCGTACCGGCCGAGATCACCGGTGCGGTACGGGCCGACCCGGGGTTCCCCGCCCCAGTAGCCGAGCATGACGGTCGGGCCGTCGACCACGATCTCGCCGCCCTCCAGGGAGACCGTGTCCCCGGCCACGGGCGACCCGATCGGTACGGCCGTGGTGCGCGCGAGGTCGGCGGCCGTCACCTCGTACGAGGTGCAGACGTTGGTCTCCGTCGGGCCGTACCAGTTGAGCATCCGGACGCCGGGCCACGCGCGGCGCAGCTCCTTCAGCCGCTTCAGCGGGAAGGGTTCGCCGGCGAAGACGCACGCGCGCAACGCTCCCGGCCCGCGCTCCAGCAGTTCGCCGTACGCGGCCATGAGCACCAGTGCGGACGGCACCGAGTACCAGACCGTGATCCTTTGCTCCAGCAGGAAGTCGACCAGCGGTCCCGCCGCCTGGGCTAGGGTCTCGCCGACGAGATGCACCGAGGCGCCGACCCGGAAGGCTCCGTAGAGGTCGAAGACCGAGAGGTCGAAGCTGAACGCGGCGTGGTTCGCGAGCCGGTCGGCTGCCGTGAGGTCCAGCTCCCGGCAGGCCCAGTCCACGAACGCGAGCGCGTTGCCGTGGCTCAGGCAGACGCCCTTCGGCGTCCCCGTCGAACCCGAGGTGTACAGGATGTACGCGGGATCGGTCGGGCCGACCGGGTGGTGCGCCTCGGCCGGGCCGTGTGCCGGGTCCCGGTCCCGGTCCCGAAGGAGATCCCCGACGGGTACGCAGTCGGTACCGGGGACGCGGTCGTCGTGGTCCGTGACGATCAGCGCCGGGCGGGCGTCGGCGGCGATCCGCGCGACCCGCTCCCGGGGGTTGGCCCGGGGGACGGGGACATGGATCGCGCCGCCCCGTAACGCCGCCTGGGCGACGGCCACGGCTTCGGTCGTCTTGTCCGTCCACACCAGGACCCGGTCGCCGGGGCGGACGCCGCGGCTGCGCAGCGCGGCCAGGCACGTGTCCGCGAGCGTGTCCAGCGCGCCGTAACCGAGGCCGCCGCCGAGGTCCTGGACCGCGAGCGCGTCCGGTGTCCGGGCCGCAGCGTCGACCACCAGGCCGTAGAGGCCCACCGCCCGGTCGCGGGTCACCGCCCCGGGGCGGCTCGCCCTTCCGCCGGCGCTCACAGGCCCATCCCCCGGGCGATCAGCTGCCGCTGGATGTCGGAGGTACCGGAGAAGGTCGTGGCGGGCAGGGTGTCGTGCACCTCGTCCTCGATCCCGTACTCGGTCAGGAAGGCGCGGCCCCCGAAGATCCGGGCGGCGTCGAGCGCGGTGGCGACCGCGGCCTCGGACACGGCCAGTTTCGCCATGGCCACCCACAGGGCGGGATCCTGGCCGCCGTCGATCTCGGTACAGGCCCGGTAGAGCAGGAGCCGCCCGCTCTCCAGCCGCAGCTTCATGTCCGCCAGCCGGTCCGCGACCGGCTGGAGGTCGGCGAGCCGCTTCCCGAACTGCCGTCGTTCCCGGGCGTGTTGCACGCAACGCCGGATGACACGCTCCTGCCGGCCCAGATAGATCGCGAACAGGCAGGACCGCTCCCACTGCATCGACGTCTGGAACACCAGCTGCCCCTGCCCGGGGCTGCCCAGCACCCGTTCGTCCGGCACGAAGCACCCGGTGAACACCACCTCGCCGGCCTGGCAGGTCGCGAGGCCGGACTTGGCCAGCGGCGCTCCGGCGGTGAGACCGGGCGAGCCGCGGTCCACGGCGAAGGCGGTGGAACCGAAATAGCCGCCGTCCGGGTCGGTGGTCGCGTAGGTGACGTAGAGATCGGCGACCGGGCCGTTGCTGACGAAACTCTTGACGCCGTCGAGGAGATATCCGCCCTCGACCCTGGTGGCCCGGGTGGTCAGCCGGGAGACGTCCGAGCCCGACTCCGGTTCCGTCATGGCGTTCCCCGCGACCAGCTCTCCCGAGCACAGGGCGGGGAGCAGCGTCTTCCGGGTCTCCGGGAGGGCGAACTCCAGCACCGGCCGGACGCAGGCGAAGAGATGGGCCGCGGCGGCGAACAGCAGTCCGGTGTCCGCGCCGCCCTCGCTCGCCGCCTCGTACAGGAGGGCCGTGTCCAGGGCACCGAGGCCCCTACCGCCGTACTCCTCCGGTACGGCCGCGCCGAGCAGTCCGAGACCGGCGGTTCTGCTCCAGCGGTCGCGGCGGAATCCGGCCGCGGTGGAATCCGCGGCGAGCTCGTGCGCGGCCGTTTTCGTCCGCGCGTACCGTTCTTTCTGCCGGGCGCTCAGGCCGAAATCCATGCGATGCCTTTCACGCGGCGGTGGCCGGATTGGCAGCGGACCAGTGCGGAGTCTCGATGATCTCGATCACGGCACATGCGATGTTCAGTCCGGGCCCCACGCCGAGCATCAGGAAATGGTCCCCGCGGCGCAGTTCCCCGGAAAGCAGCAGCTGTTCCAGGGCCACCACCTGGTCACTGGCGCCGATATGGCCGACGGTGCGCCCCTGTTCCCACGTGGAAAGGGACATCGGCAGACCGAGCGGCATCATCGCGCGTCCCTCGACGCGTTCCCGGGATCCGTTCGCATAGGCGACGCGGGAGACGTCGTCCATCGTGATTCCGGCTTCGTCGAGTGTGCGGCCGACGAGTTCGTCCTGGGCCGCCACGAGTTTCAGCGGGCCCGCCGGATCCCGGTCGGGGCCTTCCAGCCAGCGGTGTTTGGAGTCACCGAAGTCGAGTTTGCCCGGCTGGCCCGCTCCCGGCGGGAAAAGAGGCTCGGGCCCGCGGTGCATGGCCTCGTACTCGGGGAGGGTGACCGCGTTGACGGACTTGAGCCGGGCGAACCCCTCGCGCCGGCTGAGGACGACGGCGGAGCCCGCGTCGCCCATGACGAAATGGGGCTGAACCGCCAGCGTTCGAGCAGTTCCGAGGTGAAGTTGTCGCCGGAGGTGACCAGTGCGGCCTCATGCTCGGGCGAGGCCATCAGATGACCCGCCGCGAGCTCCAGGGCGGAGAACATCCCCATGCAGCCCTGTCTGATCTCGGCCGCGGTGGCCCGGCCCGCGCCCGTGTGCCGTTGCACGTAATACTGCGGGCACCAGCCGTGGGGGCCCTGATACCACACGCTGACGTAGAGCAATAAGCTGAGAGAGGCCGGATTCAGGCCCGACCTTTCGAGCGCCTGCCGACATGCCCGTACCGCCATCTCGGGTGCGGGAACATCGCCCGCGACGGTGACGCTCGTGATTCCGTATTCCGCTGCGGCGGTCCGGTCGATCAGTCCCCGTTCGACCGCCCATTCCATAGGTACCCGGTCGGGCAGAAACGTGCCCAGACCGCTGATCAGGACATCGGACGCCTTCATGGCCGGCTCACCCCTGACAACGTTTTCTCATCGGAAAAATGGCGCTGTTGACGGAGAAGGAAGGGGAAACGATCGGAAGTGAGCGCTGTGCCGTCTAAAGGAGGAATGCCGTCTCTACTTTGCACCGACACGCTCATGCGCAGACTTGCGCAACTCCGGAAACTATAGCGATCAGCGTGCCCTCCGGTTCAGTGTGCGTCAAGACGTTGGCATAAATGCTCGTGTTTATAGGTAGATAATGCGGGCTATCCGGGCGGAATCGGTGCCGTGATCCGGCCATGGGGCGCGCCGGACGGCCTCGGCGCGCACAACGGACGCCGCCCGCCCCGGGTCCGGGTGGCGGTCCACGAAGTGGCTCCGCGCACGCCGCTGGATAGGGTCGAGGCGTGGACCGCAGCAGCAGGCAGCCGGACAGGCAGCCGGACGACGCGTTCGCCGGCGAAGCGGAGGAGGAGCCCTCGCCCCGGGCGGCCCGGGCCCTGTGGTGGGGGTCGGCCGCTCTGGTGCTCGCCGTCCTCGGCACTTCGGTGCTCGTCGCCGGCGCGGAACACGTCGGACGACTGCCCGCGGCCGTGGCGCTGGTCCTGGTGCAGGTCGGTGCCCTGCGGTGGGTGGCGCGGGCCCCGGCCGCCGTACTGGCCGCGACCGCGGCGGCGGGGCTCGCGGTGTGGGCGCTGCTGCCCGCGGTGACCTTGACGGGGGCCCTGCTCGCGGCGCAGGTCGCGTTGTGCGTGCTGTCGGCGATCCGCCCGCGCCGCGAGTCGGCGCGGGCTCTCGCGGCGATGTGCCTGCCGGCACCGCTGTCCTTCGCGGCCGGCGGCCCCGCGGGGCTCGCGGTCTACCTGCTGACGGTGATCCTCGCGTGGACCGCCGGGCAGTGGCGCAGGGCGCAGCGGGCCCGGACGAGGTCGGAGACGCGCCGGGCCGTGGTCGAGGAGCGGGCGCGGATCGCGCGCGAGGTCCACGACGTCGTGGCACACACCCTGTCGGTGATGGTCGTTCAGGCGGGCGCCGCCGACGACGTGTTCACCCGGCAGCCCGAACAGGCCCGCCAGGCGCTGCGGGCCATCGAGTCGGGCGCCCGGTCCGCGCTCGGCGAACTGCGCCTGCTGTTGCGGGCGTTCGGGCCCGAAGCAGCAGAGGAAGGGAGCGGGGAACTGCGGCAGCCGGGGCCCTCGCTGGCTCGTCTGGACGCACTGGCCGACACCGTCCGGGCGACCGGGATGACCGTGCACGTGGACCGCGACGGCACCACCGACGGACTGCCGGCCGCGGTGGACCTCGCGGCCTACCGGATCGTCCAGGAGGCCCTCACCAACACCCTGCGCCATGCGTCCGGCGCCGACGAGGTGCGGGTGCGGGTGGCGGCGGAAGGAGAGTGCGTGACGGTCACGGTGGTCGACAACGGCCGTACACCGCAGGGGCGTTCGGGCACGCAGGGAACGGGGCGCGGGCTCCTGGGGATGCGGGAGCGGGCGCGGCTCGTGGGCGGCAGCCTGCGTACGGGCCCGCTGCCCGGCGGCGGGTTCGAGGTGGCGGCGCGACTGCCGGTGGAGCGTGTGTCATGACGTTGCGGGTGGTCATCGCCGACGACCAGGCCCTGGTCCGCACCGGATTCCGCATGATCATCGACGCCCGGGACGACCTGGAGGTGGTCGGTGAGGCGTCCGACGGCGGCGAAGCGGTGCGACTGACGCGGGAACTGGCACCCGACGTCGTGCTGATGGACGTACGCATGCCCGTCGTCGACGGCATCGAGGCGACCCGGCGGATCGTGGCGGACGGCGGCCGGGCCAGGGTGCTCGTGCTGACCACCTGGGACGTGGACGCCCACGTGGTCGCCGCGCTGCGGGCCGGCGCGAGCGGTTTCCTGCTGAAGGACATCCGCGCCCCCGAACTCGTCGAGGCGATCCGCGTCACCGCGCGCGGTGACGCGCTGCTGGCACCCGCCGTGCTGAGCCGCGTCCTCGACCGGTTCCTGCGCACCACGCCCGACCCGGCACCGCCGCCCTCCCTGCGGGACCTCTCCGGCCGCGAGCGGGAGGTGCTCACGCTGATCGGGCAGGCACTGTCGAACGCGGAGATCGCCGAGCGGCTGCGCCTGTCCGAGGCCACCGTCAAGAACCACGTCACCGCGGTGCTGCGCAAACTGGGCCTGCGCGACCGCGTCCAGGCCGTCGTCGCCGCCTACGACCACGGCCTCGTACGACCGCGCCGCCCCTGACGGCACCGCTTCCGCGCTCTCCTCCCCAGGGAGGAGACCGGGCCGCCGTCCTCCCGTGCTCCCAGTGACGGTCCCTCCCGGCGGCCGATCCGCGGCGCGGGCGACCGGCCCTAGCGTCGAACCGTGACCGATGACCTGGCCTGCCTCATGTACCTGCTCGCCCACGACGACGCGGCCGAGGGCCCCTGCGACCGCTCCCGGACCGAGCTGCTGGTCCGTGCCGCGGCCCTGGCCGACCTCGCACTGCGCGGCCGGCTGGGCGAGGACCGCGGCACGGTCACCGTGTCCGGCACGGAACCGACCGGCGACCCCGTCCTGGACGGGGTGCTGCGCGACGCCCTCGGCGGGCACGGCTGGAAACATCTCGTGCGCCGTCACCGCAGGCGGACCCTGACCGAGGTCGAGGACCGGCTCGCCGCGGCGGGACTCCTCACACTGCGGGCGCCCCGCCTGCGCCTCGGCGGCCGGCGGTCGACCGTGACCGACCACGCCGGGTCCGCGGCACTCCGCACCAGGGTGTCCGCCGCGCTGCACGGCGACGCTCCCGTCCGGGAGGTCCCCGCCGCCGACGCCGTGCTCCTGGCACTGGCCGCGGCGGGCCGGGTCCGCACGGTCGTCTCACGCCAGGACCAGAAGACCCACCGGGCCCGCATCGACGCCTGCACGAGCCGCCTCGGCGCCCTCGCACCAGGCCTGGAGCACGCCGTCCGCACACTGCCGACCACCATGATCGCCGCGCAGGGCGGCATGGGCGGCAGCTGACCACGGGGGCCAGACGACCGGCCGCAGGGACGCGACCACTGACCGCAAGGGGGAGACGATGACCAAGCGCCGTACCTTGACCACCCTGGCCTGTGTGCTGGGCGCCGTGTTCGCGGCGGCCTGGGCTCCGGCGCCACCAGCGGGGCCCGCCGCCACGACGGTGCACACCCGCGACGGCCTGGTGCGGGGGGCCGCGCACGACGGGTACCGCACGTTCGAGGGGATCCCGTACGCGGCGCCCCCGGTCGGCGCGCTGCGCTGGGCGGCGCCGCGGCGCCCGGCCGCCTGGGCGGGGACCCGGGACGCGACCCGGCCCGCGAGCGCCTGCCCGCAGCCGGCCGGTGAGGTGCCCGGTGGCAGCACCGACGAGGACTGTCTCCACCTGAACGTCACGACACCCGACGACGCGGCGTCGGAACGCCCCCGGCCGGTGATCGTGTGGCTGCACGGCGGCGGTCTCACCACCGGCGCGGCCGGCTCCTACGACGCCCACCGCATGGCCACCCGGGGAGACGTCGTGGTCGTCACCGTCGACTACCGCCTGGGGGCCCTCGGTTTCCTCGCGCACGCGGGGCTGCCGGGCTCCGGCACCTTCGGCCTGGCCGACCAGCAGGCGGCGCTGCGCTGGGTGCGCGAGGGCATCCGGGCCTTCGGCGGCGACCCGCACAACGTGACGCTGGCCGGTGAGTCCGCGGGCGGATACAGCGTCTGTGCCCAGCTCGCCTCACCGGCCGCCGCCGGGCTCTTCGACCGGGCGGTCGTCGAGAGCGGCCCGTGCACCGGCAGCCCCGACCGCCCCTTCGCACCGTCCGCCGTCCCGCTGTCCACGGCACGCGGCACGGGCGCGGACCTCGCGGCGAAGGTCGGCTGCGGCTCGTCCCGCGACGTCGTGGCCTGTCTGCGGCGCGTGCCCGTCTCCCGGCTGCTCGCAGCCCAGGACGCCGACCAACAGCCCGCCTACGCCACCCCGTTGCTGCCCGCCGATCCCGCGGCAGCGGTCGCCGCCGGCCGGTTCCACCCCGTCCCGGTGCTCATCGGGAACAACCACGACGAGGGCAACGGCTGGGCCGCCGGCATCATCCAGGCCGGCAACCCCGTCACCCCGGCCACCTGGCCCGACGTCGTGGCCGCCTTCTTCCCCTCGCAGGGACAGGCGGAGGCGGTCGTCCGCGAGTACCCGGTGCACCCCACCGACGGCGGTCCGGTGTTCGGCGCGGTCATCGGCGACGCGAACTTCGCCTGCCCGACGGCGCGTACCGCCGGACTGCTCGCGGCCCATGTGCCGGTCTGGCGCTACGAGTTCGCCGACGAGCACGCGCCGCCCCTCACCCCGGGCACCCCGCCGTTCCCGCTCGGAGCTCCGCACGCGAGCGAGCTTCCCTACCTGTTCGACCTGGGCGGCCGTCCCCGCGAGCTGACCGCGGCCCAGCACCGGCTCGCCGACACCATGATCGACTACTGGACCCGGTTCGCCCGCACCGGCGACCCGAACGGCCCGTCGTCGCCGCGGTGGTCCCGGCAGACGGTGCTCTCGCTGGCCCCGGACCGCATCGTCCCCACCCGCACGGCGCCGTTCCGCCACCACTGTGCGTTCTGGAGCACGCTCGGCTGACCCTCCCGAAGGACATCCCGCGGTCCGCCCGCCCACGCCCCCCGGGCGAGCGGAACCGCGTCGTCGGGGCGGACGGTCAGTCGCGGGCCGGGGGAGTGTAGAAGTCGCCCACGGACGTCCAGACGCCGTTCTTCACCACGACCTTCTGCACACTCCGCGTCCCCAGGTGGTCGCTCGCGCTGAAGCTCATCACCGGCGACACCCCCGGGTCCACCTTGGTCGCCTTCTGGTAGGCGGCAGTGAGGGACTGGGCCGTGACAGGGCCCTTGACGGTCTTCGCGATCTCGGCGAAGACCTTGGCGTTGCTCCAGCCCCACAGGGCGAGGAAGCCCGCGGTCTGCCCGGGCTCGTACGTGGCCATCGCCGTCCGGAACTCCTTCACCGCCGGGTCGTCGTCCGAGGGCGCCTTGACCAGCTGGACGGCCTTGAGCCCCTCGGCGGCGTCCTTGGCCAGGGCGATCGTCGACTCGGCCGCCACCGGGGCGTAGGCGTACGTGGGCAGGGACAGGCCCTGCAGCTTGGCCTCCTTGAGGAAGGCGGCGGCCTCGGGCGAGGTGAGGATCAGGACGACCGCCTGCGGCTTCGCCGACTTCACCTTGCTGATCACGGGCGTGTAGTCGGTGGTCTGGTACTTGACCGGCAGCCGGTCGACCTCGACCGAGGGGTCCAGCTTCTTCGCGACGGGCGCCACCTGTTCGGCCACGTTCACGAACGCGGCCGGGTCGCTGTGCACGACGAGGATCTTCTTCGCGCCGTCCTGCACCGCCCACGCGGCGACCGCCGCGGCCTGGTCCTCGTAGAGCGTCTGGGTGCCGAACAGGCCCGCGCGCGGCGGCTTGTACCAGTTCTCGGCGCCGCCGACCTCGTTGAGGACCGGCACCCTGGACTGGGTGAGGACGAACGGGAAGGCCGCCTCCGCCTGGGAGGTGCCGTTCGCGTTGACGATGGCCACGACCTTGTCCTGGCCGACGAGTTCACGGGCGATCTGCACGGTCTGCTGCGGGTCGGCCGCGTTGTCCTTGACGGTCCACTCGATCTTGCGCCCGTTGACGCCGCCCTGGGCGTTGAGCATCTTGAAGTACGCGTCGGCGCCCGCCTTCTCGGCCACGCCGTACGTGGCGGTGGAGCCCGTGAGGGGCAGCCACGCGCCGATGTGGATCTCGGAGGAACTGCCGCCCGCCGACGCCGAGTCCTGACCCGCGCACGCGCCGGCGGTCAGGGCCATCGCGGCGAGAACGGCTGTCGCTCCCGCCGCACGGCGGAATCTGCTGAATGTCCTGAACACGGTCCACCTCGTTCACAAGGATCACAACGGGCGCGACGGATGTGGCGCTCGCAACGGGAATTCACTTCACTCGGGAGGTCCGGGCGGTGGCCGCCGCGGTCGTGGCGGCCACCGGGCCACCGCTGAAGTACGCCGATTCCGCCAGGGCCGCGAACTCCGGGTCGCCCGGCCGCCCTTGAGCGGCGACGACGCCCTCGTGCAGGACGGCCACCTCGTGGCAGACGGTCAGGGCCCGGCCGAGCGACTGCTCCAGCAGCACCACCGTCAGGCCGTCCTGGGTCAGCCCGGTCAGCCGGTCGTACACCTCGTCCACCAGGGCGGGCGCCAGACCGAGGGCCGGTTCGTCGACGATCAGGACGTCCGGCCGGGCGATCAGCGCCCGCGCGATGGCGAGCATCTGCTGCTCGCCGCCCGACAGCCCGGCGGCCGGGGCGGACATCCGGTCCCGCAGCCGGACCGGCAGCCACTGGACGGTCTCCTCCAGCCGCTCGCGCAGCTCCGAGCCCGTGATGCCGGCCGCGTACGCCGCGACCTCCAGGTTCTCGCGCAGCGACAGCGTCTTGAACAGTCCGCGGCCCTCGGGGGCCAGACTCGTGCGGACCGAGCCGGTCGACTCGCGTACGCCGTGCGCGGGCCGGAGCGAGCCGTGCAGGATCCCGGCGAGGGTGCTCTTGCCGGCGCCGTTGGCTCCCGCGACACCCAGCACGCATCCTTGGCGGACGTCGAGGTCGACGTCCCGCAGGGCGACCACACCGCCGTAGGAGTGGCCCGTCCCGCGCAGCCGGATCAGGCTCTGCCGCCCCACGGCGTCGGGCAGCCGGGCCCGGTCACCGACCGTTCCCAGGTAGGACGACCGCACCTTCGGATCCTGGAGCACGGTGTCCGGAGTGCCGTCGCCGATGGTGCGGCCGAAGTCGAAGGCGAGCACCCGGTGGGCGACGGAGAAGAGGTCGTCGAGGACGTGGTCGATGACGACCACGGCGGTGCCCTCGGCGTTGAGCCGCCTGATGTGCCCGGCCAGCAACGCCCGCTCGCCCGCGTCGAGGCCGCCGAACGGCTCGTCCAGGATCAGCAGCCGCGGCCTCTCCGCCATCGCCCGCGCGAGGTCGAGCCGCTTCTGGAGACCGAAGGGCAGCTCCGCCGGGCGACGGTCCGCCACGCCCGCGAGGCCCACGGAGTGCAGCAGGTGCGCGACGGCCTCCCGGTCGCGGGCCGTGATACGGCGGCGGGTGCACAACACGTTCTCGGCGACGGTGAGTTCGGAGAACACCTCGGCGTGCTGGAAGGTACGGCCGATCCCCAGCCGCCGTCGCGCCGTCGCCCTTGCCCCGAGCAGGGGCCGGCCGGCGAAGTCCGCGGTGCCGCTGACGCGCCCGTTGCCGGTCAGCCCGGACAGCACGTTCAACAGCGTTGTCTTTCCCGCCCCGTTGGGCCCGATGACGGCAAGGATCTCGTCCTGCCGCACGGACAGCGAGGCGTCCTCCAGGGCCTTGAGTCCGCCGTAGGCGACGGACACGTGCTCCAGACGGAGGAGAGCGGGGGCTTCGCCGCCCGCGCCCGACGGGCGCCCGGCGGGCGGCAGCGGTGCGGAGGGCTCGGCGGACGGCGGTCGCCCGGACTCCGGCCGTTCCGCGGACGGTTCGGGGAACGGCGGCTGCCCGGCCCCCGGCCGCCGCCGTACCCGCCGCAGGACCTCGCGCGCGGGCCCGGCGAGGGAGGGGACGACGCCCGCCGGCAGGAAGAGGAGGATCGCGATGAGGACGACACCCTGCACCACCGGCTGGGGCATCCCCACGGTGGACGAGAGCGACGGGCTCCAGGTCAGGTAGACGCCGCCGGCCACGGCGCCGAGGACCGAGCCGACCCCGCCGAGCACGCACGCCGCGATCAGCGAGATGCCGAAGGCGAGCGAGAACGGGTCCGGGCTGACGAACCCGGTGATCAGGCCGAGCAGCACACCCGCGAAGCTCGTGCACGCCCCGCTCACCGCGAACGACAGCGACGACTGGGCCTCCGGCGCGATGCCGGCCGTACGGGCGGCCATCGGATGCGACTTGGCGGCCACCAGGCGCATCCGCAGCGCCGAGGCGCGGGCGGGCACGGCCAGGGCGAGGACCACGGCCGCCGCGCCCACCGCGAGGTACTGGGCCTGCGTGCCACCGCCAGGAAACGTGCCGAGGCCCAGGACGCTGCGCAGTTGGAGCACCGGTACGCCCTGGTCGCCCCCGGTCACGCTGCTCCACCTGTTGACCAGCTCCAGGGTCACCGTGGTGAACGCGAGGGTCAGCAGGGCGATGTAGAGCACCGAGAACCGGGCGCCCGCATACCCGAGGAAGGCGCCCAGTGCGGTACCGACGGCGACCGCCCCCAGGACCACCGCCTCCAGCGCCCAGCCGTGCGCGCTGCCGTACGCCGCGAAGTAGGCGCCGATGGCGAAGAACGCGGGGTGTCCCACCGACCAGATGCCGGACCAGCCGGCGAGCAGGCCGACCGAGAGGACGACCATCGTGTACACGGCCGCCAGCGCCACCGAGTACATCTGGTAGGCCGGGATCGCGCCGGCCGCCATGAACACCATGAGTACCGCGCCTGCGGCCGGTCCCAGGGCGGCCCTCGCCAGGACGGAACGGTTGAAGACCATCGATGCGACCCCTCAGACGCGCTGGAAGGTGCGGGTGCCGAACACGCCCTGGGGGCGGATCAGCAGCACCAGCACGGTGAACGAGAACACGAACGTGTCGCGGAAGCCGGCGGAGACGTAGTTGGCCGCCAGGTTGTCCAGGACACCGATGGCCAGCCCGCCGACGACGGCGCCGTACATGCTGGTCAGACCGCCCAGGAAGATCCCGGCGAAGGCCCGGAACAGCGGTGCGGTGAGCGCCGTGGTCGCCAGGCCCGAGCGCGGCGCGTACAGGCACGCGGCCAGCGCGGCGAGGCCGAGGCCGAGGGCCCAGGAGATCCGGGCGAGCCGCTGGGCGCCGAGGCCGACCACCCGGGCCGTCTCGGCCGACTCGGCCACGGCCCGCATGGCCGAGCCGAGCGTGGTGCGCGAGAACAGGTAGCCCACCAGCGCCATCGCCACCGCGGCGACACCGATCGTCACCAGGCTCTGCACCGGCAGCGCCGCGCCCGACCAGCGGACGGTGCCGTCCACCAGGCTGGGGAAGTCCCTGGGCTGCTCGCCCCAGACCGACCCGGCCAGGTTCTCGGCGATCAGCGAGACCCCCATGGTCACCACGAGCGCGGAGAACAGCTGCCCCTGGCCGAGCGGCCGGATCACGGTCTCGCGGACCAGCAGGCCCGCCGCGACGGTGACGGCGACGGCGGCGAGCAGGCCGAGCACCGTCGCCACGCCGCGGTCGTGCAGCGAGACGGCCACGTACAGACCCAGCGTCGCGAGCGACGCCATCGCGAAGTTCACGACGTCCGTGGCCCGGTAGATGATGACCAGCCCGAGGCCCATGAGGCCGTACACGGCTCCACTCGCCACACCGCTGACCAGGACAAGCAGGAACTGACTCACAGTCCCTCCCTCGGGAAAGAGCGCGTTTCACGCCACGCGTGCGGGACGTACCGGCACCGTGGCCGACGTCAAGTCAAAGTGAACTCACTTCAGTAAGCTAGGCACTGCGGCGCCGGACGGGCAAGACTCGTGCACGGGATTTGTGCGTGCCGCCCGGGCGGCGGTCTCAGCGGCCGTCGGCCGTGGGTCTCCCGGCGAGCGCGGTACGGGCCGCCGCCAGCCCGAAGACCAGGGCGGGAGCGAGACCGCCCGCGTAGGCACGCCGGTACAGCCCGCCCGCGTCCGCGCCGGCCGCGAGCAGCCCGGGGACCGGACCGTGCCCGCCGGCGCCCGCGGCTCCGGGTCCGCCCAGGACGCGGGCGGACGAGTCGATCAGCAGGCCGCCGAAGGTGAACGTGACCGCCGGAGCGGCCTCGACGACGTAGAAAGGCGGTTCGTCCAGCGGACGGGAGTCCAGCAGGCGACCGGGTACCGGGGCCGCGCCCGATGCCGCTTCGGCGTTGAACTCCCTGATGCGGTCGCGGATCACGGCGCCGGGATAGCCCCACTCCTCGGGCATCGACGCGAAGTCGTCCAGATCCTCCGCCACCGCGCAGCGGGCCCCGGCGCGGTGGCACAGCTGGAACTTGTCGACGCCCGGGATGCCCGCCACGTACGAGGCGCTGATCCACTCCCGGTGCACGCGCGCGTCCGCGACCAGCAGGCCGCGGGCCTGCGGCCGGTCCAGCAGGGCCATGGCGGTGAGGTGGTCGCCGACCGTCTCGTCGACGAAGCGCTCGCCCGCGGTGTCGAAGAGCAGGGCGTGCTCGCTGTAGTAGAGCGCGAGGTCGACGAAGCGTGCCGGATCGGCCAGGGAGACGCCCGCCGGCATCAGGTGGCCGTAGAAACCGGCGTCCTTCGCGCCGAACTCCGCCCCGGCCGCCCGTCCGAGCGCCAGTCCGTCACCGCGGCTGTGCGGGTTGGCCCGCAGCGCGACATCGGCGGCCTGCGGGTGGAGGTGCCGGGCGCGCAGCTCGGGGTCGCCCTGGAAGCCGCCGGTCGCGAGCAGGGTCCAGGCGGCCTCGATACGGCGTGCCGAGCCGTCCGGCAGGAGGCACTCGGCCCCCGTCACCCGGCCGTGCTCGGTCAGGAGGGCGCGGGGCCAGGTGGCGGTCAGCACCTCCTGGCCCCGGTCCCGGACGAGCCGTTCGCAGGTGTCGAGGTAGTGGTTGGTGTCGACCTGGTGTCCGCGGCCGAAGCCGAGAACGGGCACGGGCGGCTTGCACTCCACACCGAGCGACCGGACCCAGGCCACCCCGTCGGCGAATCCGCCGACCAGGGTCGCGGCCAGCTCCGGGTCGCCGTCCGGGTTGACCCGGCGCAACTCCTCGACCGTCGGCGCGGTCCAGATGAAACCGGCGAAGCGGGCCGAGCCGCCGGTGCGCTCCGCCTTCTCCACCAGCACCACCGAGCCGCCCTCGGCCGCCACCCGGGCGGCGGCCGAGAGCCCCGCCATGCCGCCGCCGATCACCAGCAGATCCACTGTGTCCGCGCCCATGGGCAGTCCTCCGCCTCTGTGTCACCGAATGAAACAAGACGCTAATTGAACTCACTTCTGTAGTCGAGGGGTCGGTGGGGGTGCGCTGTGGCAGTACGGTTTCGGCCGCGTCCGGCCGCGTTCGACCCAGCCTCAGTCCGGAACGACGACCGCGCGCCCCCGCACCGCGCCTGCCCGCAGCCTCTCGAACGCCTCCAGCGCGCCCGACAGCGGATATTGCTCGACCTCCACGCGCAGAGCACCCTCCCGGGCCAGTGCGACCACCCGCCGGAGCTCGGGCACGGTCCCCCAGAAGGGCAGCGAGATCCGCGTTCCGGGAGGGAGCGCACCGGGCTTGCGGACCGTCAGTTCACCGCCCCCGCTGCCGACGACGACCAGCTCCCCGCCGGCCCGCAGCGCACCGACGGCGAGTTCCAGACTTGAGTGGCTGCCGACGAAGTCGAGCACGGCCGCCGCCCCGGTCCCGCCCGTCCGCGCCCGCAGGACGCGGGCGGTGTCGGGCCGCGGCAGCGTCGCGAAGTGCGCGCCGCAGGCGTCGGCCAGGGCCAGCGCCTCCTCCCGCACATCCACCGCCAGTACCTGCGCGGTGGTCGTGGCCCGCAGGATCCGGACCGCGAGGTGACCCAGCCCCCCGACCCCGAGCACGACCACGCTCGCGCCGTCGGGGAGGGGGCGCCCCGAGGCGGTGACGGCGTGGTACGCGGTGAGCCCGGCGTCGGTCAGCGGCGCCGCCTGGACCGCGTCCAGGTCGCCCACCGGGACCAGCAGCCGCCCGGACGGCACCAGCATCGTGTCCGCCATCCCGCCGTCGCGGCCCAGCCCCGCCCCGGTGCCGGCCAGTTCCCGGTCGAGGTCCGGTCGCCGGTCGCAGTAGTTCTCCGCGCCCGCACCGCAGTTCGCGCACCGCCCGCAGCCCCACGGCCCGTACACGACGACGCGCTCCCCGACGGCCGGACCCACGGCCCGCGGCCCCCGCTCCATAACCCGGCCGGCGACCTCGTGGCCGAGGGTGAACGGAACCCGGTACGGGAGACCGCCCGCGGCGGCGTCGACGACGTGCAGGTCCGACCGGCACAGCCCGGCCGCCTCGACCCGCAGCAGCACCTCCTCGCCCGTGGGCACCGGCCTCGGCAGTCCGGTGAGGACGGGCGGCCCGCCCCGGCGCGTCAGCCGCACCGCTCTTGTTCTGGCTGTTGACATGACCGAGACCGTAACAAAAATGAAGTCAGTTCAGTAGAGCTGAGACGGGTGCAGGGAACGGGTGGAGGGAGAGGTGACCGCTATGGGTGACGGACGCGGTGACGGACGCGGTGACGGGAGGGCGGGCCGCTTCGGCGGCCGAGTCGCCCTGGTCACCGGCGCGGGTTCCGGAATCGGTGCGGCGACCGCCCGGCGGCTCGCGGAGCAGGGCGCGGAGGTCTTCGCGGCCGACATCGACGGCACCGCCGTCGCGGCCGTGGCGGCGGAACTGCCCGGCGCCCGCGCGCTGACCGTGGACGTCGCGGACCCCGCACAGGTCGACCGGGCGATCGCGGACGCGACCGAGGCGCACGGACGCCTGGACGTGGTGGTGCACGCGGCGGGTGTGGACGATCCCGCTGCCAAGGAGTGGATCGCCGACGCGCTGCTCGACGGCCGGCCACCCGAAGTGACCACGAGACTGGGCGACGACGCGTGGCGGCGGGTGCTGCGGGTCAACCTCGACGGCACCTTCCACGTGCTGCGCGCCGCGCTGCGCGTCATGGCGCCCCGTGGATCCGGGGCGGTCGTCACCGTCGGCTCCTCCTCGGCCTTCGACACCCTGGCCGGCTATCCGCACTACGCGGCGTCGAAGGCCGGTGCGCACGCGCTGAGCCAGGCCGTCGCCAAGGAGGCGATCGCGTTCGGCGTCCGCGTCAACACGGTGGCGCCGGGGCCGACGGAGACGGGCATGGCGGCGCGCACGCCCACCGCGCTGCGGCGCGGCTTCGCCGATCCACGGGTCCGGCCCTACGCCACGCCGGAGGAGATCGCCGACATCGCCCTGTTCCTGGCGAGTGAGGACGCGGCGAATCTCGTGGGCGCGGTCCTGCTGGCCAACGGCGGACGGTTCACGGTGTGAGGGAGGTCCCGATGGTCCGGCTCGATGTCGATCCCGAGCTGCTGCTGGAGACCGGGGAGCAGCGCCAACTGCGCGCGGTTCTGCGGGATGTGCTGACCGGTTCCTGCGGGCCCGAGCAGGTCCGCCGACAGGCCGCGGGCCCGCGCGGATTCGACCGGGCGCTGTGGGACCGGCTCGCCGGCGAGATCGGCGTGCACGGCCTCGCCGTGCCCGAGGAGTACGGCGGCGCCGGCTACACCTTCGCCGAACTCGCCGTCGCCCTGGAGGAGACGGGACGCGTGCTGTGTCCCGTGCCGCTGCTGCCGGCCGTCGTACTGGCCGGGGAGGCCCTGCTGGCCGGCGGCGACCGGCGGGCCTGCGAACGCTGGCTGCCGGGCATCGCCTCCGGAGCCCGCACCGCGACCGTCGCCGGAGTGCTGCACCCGGCGCACGTCACGGCCGAGCGCGGCCCCGGCGGCTGGCTGCTGCGCGGCGAGGCGGACTTCGTGCCCGACGGAGAGGGCGCCGAGCTGCTGCTGGTCGCCGCCCGCGCCCCGGACGGGGAGCGGCTGTTCGCGTGCGCACCCGACGCCGCGACCTGCCGCCGTACGGCACGCCGTGTCCTCGACCCCACCCGGCGCCAGGCGCTGGTCCGGTTCGCGGGAGCCGCGGCCGAATCGGTCGGCGAGCCGGGACAGGTCCCGGCGATCGCCGCCGCCGTGCTGGACGCCGGACGGGCCGCACTGGCCGCCGAGCACGTGGGAGGCAGCGCCCACGCTCTGGACGCCACCCTGGACTACGTGTCCCACCGAACTCAGTTCGGTAGAGCCATCGGATCCTTCCAGGCGGTCAAGCACCGGCTGGCCGATCTCCTGGTCGCGGTCGAGGGGGCCCGTTCCGCGTCGTCGTACGCGAGTGCCTGCCTGGCCGTGCGGCGGCCCGAGCTGCCCGTGGCCGCGGCTGCCGCGGCGGTCGCCTGCACTCGTGCCTATCGCCTCGCCACTGCCGAATACGTGCAGCTCCACGGTGGTATCGGCTTCACCTGGGAGCACCCGGCCCACCTCTACGTGCGCCGCGCCAGAGCCGACGAGGCACTGTTCGGCACGGGTGACGACCATGCCCTGCGCTTGGCCGGCCTGCTGGGCCTCGTCGGCCGCGGCGACTGACCGCCCATCGGCCGCCGATCTTCCCGACCATTGACAGGGGCATCCACCGCCCCCAGAATCGAACTCAATTCAGTTCAGTTGGAGGACTCATGGCAGTCGAAGACGAGATCCAGTTCGAGCGCGACGGGCAGGTGGCGCGGGTCTGGCTGAACCGCCCGCACAAGAAGAACTGCGTGACCGTGCCGATCCTCAACCGCCTCGACGAGATCATCACCGAGGTCGACGCGGACCCCGAACTGCGCGTGCTGGTGCTGCGCGGGCGCGGCAACACCTTCTGCTCCGGGTTCGACCTGGACAGCCTCAAGGCCGACTTCGTCGGCAGGTCCAACGCGATCGACGTCGCCGTGCTGTCGGCCAAGGTCTGCGACCGGCTGTACTCGATGAAGACCCCGTCGATCGCCGTCCTCGAAGGGCATGTCACCGCCGGCGGCTTCGAGCTGATGATCTCCTGCGACTTCGCGATCGCCGCGGACGACGCGCTGATCGGCGACTTCCACATCCGCCGCGCCCTGTTCGGCGGCGCCGGACCGATCTACCGCGTGCCGCGCATGATCGGCGTCCGCAAGACCAAGGAGCTCATGCTCACCGGCAAGCTGCTCACCGGGATCGAGGCCGCCGGGTTCGGGCTCATCAATTCCTCGGCGCCCGCCGACAAACTCGACGCCACCGTCGAGGAGTTCGCCGACCAGCTCGTCGACAAGAGCCCGTTCACCATGTGGATCACCAAGATGACCATCGACCGGAGCCTCGACGCGGACATCCAGTCCCTGATGGTCATGGAACACCTCGCCGTCGGCGTGATGCTCAACTCCGAGGACGCGGCGGAGGGCGTGGCGGCCTTCCTGGAGAAGCGGGAACCGCAGTGGAAGGGCCGCTGAGCGCCGCGGCGGAGTCCGGGAGCCGGCTGCGCGGCTCCCGGTGCGCCGACTGCACGGTGGCCGTCTACCCGGCCCGGCCCGGGTGCCCCCGCTGCGGGGGACCGGCCGAACCGGTCCTGCTCTCCGCCACGGGCACGCTGTGGACCTGGACCGTGCAGCGGTACGCGCCCAAGTCCCCGCCGTACGCCCCGCCCGCCGCCGGGTTCACGCCCTTCACCGTCGGATACGTCGAACTCCCCGAAGGCGTACGGGTACTGGCCGCCCTGGACATCCGGCCCGAGGACGCGGAGATCGGCATGCCGGTCACCGTCACCGCGGGCGACGGTGTGCCGAGGGCCACGGGAGCCGCCGTATGAGCGGCGAGGACGTGCTCGTCTGCGGGGCCGGGATCACCTCCTTCGCCCGGACGGAGGCGAGCGGCCGGGACCTGGCCGTGCAAGCCGTGCGCGCCGCGCTCCAGGACGCCGGACTGCCGTGGTCACGGGTACGGGCCGCGTACGGCGGCAGCGACGCGGCCGGCAACGCCGACACCCTGGTCGCCGAACTCGGCCTGACCGGCGTGCCGTTCACCAACGTCCGCAACGGCTGCGCGACCGGCGGCAGCGCACTGGTGTCGGCCGTCCACGCCATCCGGTCGGGAGCGGCGGACGTCGCTCTCGCCGTCGGCTTCGACAAGCACCCGCGCGGCGCCTTCGACCCGCGGCCCGCCGACTGGGGGCTCGACGAGGCCTACGGGCGCGACGGGCTGATGGTCACCACGCAGTTCTTCGCGATGAAGATCCAGCGGTACATGCACGACCACGGCATCAGCCCCCGCACCCTCGCCCTGGTCGCCGAGAAGGCGTACGCCAACGGCGCGCTCACCCCGCACGCCTGGCGCCGCAAGCCGCTCGACGCCGACGAGATCCTCGCGTCCGGCATGGTCAACGACCCGCTGACCCGGTACATGTTCTGCTCGCCGGGGCAGGGCGCGGTGGCCCTGATCCTGTGCAGCCGTGCCGCGGCCCGCGAGCTCGGCGGCACTCCGGTCGTGCTGCGGGCGGCCGTCGTACGGACCCGCCGGTTCGGCTCCTTCGAGGTCTTCAGCCCCTGGGCGCCGACCGGGACCCCGACGAGTGTGAGCGCGGACGCCGCGCGGGACGCCTTCGAGGAAGCCGGGTTGGGCCCGGGGGACATCGACGTGTGCCAGCTCCAGGACACCGAGAGCGGTGCCGAGGTGATGCACCTCGCCGAGTGCGGGTTCTGCGCACACGGCGAACAGGAGTCGCTCATCCCGTTCGGGGCGACCGGGATCGGCGGCTCGCTGCCGGTCAACACCGACGGCGGCTGCATCGCCAACGGCGAACCGGTCGGAGCCTCCGGGCTGCGCCAGGTCCACGAAGTCGTCCAGCAGTTGCGCGGCCGGGCCGGCGAGCGGCAGGTGCCGGGTGGTCCGGCGGCCGGCTTCACCCACGTGTACGGGGCGCCGGGCGTCAGCGCCTGCACCGTGCTGACCCGCTGAGCGCGTCGAGGCACATCAGGACGCACCGAGGCACCGAGGCACCGAGGCACCGAGGCACCGAGGCGTCGAGGCACCGAGGCACCGAGGCGTCGAGGCACCGAGGCGTCGAGGCGTCGAGGCATCGAGAAGAAGGGAGGTCGGAGGAGGATGAGCGGCATTCCCGAGCCGGCGGAGTTCCGCGCCGAGGCCCGGAGCTGGCTGGCCGGCGTGGCGAAGGAGCGCGCCGCGCACCAGGACCGGGGTCGCGGCGACGACTCGGTGGCGGTCTTCGAGAACTGGACCGAGGCCGAGGAGCGCGCCCACACCGACCTGACACGGCAGTGGGAGCGCACCCGGTACGACCAGGGCTGGGGCGCCCTCGGCTGGCCACCGGAGTTCGGGGGCCGCGAAGTCCCCTCGTACTACGAGCAGTTGTACCGCGCCGAAGAGGCCGCCTACGACGTACCGCGCCGTACCGAGGTCTTCCCGGTCACCCGGCACCTCGTCGCCCCCGCCGTCCGCATCTGGGGCACGGACGAACAGCAGCGGCGCTGGCTGCGCCCCATGCTCCGTACCGACGAACTCGCCTGCCAGCTCTTCTCGGAGACCGAGGCCGGTTCCGACCTGGCCGGCGTCCGCACCCGGGCGGTGCGGGAGGGCGACGGCTGGGTGGTGCGCGGCCACAAGGTGTGGACGTCCGGCGCCCGGGTCGCCACCTGGGGCGTGGCCGTCTGCCGCACCGACCCCGACGCTCCCCGGCACGCGGGCATCACGGTCCTCATGGTCCGCATGGACGCGCCGGGCGTCACCGTACGGCCCATCCGGCAGATGACCGGCGGCTCCAGCTTCAACGAGGTCTACCTCGACGACGTCTTCGTGCCCGACACCGACCGGCTCGGGCCGGTCGGCGAGGGCTGGCGGGTCACCCTCACCGTGCTCGCCGCCGAACGCCTCGACTCCGGCGGCCTCGGTCTGGACAACGCCGAGCGCGCCCTGGACCTCGCCCGGCGGCTGCCTCGCCCGCTCACCGGCGGAGAACAGCAGCAGGCGGCCGACCTCTACGTCAGCACGCTCGTCCAACGGCTCACCGGACTCCGGGTGACGGCCGCCCTGGCGGCCGGCCGCGAACCGGGCGCCGAGGCATCGGTCGGCAAGCTGCACGCCACCGCGACCATGCGCGCCACCACCGACCTCGTCCAGCAGCTCCTCGGACCACGGCTGGCCGCCGACACGGGGGAGTGGGGCACCTTCGCCTGGACCGAGCACCTGCTCGGCGCCCCCGGCTACCGCATCGCCGGCGGCAGCGACGAGATCCAGCGCAACATCCTGGCCGAGCGCGTGCTCCGGCTGCCCAAAGAGCCGAAGGGAACGGGAAGTTGAGTACGACGACCGAAGTGGCCGAACTCGGACGGCGGGTCCGTGAACGGCTTGCCGCCCGGCACCCGCACGAGCCGCCGGGGGACCTGCGCACCCTGCCCGGCGGCCACTCGGGCCTCACCTACTCCGTCACGGCCGGAGCGGTCTCGTACGTCGTGAAGGCGGTGCCGCCCGGACAGCGCGCCGTCGGCCGCAACGACGTGCTCCGGCAGGCGCGGATCCTGCGCGCACTCGCCGGGTCACCGGTGCCCGTCCCGGCCGTCGTGGCCGTGGACGAGACCGAACCCGCCTGGTTCGCCATGGAGTTCGTGGACGGCGAGGCCGTCGAACCGGTCCTCGACGAACACCACCTGGACCCCGGGCGGTGCCGGACCCGCATGCTCGCCCTGGCCGGCGTGCTGCGCGAGCTGCACGGGACCGCGAGCCCGGAGGGCCGCCGACCCCTCGATCCGGCGGGGGAGCTGGAGCGGTGGAGCCGCACCATGCGGGCGGTGCCGGACGAACTGCGCCCCGGCTCCGAGGGCTTGCTGGACGCACTGGCCGCTCGCATCCCCGCCGGTACGGCACCCACCCTCACCCACGGCGACTTCCGCCTCGGCAACGTCCTGTGCCGGGGCGATCGGCCGACGGCCGTGGTGGACTGGGAGATCTGGGAGTACGGCGATCCGCGCATCGACCTCGCGTGGTTCCTCCTCTTCGCCGACCACCGCAACTTCCCCCGCCTCGGCCGTGCGGTGCCCGGTCTGCCCACCGAGGAGGAACTGCTCACCGCCTACCTCGACGGCCGCCCCGCACCGCCCGCCCTCGACTGGTTCCGCGCCCTGGCCCGCACCAAGATGGCCGCGATCATGGGCCACAACCTGCGCAGGCACCGCGAGGGCAAGCACCACGACCCCGACCAGGAGCGGCTGCCCCCGACCATCGCGGCGATGATCCGCACGGCCGCAGGCATCCTCGCCGCACGGTCCCGACGGTCCTGAAGGAGCCGCACCATGGATTTCGGACTCTCGCCGAGGGCCGAGGAACTCCGTTCGCGGATGGCCGCGTTCATGGCGGAGCACGTCCTGCCCGCCGAGCCCGTCCACGACCGCCAGCTCGCCGAGGGGGACGACCCGCACCAACTCCCCCCGATCATGCGGGAACTGCAGGAGAGGGCGCGCGCCGAGGGACTGTGGAACCTCTTCCTCGCCCACGGCGACTGGGGCGCGGGCCTCACCAACCTCGAATACGCCCCGCTCGCCGAGCTGGCCGGACGCTCCGTCATCGGCCCCGAGGTGTTCAACTGCTCGGCCCCCGACACCGGCAACATGGAACTGCTCGCCCTCTACGGCACCCCCGAGCAGCAGGACCGCTGGCTGCGACCGCTGCTGGCCGCGCGGATCCGGTCCTGCTTCGCCATGACCGAGCCCGAGGTGGCGAGCTCCGACGCGCGCAACATCCGCACCCGGATCAGGCGGGACGGCGACGAGTACGTCGTCGACGGCCACAAGTGGTACACCTCCGGGATCCTGGACCCGGACTGCCGGCTGATCATCCTGATGGGGGTCTCGGACCCCGGCGCACCCGCCTACCGGCAGCAGAGCATGCTGCTGGTCCCGCGCGACACCCCCGGGATCACCGTCCTGCGCGACCTGCCCATGTTCGGCTACACCGACCGGTGCGGCCACGGGGACGTGCTCTTCGAGAACGTGCGGGTGCCGGTGTCCGCCCTGCTCGGCGGCGAGGGCGAGGGGTTCGCGCTGGCCCAGGGGCGGCTGGGGCCCGGCCGTATGCACTACGCCATGCGGGCGGTCGGGTTCGCCGAACGCGCCCTGGAGCTGATGTGCCGCCGGACCCTGACCCGTACCGCCTTCGGCGGCCCGCTCGCCGACCAGGGCGTCGTCCGTGAGTGGATCGCCCGCAGCCGGATCGAGATCGAGCAACTGCGGCTGCTGGTCCTGAAGTCGGCCTGGCTGATGGACACCTCGGGCAACGTGGCCGCCCGTACCGAGGTCGCCGCGATCAAGGTGGCCGCGCTGGAGGTGGCCCACCGGGTGGTCGACCGGGCGGTCCAGGCGCACGGGGCCGCCGGGGTCAGCGACGACACCGTGCTGGCCCGGCTGTTCGCCATCACGCGGGCGCTGCGGATCGCGGACGGCCCGGACGAGGTGCACCTGCGCACCGTGGCCCGGCGTGAACTGGCCAGGTATCCCGAGGAGTCGGCATGAACGGGCAAGCACTCGACGGACGGGTGGCCGTGATCACCGGCGGCTCCCGGGGAATCGGGCTCGGCATCGCGAAGGCGTACCGGGAGGCGGGCGCCCATGTGGTGATCGCCGCCCGCAAGCCGGACGGACTGGCCACCGCGCGCCAGGAGTTGCTGCGGGTCGAGGGCGACGGCGAGGTGCACGAGGTGGTCGCCCACGCGGGCCGGCCGGAGGACGCCGAACGGTGCGTCGAGGAGACGGTGGGCCGGTTCGGCCGACTCGACGTCCTGGTCAACAACGCCGCCACCAACCCCTACATGGGCCCCCTGCTCGACCTCGACCCGCCACGCGCGCACAAGACGGTCGAGGTCAACCAGTACGCCATGGTCGTGTGGACCCGGCACGCCTGGCGGGCATGGATGCGCGAGCACGGAGGAGCCGTCGTCAACATCGCCTCCGTCGGTGGGCTGGTCGTCGACCCGCACATCGGCTGGTACAACGCGACCAAGGCGGCGATGCTCCATCTCACCCGGCAACTCGCCTACGAACTGGGCCCGCACGCCAGGGTCAACGCCATCGCGCCCGGCCTGGTCAAGACCGAACTGGCGCGGGCCGTATGGGAACCCAGGGAGCCGATCCTGACCGCGAAGCTGCCCCTGCGCAGGCTGGGGACGGTCGAGGACGTGGCGAACGCGGCGGTGTTCCTCGCGTCCGGGGCCTCGTCCTGGATGACCGGCCAGACGCTCGTCCTGGACGGCGGGGCGACCGCACTGCCGATCGGGGTGGGAGGGTGACCGGCGCGGACGGGGACCTGTTCTCGCTCGACGGCCGGACGGCCGTGGTCACCGGGGCCTCGTCGGGGCTGGGCGCACGCTTCGCCACGGTGCTGGCCGCCGCCGGTGCCACGGTGTTCGCGGCGGCCAGACGCCCGGAGAAGCTGACCGAACTGGCCGACGGGGACCCGCGCATCCACCCGGTCGTCTGCGACGTGACGCGGGAGGCGGACCGCGTCCGGCTCGCGGAGACCGCCTTCGCGCACCGCGGCCGGCTCGACGTCCTGGTCAACAACGCGGGGGCACCGGGCGCCGTACGCGCACAGGACGAGAGCCCCGGCGACTTCGCGGGCGTCCTGGCCGTCAACCTCGTGGCGCCGTTCCACCTCGCCCGGCTGCTCGCCGAGGCAGGGAGCGATCAGGGCCGTACGAGATCGGTCGTCAACGTCTCCTCCGTCCTCGGGCTCGTGGCCGGTGCCCCCCTCGGCGGGGCCGCCTACGCCGCCTCCAAGGCGGGGCTCCTCGGGCTGACCCGGGAACTGGCCGGGCAGTGGGGGGAGACGGGGGTGCGGGTGAACGCCCTCGCGCCCGGCTGGTTCCGCTCCGAGATGACCGACGGACTCTTCGCCGACGAGCGTTCCCGGCGCTGGGTGGAGCGCGGCACGATGCTCGGGCGCGGTGGCGCACCGGGCGAGCTGGACGGAGCGCTGCTCTATCTGGCCTCGGACGCGTCGTCGTACTGCACCGGACAGGTGCTCACCGTGGACGGGGGGTGGACGGCACGATGAGGGTCACGGTCGGGATCGACGACGACGGGGTGGCGCACGTCGAGATGTGCCGGGGCGCGGGCAACGCGATCGACCTCGCGACCGCCACGGGGCTGCTGGCGGCGGCACGGGAGTGCGCGGCGGCGCGGGTGCGGGCGGTGCTGCTCACCGGGCGCGGGCCGGCCTTCTGCGTGGGCGGCGACCTGAAGGAGTTCGGCGCCCTGCCCGCGGAGCGGCTGGCCGGGCACCTCACCGATGTCACCGACGCGCTGCACGCGGCCCTGCGGATCCTCGCCGGCCTCGACGCGCCGCTGGTGGCGGCCGTGCAGGGGGCCGTGGCGGGGGCCGGACTCGGCCTTGCGATGGCCGCCGACCTCGGGTTCGCCGCCGCCGACGCCCACTTCACCGCGGCGTACACCGCGATCGGGTACTCACCGGACGCCGGCGTGACCTGGCTGCTGCCCCGTCTCGTCGGCCCCAAGCGGGCACTGGACCTGCTGCTGACCAACCGGAGGGTGTCCGCCGCGGAGGCCCTGGAGATGGGACTGGTGAGCAGGGTGGTCGAGCCGGAGCGGCTCCGGGAGGAGGCCGTGCAGGCCGCGCGGGGACTGGCACACGGCGCCACCGGGGCGTACGGCGTGACCCGGCGGCTGGTCGCCGACGCGGGCGCGGCCGGGCTGGACGAACAGCTCGACGCGGAGGCCCGCCGGCTGGCCGCGACCGCCGTGTCGGGGGAGGGGCGCGAGGGCATGGCCGCGTTCCTCGGCCGGCGCCCGCCGGACTTCACACGTGCGCCCGCGCGGTGACGGGCGGGGCCGCCCGCACCTTCGCGTCCGGTCGATTCGAAGCCAACCTGAACTTGGGTCTACTCTCGGACGACCGGACGGTGATCGGAACCGGCCGTGGAGCAGAGGGAGAGACGATGGCAAGGGCGCGGATCGTGGATCCGGAGGAGGGGCCCAGGTCGAAGCGGGCGGCCATCCTGGTGGCCGCGGTGGAGCGGTTCGGGGAGGACGGCTACGAGAGCACCAAGTGGTCCGAGGTCGCCGACCGGGTCGGCATCGGGCAGACGGCGCTCTACCACTACTTCGAGTCGAAGGCCCACTGCCTGCTCACCATCATGCGCCTGGAGCTCCAGCGCTCCCACGACCAGTTCGTCGAGGCCACGAAGGACGTGACGGAGCCGGTCGAGGAGGTGCGCGCGGCGGTGCGCTCCGCCTTCGCGGTCACCGAACAGGAGATCCGCCAGATGCGCATCCTGCAGGCGAACATGTCCCTGCTGGCCAACCCGCGCAAGTCCAGGCGGGAGGAGACCGAGCGGGTCGCGGCCCGCCAGCTGGTGCAGATGGTCGAGCGGGACTGGACGAACCTGCTGATGCGCGGCATGTCCAAGGGCGCCTTCCCGCTGCGCGACGCCCACACCCTCGGCCTGGCCGTGCTCGGCATGATCGTCAGCGTCTGGCGCTGGTACCGGCCGACCGGGGCGATCCCGCTCGCCGAGATCAGCGAGATGATCGAGGGATGCGTGGTGCGCATGGTCGCCGAATGACTTCCGGGTCCGTCCCGTCCCGCCTCTTGCCGGGGCGGCCGTCCTGGGATCAAACTGAACTGAACTCAGGTTGTGGCGAGAAGGTCTGTGCCTGCCACATCACGTCTGTGGGGAGAGCGATCGGCAATGGTGCTGCGCGAATACATGGCCCGAATGGACGGCCAGGATCCCGAAAAAGCCCTGGAGCTGGTGGAGCCCGGATTCCGTTTCCTCATCGCCCTGCCCGGGGGTGAGCGCAGCGGGGCCTCGCGCGACGAGTTCGCCGCCTACATAGCCGGGCGGCGGGCCGTGGACCGTACCCATGAGATCAAGAGGTACGCGGTCGACGGCGACGTCGAGACGGCGTACGGCTTCGTCGTCGAGAAGGGCGTGACCACGGGGGCGTTCCTCTCCGCCGTACAGGTCTCGGCGGCCGGGCTGATGGCGCGCTACCAGTCCTTCTTCACCACGGAGTTCGACCTGGTGGACCGGCCGTGACCGCCCCGGCCGCCCAGTCCACCGCGGCGTTCCTGACCCGGTGGTTCGCCATCCTCGACAGCGCGGACGCGGACCGCGTCCTGGACCTGATCAGCGACGACTTCTCGTTCTCCATCCTCTTCTCCACCGGTGGCGGAGGCGCGACCGACTTCCACGGCGGCCGGGCCGAACTGACGGGCTACCTCGCCCAGCGCGAGGTGGGCGTGCGCACCCACCACCTGCTCACGGCCGGCACCGTCGGCCGGGACGAGCTGTTCCTCGGCGAGGTGCGGCGCGCCGGGGTGCCGGAGGCCACCTTCGTGGCCGGCGCCCGGCTGGACGCGACCGGCCGGCTGCGGCGGCTGATGATCGGGCGCTCGCCCGAGGTGCTGTTCACCTGAGAAGCCCGAGGAGGGCGCGATGTACAACCTGGTCCTGCTGGCCGCCCGGCCGCCCGAGTGGACCCACGAGCGGTTCATCGGCTGGTGGCGCGGCGAACACGCCGAACTCACCCGCACCCTGCCCGGACTGCGGTCCTGGCGGCACACCGACGTCGACGCCGCCCTCGAACCCCGCTCGGAAGGCTGGGACGGGGTCTCCGTCCTGACCTTCGACACCGCAGAGGACCTGCGCAAGGCACTGGACAGTCCCGAGTGGGCGGCGGCGGTCGCCCAGGTCGGCGACATGCGGGGCCGGCGCATCGCCGTCATGGGCGGCGAGACGGACATGTACCCGGGCTGAGCCCGCCGGGGCCGGACAGCCACCACCACCTTTCGCGCGAAGAGGCGAGGAAGCAGCGGATGCGACAGACAGTGCGGGAGTTCCAGCAACGCGCGGAGAAGGCCGACTTCACCGCCGTCGTCGACGACACGGGCCGGCACGGCGCGCGCGACCTGCTGGCGCACGCGGCCGAACTGGCCGACGCCATGGTGCCCGACGCGGCCGGCGGCTCGCCCGGCGGGACCGTCCTGCTCCAGGCCGACAACTCCTGGCGGACCGTCGCCGCCACCCTCGCCGTGGGGCTGACCGGAGGCGTCCTGGCACTGGTCAACCGGCACACCACCCGTGCCGAGTTCGCGGCGGCCCTGGAGGACATCCGCCCCGACACCGTCGTCGCCGAGCCGTCCGCGGCCGAGGGATGGCCGGCGCGGGAGGGAATGCCGGGTGCGCGGACGGCCGAGGCGCTCGACGGCTGGCAGGCCCTCGTCGGCCGCGGCCCGCGCGATGTCTCCCGCTGGTCCGGCGGTGCGCTCATCGGCCTCACGTCCGGCTCCACCGGACGGCCCAAGGGAGTGGTCCAGTCCGAGAGCGCCCTGCGCTACGCGTGCGCCCGCACCGCGGAGATCAACGGGCTGCGCGAAGGGGACGCGGTGGCCGCCGTCGTGCCCCTCTCCTCGACCGCCGCCTACTGCTTCGGCGTGGGCATGGCCCTGATGCTGGGCGGCCCGCTCGTCCTGAGCGGACGCTGGGACCGCGAGGAGGCACTGGCGCGGATGTCCGCCAACGACGTCCGGTGGACCATGTGCGTGCCGACCATGGCACTGCAGATGGGCTCGGCGGCAGCCGGATCACGAGTCCTCGAAGGCGTCCGCTCCCTCACCGTCGGCGGTGGTCCCATGGACCGCGGCGCCCTCGCCCGTGCCGAACGCTCGCTCGGGACCCGGATCCTGCGCGTCTTCGGGATGTCCGAATGCCTCGGGCACACCTCCCCGCGGCCCGGCGACCCGGAGGAGATCCGGCTGGGCCGGGACGGACGCCCGTTCCCCGGCACCGAGCTGCGCGCGGTCGCCGCCGACGGCACCGTCCTGGGCCCCGGCGCGACCGGCCGGGCCGAGGTCCGCGGCCCTTCCCTGTTCGTCGGGTACGCCCGTGACGGCAGGGTCGAACCGCCCGCCCTCACCCCGGACGGCTTCTTCCCCACCGGGGACCTGCTGGTCACCGGCGAGGACGGGACGGTCACCGTCATGGGCCGGGAGAAGGACGTCATCATCCGGGGCGGCCGGAACCTCGACATCACCGAGATCGAACGCGCGGTCGCCGCCCACCCGGGCGTCGCCCGAGCCTGCGTGGTGCCGGTGCCGGACCCGCTGCTCGGCGAACGGGCGGCCGTGCTCGTGGTCCCGGAGGACGGCCACGACGGCATCGGCCTCGACGACATCACCGCACACCTCGACCGCACCGGCCTGTCCAAGGCCAAGTGGCCCGAGTTCGCCTTCACCGTGGGCGAGTTGCCGCAGACCACGGTCGGCAAGCTCGACCGCCCCGGAGCCCGCAGGCTCGCCCACGCACTGCACACCCGGCTCGCCCCGGAGCCGGCCCCGCACCCCCACAGCCCGTCGCACGGGCCGACGCACCGCCCACCGCACCGGCAAGGAGACGCATGACCTCCCCCACGACCCGCACCCCTCGCTTCGACCGCGGCCGGTGGTCGGAGGCCGGCGCCGAGACCGTACGGCCCGGCGTCCACCGCATCCCGCTGCCGCTGCCCGACGACGGACTGCGCGCGGTCAACGTGTACGCGCTGGAAGGCCTGACGGAGGGGCTGGTCCTGATCGACGGGGGCTGGTCCGTCCCCGAGTCCCGCACGGCGCTGGAGGACGCGCTCGCCGGCCTCGGCCACGACCTCGGCGAGATCAGCCACATCCTGGTCACCCACATCCACCGCGACCACTACACCCAGGCCGTCGCCCTGCGCAGACTGCTCGGCTCCCGGGTCTACCTGGGCTCCGGCGAACGCCCCGGCCTGGAACTGCTCGGATCACTCCGTACGACGCAGCCGGCCGGCTCGCTGGAGACGCTGGCGCGGGCCGGTGCGGGCGAACTCGCCGAGCGGGTGGCCGCGATGGACCACGGCGACTTCGACCCGGACGTGTGGGACGCCCCCGACCGCTGGCTGGAGGCGGAGGAACTCCGCTTCGGCGACGCGGTGTTGCAGGTCGTCCCGACCCCGGGCCACACCCGGGGGCACGTCGTCTACCTCGACCGGGCCCGCGGCCTGCTGTTCTCCGGGGACCACGTCCTGCCGCACATTACCCCGTCCATCGGCTTCGAACTGGGCCCGGCACGGCTGCCGTTGGGGGACTACCTGGACTCACTGCGGATGATGACGACGCTCTCGGACGCCCGGCTGCTGCCCGCGCACGGCCCGGTGGGCGACAGCGTGCACGCCCGGGTCGGCGAGTTGCTGGCCCATCACGACGACCGGCTCGCCCGGACCCGGGCGGCCCTCGGCGACCGCACACTCAACGCCCACGACGTGGCCGGGGAGTTGGGGTGGACGCGGCGCAAGGTCGCCTTCGCCGACCTGAACGTCTTCAACCAGATGCTCGCGGTCAACGAGACCGCGGCCCACCTCGACGTGCTGGCGGCCCGCGGTCACGTCCGGCGCACCCGGTCGGCCGACGGCGTCGACCACTACACGGCGCTCGCCGCCTAGCGTGCCGTCCAGCCGCCGTCGACGTACAGCTCCGAGCCGGTCATGAAGCTCGCGTCGTCGGAGGCCAGGAACGCCACGGCCGCCGCGACCTCCTCGGGCGTACCGAGCCGGCCGAGGGGTGTGCCGTCGAGCATCGCGGCCAACCGCGGTGTGTCCCGCCACAGTTCACGGGAGCGGGGCGTCCCGATGAAACCGGGATGCAGGGAGTTGACCCGGACGCCGCGCCGCGCCCAGTGCAGCGCGGCGTTCTTCGTCATCAGGCGTACCGCGCCCTTGGCCGCGTGGTACGAGAACTGGGAGCCGAAGCCGCCGACCGTACCGAAGATCGACGCGACGTTGACGACCGAGCCGCCGCCGGAGCGCTCGATGGCGGCACCGGCGTGCTTCATGCCGAGCCAGACACCGGTCTGACCGACCGCGATGACCTGGTCCCAGGACTCCTGCGTCTCCGTCTCGACGGTACGCATCGCGGCGATCCCGGCGTTGTTCACCAGCACGGACAGGGAGCCGAACCGGCCGGTCACCCGGTCCACGACGGCCTCCCAGGCCGACTCGTCGGTCACGTCCAGCGCGAGCCCGACGGCACCGCCCCCGGCCTCCTCGGCCAGCTTCTCGCAGCGCTCCGCGTCGACGTCCGTCACCACCACGGTGGCGCCCTCGGCCGCGAGCCGCCGTACGACGGCGTCACCGATGCCTCCGGTCGCGCCTGTCACCAGGGCCACCCGGCCGTCCAGTCTCGCCTCCATCACGCCTGTCCCTCCTTCGCTTCAGCCCTTGACGCCACGCCAGGCCAGCGCGCCGCCGTCGATCACATGGGCGGCGCCCGTGATGAACGCCGCGCTGTCCGAGGCCAGGAAGCAGGCGAGCCGGGCCACCTCCTCCGGCCGCCCCATCCGGTCCACCAACTGCGGCGCCAGCAGCGCCCGTTCCGTCGCCTCACGGTCACCGGCCGCGGCGAAGTGGTCCTGCGTCAGCTGTGTGTCGATGACGCCGGGGCAGAGGCAGTTGCAGCGCACCGGGGCCAGGTCGACCGCGGTGACCTTGGTCAGATGGATGACACCGGCCTTGGTGACGCCGTAGGCGGGGCAGTCGGGGAACCCGACCAGGCCGGAGACGGAGGCGGTGTTGACGATGGCCGGGCCGCGGGCGGACCGCAGGAGCAGAGGCGCCGCGAACCTGGTCGTGAGCCAGACGGCCTTGAGATTGATCTCGTAGACGGTGTCCCAGACCTCCTCGGGGAGCGAGGCGACACCGTGGTCGCGGCCGGCCGTGAACGCGGTGTCGATCACCCCGGCGTTGTTGACCAGCACGTCGAGGCCGCCGAAGCGCTCGGCACACCGCGCCACCATCGCCTCGATGTCGTCACGCACCCGCAGATCACACACGATCGCCTCGGCCTTCGCCCCCTCGGCCCGCACCAGCGCGGCGCTCTCGCCCACGGCCTCCTCGTCGAGATCGGCGACGGCCACGGCCGCGGCGCCCTGCCGGGCCAGCTCCACCGCGACGGCCCGGCCGATGCCCCGGCCCGCGCCGGTGACGAGAGCGACCCTGTCCAAGAGGGAACCAGCCATCGTCCGCTCCCTTCCGCCCGCGGCGGATCCGGAACTGAACCAACTTCAGTTCACTCGTGGAGTCTAGGTTCCCGCGGGGGAGAGCGACAAGGGGTCGGACCGCCGTCGCGGGGCCTCAGGGCCGGTAGACCATCCCGGGCTGGGGCTCGGCGGGGCGAGCAGCTGCGACACCGTGACGACGGTGTGGCCACGCTCCTTGAGCGCCCGGAGAATCCCGGGCGCGGCGGGCACGGTCCCCTTGCGCAGGTCGTGCAGCGGGATGATGCCGTCGCGGTGGGTCTGGTCGAGCCCCCGCTCGGTGATCAGAGCGGAGTCGGTCGTCTGGCAAGGCACGGACCCGTGACCGGTCCAGGCCAACGGCCGTACGGGCGTGATGATCTACCGCGACGGTTTCCCCACCGCGCTCCTGACCGTGGCTGTTTCGAGGGAGGGCGTCCGCAGGGTGATGTGGGTGTTCGACCCCGGCGAGGTCGCCGCGTTCCTGGACTCCGGAGCCCGCCGCACAACTGCCCCCGGCCTTGCGTCGGTTGACGGGTGAGCCACATTCCCCGGTCTCCTCAACCGGGCTCGACCGTCGCGGTGCGGTACATCTCGGCCGCGGTGACGGAGGCGGGCACGCCGAGTTCGGCGGCGACCGCCGTGATCGCGCTCTCGCCGACCCCGAGGTCGGCCCGGCCGTCGTCGGTGAAGTACGGCGCGACGAAGGTCTCGTAGTGTGCTCGGGCCTCCGCCGCGGTCTGTCCGCCCAGGAACGTCCGGATGTACCGCACCGCGGTGCCGGGGTCGTCGTGGATCACCTGGAGGGCACGGCGGTGCGCCCGTACGACGGCCTGGACCGCGGGGTCGTCGGGCGCGATGTGGGTGGGGTCCACGGCCACGCCCACCGTGGGGATCCGGAAGTGGTCGCCGACCCAGGCCAGGAGCTGCCAGCCGTGCTCGGCGGCCACCGCCTCCGGCGCCATGGTGCTGCCCACGAAGGCGGCGTCGATGCTGCCGTCGCGCAGCCCGCGCAGGTCCAGGCCGTAGTCGCCGGGCGCCCGGACGACGGCGTCCAGGTCGCGGTCGGGATCGAGACCGGCCCCGCGCAGCACGATCCGGGCGAAGCACCCGGGTGCGGTGCGGGGGGCGTGCACGGCCAGCCGTCGGCCGGCCAGATCGGCCAGGGAGGTCGGGCCGGGGCGGGCGAGGAACCAGAACAGCGGACGGTGCGTGTTGACGCTGAGGGCGACCCACGGAGTCCCGTCGGTCAGCCGTGACAGCAGGGCCCTGCCGAGCCCGATGGTGGCGCAGCGGCGCAGCCGCTCCTCGTCCCAGGTGCAGCCGTCGCGCAGTGCGACGTGGACTCCCTCGTCGGCGTAGTAGTCCTCCTGGTCGGCGATGTAGGCGGCCAGTTCCTCGTGCAGGCCGCGTCCGACGTAGGCGAGATCGATGGTGTGCATGGCGGTCTTTCCCGGTCGTGTGGTTCGAGAGAGCGGTGCGCCGTGCGCGGCGGACAGCGGGTGCGTCAGTACATCGCCATTCCGCCGTTGACCGCGGCGGTGGTGCCGGTCATGAAGGAGTTGTCCTCACCGGCGTAGAAGGCGATCGCCTGGGCGACGTCGTCCGGGTGTGCCAGGCGGCCCAGCGGGGTGGCGGCCACCTGCCGCTGCTTGACCGCGTCGTCGATCACGCCGGCCATCCGGGTGTCCTCCACCGCACCGGGCGCGACCACGTTGACCGTGATGCCGTGCGGTCCCAGCTCCTGGGCGAGATAGCGGGCCAACCCCTCCAGCGCGGCCTTCGCCGTCCCCAGTGCGACCATGCCCGCCCGGGGACGGCGGCTGAGACCGGTACCGAGGTAGACGATGCGCCCCCAGCCCTGCTCGGTCATGTGGGGCAGGACGGCCTTGGTGACCGCGAACGCCGCGTGCATCTCGGCGTCGACCTTGCCGCCCAGCTCCTCCCACGTCATGTCGTGGAAGGACTTGACCGCGTACGGGATGAGCGCGTTGTGAACGAGCACGTCGATGCCGCCCCACGCGGCCCGGACCCGCTCGACCATGTCCTCGACCGCCGCCGCGTCGCGCACGTCGGCCTGGACGGCCATGGCCCGGCCGCCGGCGGCCTCGATGCCGGCCACGACCTCCTCGGCCGCTCCGGCGCTGCTGAGGTAGTCGACCACCACGCCCATCCCCCGTGCGGCGAGGAGCCGCGCGGTGGTCGCCCCGATTCCGCTGCTGGCGCCCGTCACCAACGCCACCCTGCCCGGTGTCCCGGTCATGAGCCCACCTCCTTCTCGTTCTCGTTGGCCTTCTCGTCGTTGCGGTCCGTCCTGGCCGGTGGTGGTGGGACCGATGAACAGCAGAGCGCTGTCGTCCGTCATGGGGGCGGTTCGCCGTGCGTGGTCGATCAGGGCGTCCTCCCGTACGGCGCACCTACCAGCACCGTACGTCCGCACCGACCGGCCCCGCGCGGGGGCGCCGTCCGGGACCTCCGTCGCGGCAGTGGCCCCTGTCACAGATCAAAGCGGCGTCCGGTCAATGGTCTGAAAAGGGACAAGCAGGGGCGCCATCGCGCTCAGGTCCGAGACCGGAATCGAGAACGGTCACCCGGCACGGCGTGCCACAGGTGCCTGCCTCGCCGCCACCCATCCGAGGACGACGATTCGATGACCAGCACAGACACAGCGACACCCCGTAGGCAGCCGAACATCCGCGAGCCCTCGGAGTCGGCGATCGCGATGCTCGACGAGCAGGGGACGGTGGTCGGCTGGACGCGGGCCGCCGAGCGGCTGGTCGGGTACTCCGCCGGCGACGTGGTGGGCCGGTCGGCTGCGGCCGTACTGCCGTACTCCGAAGAAGCGCCGACGACGGCCGAGTTCGCCGACCGGTGCCGGGCCCGGCGCGGCTGGTCGGGCACGACGACGGTACGGCACAGGGACGGGCACCGGCTCGACGTGAGCCTGCGGGTCTCGATGCTGTGGGGGCACGGCGAAACGGTCCGGTGGCTCGTCTCCGTGACCGACATCGGCGAGGCCTCCGGAGCAGCGACGAACGAACTGGTGCGGGAGTCACTGCTCGCCCGCGTCCCCATGGGCATCGTCGTACGGGACCCGCAGCTGCGGTGCACCTGGGTGAACGACACCATGGAGAGCCACGACGGCATTCCCCGCGGCCGTCGGCTCGGACGGCGCTTCAGCGACGTCCGGCCGGGTGCCGAGGCCGAAGCCCTCGAGGGGGCGATGCGAGAGGTGATGCGGGGCGGGCCCGTGCAGGTCCACGACCACCGGACGTGGCTGCCGTCGAGCCCGCACCGGGAGCACACGCACGCGGCTTCGATCTTCTGCCTCCAGGACGCCGACGGCCAGGTGCTGGGGGTGTGCGTCATCAGCGTCGACCTCACCGGGAGCCGGCAGGCACGCGATCGCCTGGCCATCCTCAGCGAGGGCAGTACGCGCCTCGGCAGCAGCCTGGACGTGATGCGGACCAGCCAGGAACTGGCCGACCTGGCCGTACCGCTGCTCGCCGACTACGTCGCGGTCGACCTCGAACAGTCGGTCCCGTGCGGCGAAGGGCCCCCGGTCCACATCGGCTCCTCGGGCCGGCGCCTCCCGGTTTTCCGGCGCGCCGGTCTGGCGTCGATCCACCACGGGGTCCCGGAGTCCCCGTGGGCGCACGGCGAGGTGGTTCCGTGGCCGCCCGCCTCCCCCTTCACCGACGTCCTGCGCACCGGCATGCCCCACCTGGAGCCGGTCCTCGACACCGCTCCGGGCACATGGATCGACCAGGACCCGGAGCGGGCACGGACGATCCACGAGAACGGCATCCACTCCCTGATGCTCATACCCATCCGTGCGCGGCGCGTCCTGCTGGGCATGGTGCTGTTCATCCGAACCTCGGACCCGGGGCCGTTCCAGGAGGTCGACGTCCTCCTCGCCGAGGAACTCGTCAGCCGCGCCGCGCTGGCGCTGGACAACGCGCGCCAGTACGCCCGCGAGCACACCGCCGCCCTCGCCCTCCAACGGAACCTGCTCCCGCACCGCCTGAAGGGCGGCGCGGCGGTCGAGACGGCGTCCCGCTACCTGCCCGCCGACATGGACCACGGCGTCGGGGGCGACTGGTTCGACGTGATCCCGCTGTCCGGCGCGCGCGTGGCCCTCGTCGTCGGCGACGTCGTCGGACACGGGATCAACGCCGCCGCGACCATGGGCCGGCTCCGCACCGCCGTACGCACCCTCGCCGACATGGAGCTGTCCCCCGACGAACTGCTGACCCACCTCGACGACACGGTCCAGCGACTGGCCGAGGACGATGCCGACGCCCCGGAGCAGTACTCCCCGGCCGTGGGCGCCACCTGTCTGTACGCGGTCTACGACCCGGTCACCCGCCGGTGCGCCATGGCGCGGGCCGGGCACCCGCCGCCCGCGATCGTCGACCCGCAGGGGCGGGTCGCCTTCCCCGACCTGCCCACCGGAACCCCGCTGGGCACGGGGCTGGGCGTCCCCTTCGAGGCCGCGGAGCTGGAACTGCCCGAAGGAAGCCTCCTCGGCCTGTACACCGACGGACTGGTCGAGACCCGCGACCACGACATCGACGTGGGAATGGACCGCCTGGGCAGCGCCCTGGCACAACCGGGCCGCCCCCTGGAGGAACTCTGCGGCCGTGCGATGGAGACCTTCCCGGGACAGGCACCCTCCGACGACGCCACCCTGCTCCTCGTCCGCACCCGTACGCTCAGCCCCGCCCAGGTGGCCTCCTGGACGCTGCCCGGCGACCAGACCGCCGCCCGCAGCGCCCGGCACATGGCGGCCCGTCAGCTGACCGAATGGGGCCTGGAAGGCGTCGCGGACGCCACCAGGCTGATCGTCAGCGAACTGGTCACCAACGCCGTCCGCCACGGCAGCGGTCAGATCACCCTGCGCCTGATCCGGCACCAGGTCCTGACCTGCGAAGTGTTCGACTCGAACGCCTGCGCCCCGCGTCTGCGCAGCGCATGCACCCATGACGAGAACGGCCGCGGCCTCTTCCTGGTCGCCCAGTTGTCCCGCAGATGGGGTTTCCGCACCGTGCCGGGCGGCAAAGTGGTCTGGGCCGAAGAGGACCTGGCCCGCGCACCGGCGGACCCACGGGAGCGCGGGGTACCGCCCCTGCCCGAGACGCGCCCCGTCCTCGCCTCCGCGACGGCCGCGCACTCCGGTGTCGTCGCGGTACGGGGCCTGCGGCATCCTTGACCCATGCGCAGCACAGACCCCACGGGACACCTGGACCCCGGGCGCGGGAACCAGGCCGGGACGGGGCTGCGCCTCAGGGGACGGGACCGTGAGATGGCGGCCGTCCGCGAGGCCCTGGTGGCGGTGCGTGGCGGACGGGGTGCCTGCGTCGTCGTGGAAGGCGCGCCCGGCGTCGGCAAGAGCCGGCTTCTCGCGGAGCTGGACGGGCGCGCGCGGCGGTGCGGGTTCGACGTGGTCTCCGTACGGGCCGACGAGTTCGACCAGTACGCGGCGGGAGCCGCCCTGCAGTCCGTCCTGAAGGCCTACGACGGTTCCTCCCGGGCCGCCGCGGGCCGGGACGACCAGCGGCTCCGGCTGCTGGACAGCATCGCGGACGCGCTGGAGGACCGGGCTCAGCGCGCGCCGGTGCTCGTGCTCGTGGACGACGCGCAGTGGTCGGATCCGGCCACGCTCTTCGCGCTGCGCACGCTCCCCGGACGACTGGCCACCTCGCGGATCCTGTGGGTGCTGGCGGTACGGTCGGAGGCCGAGCGCCCGACCGTGGCCAGGGTGCGGGAGGACCTCGAACACCTGGGCGCCCGATGGCTGAGCCTCGGCCCGCTGCCCCAGCGGGAACTGGAGCACATCGCGGCCGACGTGCTCGGGGCGGAACCCTCGCCCGGTCTGGCCCGGATGCTGCGGGGCGTCGCCGGCAATCCGTTCCTCGCGATCGAACTGGTGCGCTCTTTTTCCGGCTCGGATGCCGCCGAAGCGGAGGCGGGCACGGCGGACCGCCTGTACCGCGACATCCCCGTCGCCTTCCGGCACAGTGTCGCCGCACGTCTTCAGCAGCTCCCGGAGGACGCCGTACGCCTCCTGCAGATCGGCTCCGTCCTGGGCCGCGAATTCGACTTCGGCACGGCCGCCCGCATGCTCGGCAGGCAGGTCGGGAGCCTGCTGTCCGGCGTGGAAGCCGCCCTGAACAGCGGTCTGCTCTCGGCGGACGGCCCGCGACTCGCCTTCCGCCATGACCTCCTGCGCCAGGCCGTCCACGAGGACCTGCTGCCGGCCGTACGGACCGCGCTGCACCGGGAGGCCGCCGAGAGCCTGCGCGCCACCGGGGCACGGTCGGCGGAAGTGGCCTGGCACGTCGTCATGGCGGGCGGCCCGGTCGACGACGACGCCGTGACCACGCTGCACACCGCCGTACGGGAACTGTCGTCCACGGCCCCCGACGCCGCCGCGGACCTGGCCCAGCGGATCGCCGGCCTGCTGCCTCCGCGCGACCGGCGCCGCGTCGGTCTGCTGACCGACGCCGCCGAGTACCTCGGCCGGACCCGCCGGGTCCACGAGGCGCTCGATCTGGTCGACGCGACCCTGTCGGACGGCCTTGATCCGCTGCAGGAGGCCAACCTGCGCCTGGTGGCCGCCGAAACACACCAGGCCACGGGTGACGACGCCGCCGCCATGACCCACCTGCGGCGGGCCCTGGACCTCCCCGGGCTGCCGTCCGACCTGCGGGTGCTCCTGCTGAAGACCCAGGCGACGGGCCACGTGTACCTCGGGAACATCACCGCTGCCGAGCAGACGGACACCGGCCTGGTCGCGGCCTCCTACCGGAGCCACGATCCGGCCGTCGTCGTCAGCGTCATGGTGTTCCAGTCGCAGACGTTCTTCTACCGCGGCCGTCTGACCCGGGCGCTGGAGCTCGCCGAGGCCGCCACCGCCCGCGCCTCCGCCGAGCCCACCGCGCCCTACCTGCGGCCCCCGCGCATTCCGGCGCTGTGGCTGGCCACGGTACTGACCAGCACCGACCGGCTCGCGGACACCGAGCGGGTGCTGCGGGAGGGCCAGCGCGAAGCGGAGGCGCTCGGCCTCGGCTGGTCCCTTCCGCACTGGCATGCCCGCCGTGCCTGCGCCCTGCTCGAACAGGGTGCGCTGGACGACGCGGCCGTGGAGGCCGAGGCCGGTCTGGCGGTGGCGGACGAACTCGAGATCACCCAGCCGAATCCGCAGGCCCACGCGGTGCTGGCGCTGGTGGACATCAGGCGCGGTGACCTCGCCGGGGCGAGGGACCAGCTCCGCGCGGCCGAAGCCGGCTCCGGCACGACGGCGCAGCGGTACGCCCTGTGGGTGTCGCTCGCGCGCGCCTGCCTGGCGGACGCGGAGGGCAGGGACGCGGCGGCGGCAGCAGCGCTCACGGGCCGTTTCGAGGACGGTGAGCCGACGCGGCTGCTCGTCCTTCCGCCGTCCCACTGGCCCTCGATCGTGCGTATCGCGCTGCGGGGCGGGGAGCCGTCGGTCGCGCAGGCCGTGTCCGGCGTGCTGCGCACGCTGACCGCCCGGGACGACAGCCAGGAGATCATCGGGGCCGTCCGAGCCCATGTGGACGGCCTGCTCCACGGCGACCCCCGGGCACTCGCCTCCGCCGTCGACGGCTACCGGAGCACCGGCAGGCGTCTGGCTCTGGCCGCGGCGTGCGAGGACCTCGGCGAGCTCCTGGCCGCCGCAGCCGAGACGGCGCAGGCGATCCCGTACCTCGAAGAAGCCGGTGAGCTGGCGTCGGCGTCGGGTGCCCTGGGCGACCAGGAACGGATCGAGCGGCGGCTACGGCAACTCGGGGTGCGCGCGGGCACGGGCGGCCCGGGTCCCGACACGATCGGTCACCCGGAATGGGGCAGCCTGACCGAATCGGAGCGGAAGCTGATTCCGCTCGTCGTGGACGGACTCACCAACCGGGCCATCGCGGACCGGCTCTACGTGTCCGTGCACACCGTCAACACGCACATGAGGCACATCTTCACCAAGCTGGGTATCAACACCCGTGTCGAACTGACCCGGTTGGCCGTCGAACGCGGTGATGTCACGGACGGGGCCGGGTGATTCGCCGGGAGGCGACGCGTTCACAGAGCCTCCGGAGCCACCGGTCGAACCCCGGACTCCGGGTCCATCGCTCGCCTGCTCTGCCGGACGATCTCCTGGACGTGCCCCTCGACGTCCTCCGGATCCAGGCCGAGTGCCATGCCCATGTGCACGGCCCAGACCTCTGCGCGCACATTGGTCTCGAAAACCAGATCGGCCCGGACGTTCTCCCTCGCGGCCTGCCGATTCTGGCTCACCATCACGAACGTGGAGAGGAAGATGGCCTCCAGACTCACGATCATGGTCAGGAGCCCGAAGGGGTAGGGGTCGAAGACCGCCGCCGGGCCGAACAGGCCGAGATTGAGGGCGATCCACACCGCGAACCAGACGGCATGGACGTAGCCGAAGCCCATCGTGCCCGCGAACGCGGTGATCCCGTCCGCGAGCCGCTCCTGCGACGTGCGCATCCTGGCGAACACCAGCCGCTCGTGGCGGGAGCGGGGGCCGTGGCCCCGGCTGCCGTCGGTCATTCCCACTCGCTTCCTCACGCCGCCGCGCACCCCACCGGCTCCGGCTCCAGCCGGCGAGGCATCCGGAGTGCGCCGTGCTGCCGGCCCCGCAAGGGGCGTTGCAGGGCCCTGGTTCACTGCCGCCTCACGACTCACACGAAGGCGCTCTGCCCGGTGATGGACTTGCCCACGATCAGGGTCTGCATCTGGCGGGTTCCCTCGTAGGAGTAGAGGGCCTCGGCGTCGGCGAAGAACCGTGCGATGTCGTAGTCGAGGACGATGCCGTTGCCGCCGAAGATCTCGCGGCTCGACGCGACGACCTCCCGCATCCGGGAGGTGGTGAACCCCTTCGCCAGCGCCGAGTGGTCATCGCGGAAGATCCCCTCGTCCTGCAGCCGCGCGAGCTGCACCAGCATGCCCCATGAGGCCGTGATGTCGCCCAGGCTCTTCACCAGCAGGTCCTGCACCATCTGGAACCCGGCGATCGGCCGGCCGAACTGCCGACGCTCCCTGGCGTAGGCGAGCGCGAGTTCATAGGCGCCGATCATGACGCCCAGAGCCTGCCAGGCGACTCCGCTGCGGGTGAAGCGCAGGATCTCCGCGACGTCCCGGAAGGAGCTGATGTTCTGAAGTCGGTTCGCCTCCGGCACACGTACACCGGTCAGGGTGATCTCGGCGTTCTGGACGATCCGCAGCGCGGTCTTGCCCTCGATCTTCACCGGCACGAAGCCGGGGGTCCCCTTCTCGACGACGAACCCCTTGACCTGGTTGTCGTCGACGTCCCGGGCCCACACCACGACGTGGTCGGCGAAGGTCGCGTTGCCTATCCACCTCTTCGCACCGTTGAGGACCCAGGTGTCGCCCTGCCGCTCGGCGGTGGTGCGCATGCCACCGGAGACGTCGGAGCCGCCCAGCGGTTCGGTCAGGGCGAAGGCGCCGATCTTCTCCATCGAGGCCATGGCGGGCAGCCACCTCGCGCGCTGCTCCTGGTCGCCGCCGGTGTGGATGGAGTAGAAGCTGAGCCCGTTGTGGACGCCGAAGAAGGTGGCGACCGAGGCGTCGACGCGGCTCATCTCCATCGCGAGCATGCCGGTGAGCAGATGACTGGCGGCAGGCAGGTGCTCCCCGTACCCCTCGTAGGACAGCGCGGTGAGCCCGCTGCCGCGGAACTTCCCGATCAGCTCCGCGGGGAACTCGCCCTTGTCCCAGTACGTGTTGACCATCGGCTTGACCTCGTCGCGCAGGAACGCCCGGGCCTTGAGAAGTATCTTCCGTTCGTCGTCCCGGAGCAGCGTCTCGTAGCGGTAGAAGTCGGCGTCCAGCAGGTCGGACGGCGGTGCAAGGGGAGTGGTGGTCATGTCAGTTCTCCTTCTGAGGGATTCCAGGGACGACGACGCCCAGCAGTTGCTCCAGCCGCGTGCTGGAGTGCTCGACGCTGCGGTGCAGGACGGTGGCCATGCCCAGGGCCTCGGCGGGCGGCAGGTTCTCCGCGTTGTCGTCGACGAAGACGCACGCGTCGCCGGGCACTTCGAGCATCTTGAGGATGAGCTCGTACATGGCCGGCTCCGGTTTGCGCATTCCGTGCTGCGCGGAGAGGAGCACCGCGTCGAAGGACGCATGGATGTCGAAGCCCCGGTACATGTTCCACGGCGCCAGGCCCATGCTGTTGGACAGCAGACCGGCCCTCAGCCCTGCGGCGCGGACCTGGGCCACCACCGACGTCATGGACTCGTCGAGGCGGGTGTCGGCGAAGATCCGGCCCAGCAGGTCGGTGCCGTCGATGCCCAGCGCCCGGCCCAGGCGACGGTTCCAGGCGTACTGGGTGGCCCTGCCGCGTTCGAGGTCGTGCGTGAGCTCCACCATCGCCGGATCCCGGTACCAGGTCTTCTCCACCGCTCCTTCGGGAAGGCCTTCACGCACTTCGAAGCCACGCACCGCATCGTCGAACGACGTCGTGAGCACACCGCCGAAGTCGACTATGAGACATGTTCTCGGCACGGTCTTTCGAACCTCTCTCGTGGACCGTCTGGTTGGCTGATGTCGCCGGACGGGTGTCGTGCGACGTGGATCCTGGCCGGGTCCGACTCAGCGCAGGTGTTCGTCGGTGAGCTCGCGGTACTCGTGTGCGGTCGGCTTGGGGATCTGCGAGCCTTCGCCGTAGAGAGCGCGGCTGAGACCGACACGCAGGCGCCCGGCAAGGCCGGTGCCCGTGCCCGGTCCCGGCGCGATCGGCGTGTACTGCTCGTGCTGGGTGAGCAGATGGAGTTCCCCCTGCCCGAGAGGTGCGTGCACCTCGACGAACTCGCCGTGCGGCAACCGCTTGATGACACCGGTCTCGCGGCCGTGCAGCACCTTGTCGCGATCCGCGCGCTGCAGACCGAGGGCCCACCGCTTCGCCACGGCATAGGCCGCGGGCGGCACGACGAAGAGACCGATACGGACCGCCCATGTCACCGATTCGACCGAGACATGGAACCGGGTGGCGATGATGTCGTTCGCGGCGCCGACGAGTGACAGCAGATAGAAGCTGATCCAGGCGACCCCGAGTGCCGTCCGCACCGGGCGGTTGCGCGGCCTGTCCAGGAGATGCTGCTCGCGGTCGTCCCCCGTCACCCAGGACTCGATGAACGGATAGGCGCCCATGGCCAGGAAGAGGCCGACGCCCACCAGCAGCGGAATCAGGTTGTCCAGGGCCAGGGTGTGGCCCCAGAGGGCGATCTCCCAGCCGGGCATGACGCGCAGCAGTCCGTCGGCCACGCCCATGTACCAGTCGGGCTGGGATCCGGCCGAGACCTGGTCGACGCGGTAGGGGCCGTACAGCCAGACGGGATTGATCTGCGCGACTGCGGCGGCGGCGAAGACGGCGCCGGCGACCAGTGAGAAGAGGCCCGCGGATTTCACGGCCCGCACCTTCAGCGGTGGGCCCACGACGTTCGTGTTGCTCCGCCCCGGGCCCGGATACTGCGTGTGCTTGTGGTGGAGCAGCAGGATCAGGTGGGCGAGGAGCAGTCCCACCATGACGGCGGGGATGATCAGGACATGGATGGTGTTGAAGCGCGCCACCAGTTCGGTGCCCGGGAACTCGCCTCCGAAGAGAAACATCGAAAGGTAGGTTCCGACGACGGGTATGGAGAGGATCGTCCCGTTCACGACGGCGAGCCCGGTTCCGGAGAGAAGGTCGTCCGGGAGGTCGTATCCGGTCAGGCCTCCGAACATTCCGAGGACCAGCAGGAGGAACCCGAACAGCCACTGGAATTCGCGGGGCTTGCGGAAGGCGCCGGTGAAGAACACCCGCAGCATGTGGACGAGCATGGCCCCGATGAACACCAGGGCGGCCCAGTGATGGGCCTGCCGGATCAGCAGGCCGCCCCGGACGTCGAAGGAGATGTGCAGGGTCGAGTCGAACGCCTCCGACACCGGCTGCCCGCGCAGCGGCAGGTAACTGCCGTTGTACTGCACCACTTTCATCGACGGATGGAAGTACAGGCTCAGATAGATCCCGGTCACGATGATCACGATGAAGCTGTAGAGGCAGATCTCGCCCAGCAGAAAGGACCAGTGGTCCGGGAAGGCCCTGCGCATCCTGGCCCGGATCCGACCGTACGGGCCCAGGCGCCCGTTCGCCCAGCGGGCGATCCTCTCCCCACCGCCTCCTTCGCCCACTTCTTTTTCCTGACTCTGATCATCCATGCCCTGCGACCATTCCTCATCCGGTCCGAAAAGGACGCTCCCGGCCTTTTCGGATTCCATGTCTCCTGGCTTGCCGTCATGGACCTGTCTCGATACCGGGCAGGAACGGAACATCGCGGGCAGAATCGAGACATCAGCCTCTCCGGCGCACTCCGCACGGCCCGGAAGTCCTGCCGGGCGGCACCGACCCGGGTCCATGACTGCTTCCACCCGTATGACCGGACAGGAGGCATGGATGTGACACGCATGGCGGCAGGACCGGACGCGGCGCTGTCAGGCCGCCCTTGTGGCCGTCCCGCCGGGCCCCTGCACCGCACGCCCCCTCATCAGGCGGCGTTCGCTCTCCGTCGTTCCACCCCAGACGCCTTCCACCGGCCCGAACTCCATGGCCCAGCCGAGACACTGCTCCAGGACCGGGCAGCGGCGGCAGACGGCCTTGGCGTCGTCGATCTGCACGTGCGTCAGGGTGCCGCTACCGGGAGGGAAGAACAGTTCGGGGTCGACGCGCAGGCAGGCTCCCCGCTCGCGCCAGTACGTCGCGTGTTCGCTGTGTTCCGCAGCCATGACACACTCCAGGATTCGTCGCTCGCACGGACCGGCGCGCTCAGACCACGATCTTGCGCGGGTTGAAGTTGCCGCCCGGGTCGGTGGCTTCGAAGAGGCCCGACATGATCGCCACCCCCTGCGTCGAGATGTCCTCCTCCAGCCAGGGCGCGTGCTCCAGGCCCACCCCGTGGTGGTGCGAGAGCGTGCCGCCGGCGTCGACGAACGCCTGCTGGATCGCGCGCTTGACGGTGTCGTACTCGCCCAGCGGGTCGGCACCGAACACGAAGGCGAAAGTGAAGTAGAGACATGCACCCGAGTGGTACGAGTGCGACAGGTGCGACATCGTCCAGCCCTGGTGGCCGATCTTCTCGTAGGCCCGGTCGGCCGCCTCGTAGACCGCGGCGTGGATGCCGCGGAGCTTCGCCCAGGGACCGGCCGTCTCGCTCACGTCGCCTGCGACACCGCGGTCCAGCAGGAAGTCGCGGATGTACGGTGTGTCGAACTTCTTCTGGTCGTACAGCACCCCGGGTCCCTTGCCGACGCCGAAGCCGTGGTGCCTGCGCACGATCCGGTCGACGAGCGACTTCTGCCGCCTTGTGTGCGCCCCGCCGCCCTCGAAGCCGATGAAGGAGAGACACATCTCGTCGAGGTTCCAGCCTCGCATCCTGAGATACGCCATGAGACCGGCCTGTGCCGTCTTCTGAACCCCCGTCGACTCCTTGCTCGTCGCCAGGGAGAAGGCCGTCTCGTGCGCGTCCGAGATGCGGGTGACCGAGGGCGAGGCGTCGCTCTCGGCGATCTCCTGCATGGCGGCGAGGCCGTGGTCGAGGTTCTTGAAGAAGTAGGCGTGGATGGCACGCTTCTCGGGGAGCCGGTGCACTTGCACCGTGACCTCGGTGACGACGCCGAGCCGCCCCTCCGAGCCCACCACCATCTCCCGCACGCTCGGTCCGGTCGACGCGCTCGGAACCGCACGGACCACGAGGATCCCGCCGGCCCGCACGACACGCAGACCCTTGACGATGTCCGCGATGTCGCCGTACTTGTCCGACTGCATGCCGGACGACCGCGTGGCGACCCACCCGCCCAGCGTCGAGTGGGTGAACGAGTCGGGGAAGTGCCCCATCGTCCAGCCGGAGCCGTTCAGTTGAGCTTCCAGATCGGGGCCCAGCGCCCCGGCCTGGATGCGCGCGAGGCCGGAGTCGGCGTCGATCTCCAGCACCTGGTTCAGGCGGCCGAGGTCCAGTGAGACGATCACCCGGGTCTCGTCCGGGTGCGGTTCGAGGCTGCCGGCGATGTTGCTGCCGCCGCCGAAGGGGATGAGCACGGCGTCCGCCTCGACGGCCGCGGCGACGACGCGTCGCACCTCGGCCTCGTCGGCCGGATAGACGATCACATCGGGAGTGCGCGCGATCGCGCCGCCCCGGACGCGGACCAGGTCGCGCAGGCTCTTGCCGTACGTGTGGACGACCCGGGACAGGTCGTCGACGGCGGTGTTTCCGGCCCCGACGATGCCGCTCAGCGCCGCGAGGAACTCCTCCGGTGCCGTCGAGGCCGGCACCTTCAGCCGCGCGAAGTCGGGCCGTTCGGCGCGCTCGCCCGCCCGGAGATCGAGACCGATGGCCTTGCGTACGAACGGCGCGAAACCAGGTTTGTCCTCGTGGTGGAAACCGACGCCTTCCACGCCCCAGCCCCACCACTTCATGTGTTTCACCTCGCCGGTGCGCAGCGCGTCGGTGCGGTTGGTGGGCTCGGTCACGAACGGTCTCCTTCAGGTGTGCGGCGTGAGGTGGTACCCACGCCGAGGACGCGGTCCGAGTTCTCCTCGGCCAGGGCGACGATCGCCGAGCGGATGCGTTCGGTGAACTCGCTCCGCAACTCCCCGGGAAAGGCGGTGAGAGGTTCACCGAAGACGACCCCGACCGGCAGGCGGCCCGGTTTGGGCCAGTTGGATCCGCGAGGATGCGCCGCGTGCGCGCCGATGACCGCGACGGGGACCACCGGCACCTCGGCCGACGACGCGAGTGCCGCCGCCCCCGGCTTGAACGCCCCGAGGGATCCGTCGCGCGAGCGGGTGCCCTCGGGAAAGATGAGGAGCGGCACACCCCGGTCGAGCAGGGCCCTGGCGCTCACTCCGCGCGCCTTCACCCCGGTGCGGTCGACCGGGAAGGCGTTGAAGAAGAGCGCCGTGAGTCCGCGCCGCTGCCACACGTCGAAGAAGTAGTCGGCGGCGGCACCCACCGCGAGGTAGCGCGCCAGCCGGCGCGGCAGCGCACCCATGATGAGGGGTGTGTCGAGGTGCGAGGTGTGATTGGCGACGACGACATACGCGTCCTCGACCTTCGCCAGGTGCTCGCGCCCGAGGACCGTGACACTGGTCACGCTCCATACGACGGGCTTCAACAGCCCCCGCTGCGCGACGAACCGTGCCGCAGCGTGGGAGCGTGAGGTGAAACGGTCGCGTATCGCCGCGGCCATGCGCTTCCTTCCCGTGCGGGACCGCCCGCACTGGTTCGTTCAGTGAGTGGGACTGTCGTTGCGGCTGGACGAGATCCGCCGCGAGATCCACCGCACGGTGTGACGTGGAAGACGGCGTGCGAACCAGATGAGCAGCCGGTACCGGAAGGTCGGCACGGAGATCACCCGTCCGCGGCGCACGTCGCGCAGACTCGTCTCGATGAGCCGCCGGGCGTCGAGCCAGAGGAAGCCGGGAATGCCCGACGACCGTATTCCGGCCCGCGTGTGGAACTCCGTGCGGACCCAGCCGGGGCACAGTGCCGTCACGGTGACGCCCGTCCCGCGGAGCTCGTTCGCCAGTCCCTCCGTGAGCGAGGTCACGAAGGCCTTGACGGCCGAATAGCTCCCCAGGGTGACGAACCCGGCCGTACTGGAGACATTGACGATCGCACCGTGACCGCGCTCGCGCATGGCCCGCCCGGCGGCGCCGGCGAGCACCAGCACCGCGCGGCCCATGACCTCGATCGCCCGGTCGTGCGGAGCGGTGTCGGCCGAGGTCAGCGGTGCGTGCACGCCGAAACCGGCGTTGTTCACGAGCATGTCCACCGGACGTGCGGGGTCCGTCAGCCGGGCGGCGACACGCTCGACGTCGGCACGGTCGGACAGGTCGGCGGGCAGCACCTCGACGGCACGGCCCCGGGATGCGAGCTCGACCGCCATCCGGTCCAGCCGCTCCCTGTCCCGCGCCACCAGGACGAGGTCCCATCCGCGGTCCGCCAGAGTGCGCGCGAACGCCGCTCCGATACCTGACGAGGCACCGGTGACCAGTGCGACCCGGGTACGGCTCAGCACGGTCTCATGTGCCGTCCGCTCGGCACCCGGGTTCCCGCTCGTAGTTGTCGCGTGGGGCGCATGTCCCACCTTTCGTCTCTCGGGTCGTTCCGTAAGACCGGACACCCATGCGCCGTGTGACACGACCGGGTCGCCCGGCCCGGCGAAGCCCCGCCGGTCTGCTCCGGATCGCCGGTCATGTGTCACACATGCGCCGGTCGACCGGTCTCAGGTGACGGCCCCGACGGCTCTTCGCACGCTTCGGGGCCTTCGCAGAGTCACCCCCGCTCCCGCCCGAGAAGGTCCGTGCATGAACTCAGACAGCGAGACGGCGACCGCGCCGCCCGAGACAGCGGGCTTCGACGTGCGTGAGTTCGCCCGTACGGCACACGGCAACCACCGCGCGACGCTCGATCTACGGCCGCTCGCCGAAGAGCCGCTCGACGCCGAGTCCCTCCGACTCGTCCGCGCCCTGCGCGACATGGAACGCGCGACCCTGCACCGGGTGCGCGACCTCCTCGTCACGGCGACACACAAGGACGCCCGGGTCACCGCCTTCCTCACCACATGGATGTTCGAGAGGTTCTGGATCGCCGACGCCCTCGACGCCGTCCTGGACGTCTCTCCCGCCACCGGCGATCTCCCGCCGAGCGCCGGTCCGGCACGGTGGGCGCCGGCGGAACGCCGTGAGCGCCGTGGCCCGGTCGCCCGCTCCCTCGTCGCCGGCATCACCGGTACGCAGATCGTCGCCGAGCACATGACGACGGGCCTGGTGGACGAATGGATCACGCAGGCGGCCTACCGGCGACTGGCCGGTGCGTCCCCCGCCATGGCGTCGATCATCAATCCCGTGGTGGAGATCAAGCACCGCCACAGCCGCTTCCTCGCCGAGGAGGCGGAGCGGCGACTGCGGCGGTCGGCCCGCGCCCGGCGCCTCACCCGCCGCGCCCTCCGGCGCACCGCCTGGCCGCTCGGTTCGGTCGACAGGTCCGAGCACGAGCGCACCTTCTTCGAACGCCAGGTCTTCGGCGACCGGCGCGGACGGGCCGAGGCACACCGCATCCGCGCGCGGGTCGCCGCGCTCCCCGGCATCCGTCCCCGTGTCGCATCCATCGTGGAATCGAGGCTCCTTCCGTGACATCGCACAGCGCGAAGACCGAACTCGGCAACGTGCACGTCCTGCTGACCGGCGCCACCGGCTTCGTCGGGCAGGCCGTGCTGGAGCGGCTGCTCGCCGATCACCCCACCACCCACATCTGGCTCCTGGTGCGCGGGAAGGGCAGCCAGAGCGGGCAGCACCGGCTCCGGCAGTTGCTGCGCAAGCCCGTGTTCGCGCGCTGGCGGGACGCGGTGGGCGCCGACGACGCCGAGCGCATCGTCCGTGAGCGGGTCACGGTGCTCGACGGCAGCATGACCAGCGTCCCCGAGCTGCCCTCCCGCCTCGACCTCGTCATCCACTCGGCGTCGACCGTCTCCTTCGACCCGCCCATCCACGAGGCGTTCGACACCAACGTCAACGGCGCCGTGAGCCTCTACGAGGCCCTCCTCGCGTCCGGATCCGACCCGCACGTCGTCCATGTGTCGACCTGCTACGTCGGGGGCCTGCGCCGCGGTGTGGTGCCCGAGGCCAAGCTCGAACACGACGCCGACTGGCGCACCGAGTGGACCCTGGCGGCCCAGGCCCACGAGCGCACCGAACTCACCTCGCGGGAACCGGCGGTGCTCGAACCGTTCATGGCCCGCGCCCGCGGCGACCACGGCAAGGAGGGCCCGGTCGCGGCGGCCCGCGCCAGCGAGAACGCACGGCGCGCGTGGGTGCGGTCCCAGCTCGTCGCCGCCGGCCGGCGGCGCGCGCAGAGCCTCGGCTGGACCGACGTCTACACGCTGACCAAGGCACTCGCCGAACGCGCCGCGGAAGACCTCTGGGGTGAGGCCGGACACCGGCTCTCGGTGGTCCGGCCCGCGATCATCGAGAGCGCCCTCCAGCACCCGTTCCCCGGCTGGATCGACGGATTCAAGGTCGCCGATCCGCTGATCTTCGCCTACGGCCGCGGCCAGCTCCCGGACTTCCCCGGCCTGCCCGACTCGATCCTCGACGTCATCCCCGTCGACTTCGTCGTCAACGCCATCCTGGCGGTGGCGGCCAACCCGGCCCCCGTCGACGAGCCGAAGTACTTCCACATCGCCTCGGGCGCGTCGAATCCGCTGCCCTTCCACCGCATGTACGAGAACGTGCGCGACTACTACACCCGGCACCCGGTGGCCAAGGACGACGGCTTCGTCAGGGTGCCCGCCTGGAAGTTCTCGGGCGAGCGCCGGTTCCACCGCGGCCTGATGCTGGCCAGGAAGAAGGCCGACCTGCGGGACGCAGCCCTGCGGCTGCTGCCGAACGACGAGCGCAGGCGTGCCCTCGCGGCCGAGAACGCCAGGCTGCGCGCCGGCATCGCCACCCTCGGCAACTTCATCGACCTCTACCGCGCCTACGCGCAGACCGAGATCGTCTTCGACGACCGCAACACCCGCGCGCTGAACGACGCCCTTCCCGCCGAGGTGCGCGAGGACCGCGGCTTCGACGTGGAGCGGATCGACTGGGAGGAGTACCTGCAGAAGGTCCACCTGCCCGCTCTCGATGAGCTGACAGCCGCCCACCGTCGCCGCAAGGCCGCGGCCGGCCGCCGGGCCGGCGCCCGGCCGAAACGCGAACTGCCCCGCCGCAGCGACGTCGTCGCCGTCTTCGACCTCGAACGGACCGTCGTCGACTCCAACATCGTCGAGCAGTACCTCTGGGTGCGCACCACGGGCTTCCGCAAGGCCGCCTGGCCGAAGGAGGCGGCGGACCTGCTCGCCTCGCTGCCCGGCTACCTCCGCGCCGAGCGGCGGGACCGCGGCGAGTTCATCCGCGCCTTCCTGCGCCGCTACCGCGGCATGCCCATCGCCCGCCTGGAGGACGTGGTCGGGCGCGGCTACGCCGACACGATGCTGCGGCACACGAGCGCGGACGCCGTGGCGCGCATCCGCGAGCACCGGGCGGCAGGCCACCGCACCGTCCTGGTCACCGGTTCCATCGGCCTGCTCGCCGCTCCGCTCGCCGACCTGTTCGACGAGGTCGTCGGAAGTTCCATGCACGTCAGGGACGGTGTGCTCACCGGCTACCTCGCCAAGCCGCCGCTCGTCGACGAGGCGCGGGCCGCCTGGCTCCAGCGGTACGCGGAGGAGGGCGGCTACGACCTCGCGGCCTCCTACGGCTACGGCGACAGCCACGCCGACCTGCCCTGGCTGTCGCTGCTGGGCAGGCCCTCGGCGATCAACCCGGACGCCGAACTGACACGCGAGGCGCACAGGAGGAACTGGGACATCCACCGCTGGAAGAGCGGCGGTTCGGGGGTGCGCCGCGACGTCATGGCGGCACGGGCGACGGATCCGGCCCACACGCACGAGACGAGCGACTGATGGCTTTCGACATAGACAAGTACACGAAGAACTCCACCGGCGTGCAGTGGGCCGACCTCGACTTCGACGAGTTCGAGCGCAACCCGCTGCCCGAGGAGACGCTGCGCACGCTGCGCTACATGTGCGACATCGAGTACCACACGGTCTGCTACCTGCGAGATCTGCTGACGACCCCGTCCCACGACGAGCCCGCGGTGGGCGCGTTCATGACGATGTGGAACCGCGAGGAGTTCTGGCACGGCGAGGCGCTCGCGGCCGTACTGGAGCGCCACGGCCTCCGCGTCGACTTCGACGAGCTCAAGGCGACCCGGCTGAAGCTCGGCTGGAGGGACCGCCTGGGGACGGTGAAGCAGACGGTGATCGGCCGGCTGGTCGGACCCGACTTCGTCGCCGTGCACATGGCATGGGGCGCGGCGAACGAGTGGTCGGCGACAGCCGCCTACCACCGGCTCGCCGCGCTGGAGACCCACCCGGTGCTGGTGCCACTGCTGCGGCGGATCGCGCAGCAGGAGACGAAGCACGTCGCGTTCTACGCCTCGCAGGCGCGGGACCGGCTCGCGGCGAGCAAGAAGGCCCGCGTGATCGCCCGGCTGGCGCTCGAAAAGGCCTGGGGCCCGGTCGGTTCCGGCATCATGTCCGACGCGGAGGTCACGCACGTCATGACCCACCTCTTCGCCGGCTCCGACGGCCGCAAACTCGTCCGCGACATCGACTCCCACATCGCGAAGCTGCCGGGCATGGATGGCCTGCACATAGTCGAGGACGCCATGGACAGACGCGGCATCGCTTCCTGACGCCGGTACCACAGCGGCACCGGACCGAGCGCCACGTCCTTGGTCCCGTGCCGCCGCTGTGGCGCGGGACACCGGGCACACCGTCCCGGCCGACCGGCCATCCCGGGCCGCCGAGGCGGCAGTTCGGCGCCGCGTTCTCGTGGGTGTGACCGATCCCGGTGGCTACCGGAGCCACCGGGATCGGTCACGGCACAGCGGATCAACTGGCGCGGGCCGCCGTGACGACGAGGCCGGCCACGGCGCCGGGATGGGAGACGAGGGGGAGGTGTGTGAGGAGTCGATCTCCTGCACCTCGGCGTGTGCGACCTTTGTCGTCGCCTCCTGCACAGCCGCCGGAATGATCTTGTCCTGGTACCCGGTCAGAGCCCAGGTGGGGATGGTCTGGTTCGGCGTACGAGTGGCCGACCAGCACGATCGGTCCCTTGATCGGCCTACCCCCGGTTCCGCAGACGGTCGATGACGCCGTGCCGGCTCGAGCCGTCGGCCCACGCGCCGTGCACGACCACCACAGCCGGCTCGCTCCCGGCGCCGGACGGATCGGACAGGGTGGCCAAGGTCGGCGCGATCGTCGAGGTGCATGCGCTCGCCGGATCGACCGCGGTGACGAAGAGGGCGACCCCGGCGCTCGCCGCAGCCAGGACGGCGAGGGGAGTCCGGCTGCGTCGGTGGAGAGAACGATGGTTCACGAAAAGGCCCTTTCGGGGGCGTGGGTTGAATGCGAGCCGCTTCCGGAGGGCCGCAACGGAGCGTGTGACGACAGCGCGCCGGGACCGGATCCACGGCGTGGATGCCGGTCAGTCGTGCGTGGATCCACGGCCGGGGTGGCTCCCGACTGCTGCCGGGAGCCACCCGCAGGGCCTACTGCTGCCGTGCGAGCCAGTCCGCGAAACGGGTCTCGGCGATCTGCGCTCCCCGACTCGGCACGAGCGTCTCGTCCTTGAGTCCGGCACCGGAGTAGGGGGCGCTCGGGTCCGTGACGACCGTGCGGGCGTCCTTCTTGTCGGAGAGCAGCTGACGGATGAGTTCGTCGAGCTGGAACACGTCGGGGCCGGCGATCTCCAGGACGCCGTTGACCGGGGCGCCGACCGCGGTGCGGCCGAGGGCCGCGGCTACGTCGTCGGAGTGGACGGGCCGGAACTGCACGGGGGCCAGACGCACGGTGTCGCCCTCGGTCGAGATGTCCGCGATCCCGGTCACGAACTCGAAGAACTGGGTGGCGTGGACGATGGAGTACGGGATTTCGGCGGCCTTGATCAGCTCTTCCTGCGCCTGCTTGGCACGGAAGTAGCCGCTCTCCTGAAGACGGTCCGTACCGACCACGGACAGCGCCACGTGATGCGTCACGCCGGCGTCCCCCTCGGCCTTCAGGAGGTTGCCGGTCGAGGTGCGGAAGAAGTGCATGACGTCGTCGTCGGCCCACGAAGGGGAGTTGGACACGTCGACCACGACCGACGCGCCCGCCAGGGCCTCGGCCAGCCCTTCGCCGGTCAGGGCGTTGACGCCGGTACGGGGAGAGGCCGCGACCGCCTCGTGCCCGTGGTCGTCGAGCTTGCCGACCAGCTTCGAGCCGATGAGCCCGGTTCCGCCGATCACTACGACCTTCACAGTGGTTTCCTTCCATAGGTTTTCATGAGGCCGGACAGCAGATCCACCTGTGACAGGGGCCTTATTCGGCGAGCTTTCCGTCGGTCGAGACCTCTGCCATCAGAGAGGAGATCTCGTCGGGGACGGCAGGGATGCTCTCGCGGGTGATGCCCGTCGTGGGCGACCACACGAGGTTGACCTGCTGGGCGGGGTCCATGTGGGGGTAGTCGCTGCGGTTGTGGCAGCCGCGGGTCTCGCGGCGCTCGAGTGCCGCTTCGAGGGTGGCCCGGGCCGCCAGTGCCGCGGACCTGAGATCGAAGGCGTGCGCGAGGTCCTGGAAACCGGCGATGTCCGGGTGCACGCCGACGTCCTCCATGCGCTTCTCGATCGTCGTGAGTTCGGCGAGCCCGGCGCGCAGGCCCTCTTCGTCGCGTACGACTCCGGCGTGCTCGGTCATGGTGTTGCGGATGGCACGCTGCAGGGCGCGGACGTTCTCCGGTCCGTCGGCCACCAGCAGCTCGTCGATCTCCGCGCGGGCCTGCGCGACAGCCGGCGCCGACCGCGGCTGGGCGGTCAGGGACTGCGAGTAGGCGGCGGCTGCCTGCCCCGTGATACGGCCGAAGACCAGCAGTTCGATGAGACTGTTCCCGCCGAGGCGGTTGGCACCGTGCAGACCGCTCGACGCCTCACCGATCGCGTACAGGCCGCGCACGTCGGTGCTGTGGTCCTCGGGGCGAACCCACACCCCGCCCATCGAATAGTGCGCGGTGGGCGCGATCTCGATCGGATCGCGGGTGATGTCCAGCATCTGCAGATCGAGCAGGGTCTGGTAGACGCGGGGGAGACGCGTCATGATCGTCTGCCGTGGCAGGTGGGAGACGTCGAGCCACACGCCCCCCTTGGGCGTACCCCGCCCTTCCTTGATCTCCGTGTAGGAGGCCAGGGCCACGCGGTCGCGGGTCGACAGCTCCATGCGCGCGGGGTCGTAGCGGTTCATGAACCGCTCGCCGAGTGCGTTGCGCAGGATGCCGCCCTCGCCGCGCGCGGCCTCGCTGACGAGCGTGCCGGCCGCGTTCTCGGGCTCGATGATCCCGGAAGGATGGAACTGCACCAGCTCGGGGTCGCGCAGACGGGCGCCGGCCTCCACGGCCAGACGGAACGAGTCGCCCGTGTTCTCGTCGCGCCGGGAGGACGTCCGCCGCCAGATGCGGGTGTGGCCGCCGGCGGCGAGGATGACGGCGTCGGCGTGGATCAGGTACCGCGTGCCATGGGTGAGATCGAAGCCGTAGGCACCGAAGACGGCGCCGTCGTGCACCAGCAGCCGGGTGATGTAGACACCGTCGAGCACCGGAACGTTCAGCTGCTCCGCGCGCCGGATGAGCGTGCGCTGGATCTCCAGACCGGTGTAGTCGCCGGCGAACGCGGTCCGCCGGAACGTGTGGGCGCCGAAGAAGCGCTGGGAGATCCGGCCGTCCTCCTCACGGGCGAAGGCCATGCCGTAGCGCTCCAGGTCGCCGATGCCCCGGGCGGCGCCCTGGGTGACGATCTCCACGGTGCGGGGATCGGCGAGCAGGTAGCTCTCCTTGAGCGTGTCGGCCGCGTGCTGCTGCCAGCTGTCCTCGGGATCCATGGTGCCGAGGGCGGCGTTGATTCCGCCGGCGGCGAGCGCCGTGTGCGCGTCCTCCTTGGGACGCTTGCCGACCGCAAGGACGTCGACACCGGCCTCGGCCAGTTCGATCGATGCTCGCAGCCCGGCACCTCCGGTTCCGATCACCAGCACCGAGGTGGAAAGACGTTGTTCTGTGATGGCCACGACCTACTCCGATCGCCGAGGGATTGTCACTCAGTACGACCGGCCTGTCCCGGAACCTGTGACACCTTCAGCCGCCGGGTGTTCCACGAAGAGCCGTCGTGTGCCGCGACGGGCACACGACGGCTGCAGAAACGACATACGGCCGGACGACGGCCGGCCGTGTGTCGTCGGCTAGGAGGCCAGCCTGATGCTCGTCGGCGTACCCCGCAGAGCCATCTTCGTGTAGGGGCACAGCGAGTCGGCCTTCTCCACGAGCGGGGTGGCCACGGCAGGGTCGACGTCCGGCCACTTGATCGCCAGGTCGACGTGCAGGAGGTAGCCGCCGTCCTCAGGGTCCCTTCCGAACGCCACGGTCGCCTCGACGCGGATGGCCGTGGGATCGAGAGCGGCCTGCCGTGCGACCAGACTCAGCGCCCCGTGGAAACAGGCGGCGAAACCGGCGGCGAACAACTGCTCGGGATTCGTCCCCTGCCCGTCTCCGCCCAGTTCCGCGGGCATGCGCAGGTCGAGATCCAGGATTCCGTCGCCCGAGCGGGCCTTTCCCGAGGCGCGCCCGTGGCTCGCCGTCCCCCCGCTCACCGTCACGGTCGTGGTGTAGATCGGGGAGAAGACCTCACCGTCGTAGTCCTTGTCGGTGGGCAGATCGGGCAACCGGGTCCACTCGGTCACCGCACGACTCCGTCGGCGTCGCACAGGGTAACGGTAGATGTCATATTTGGTGCACCTTTGTGTGAGGAGGGCTTCCAGATGCGGACAGTCGCATGACCGACTCCTCCCCGCTCTTGTGACACCGTGCCGCACCGGTTCCGGTCACGGCGATCGAGGCGGAACGTGACCAGGCCAAACCGATAACGCCCCGATATAGTGAGTTATGTACCACTTCGGGGCGCTGGCGGTGAAAGGGCATGCCATGAAGGTCGCAGTCATCGGCGGTACGGGACTGATCGGGTCGCAGGTGGTCGAGAATCTGAATGCCGCCGGGCACGAGGCGGTGCCGTACTCGAAGTCCAACGGTGTCGACGTCATCAGCGGTCAGGGGGTGGACGAGGCGTTGGCGGGTGCCGACGTCGTCGTCAACCTGACGAACTCACCGACCTTCGACGAGGCCTCGCCGGCCTTCTTCCGGACCTCGATGGACAACCTGGTGGCCGCGGCCCGCAAGGGTGGTGTCGGGCACTTCGTCATCCTCTCCATCGTCGGCGTGGACCAGGTGCCGGAGCTGGACTACTACCAGGCCAAGACGCTCCAGGAGCACGTCCTCGCCGACGGGAAGATCCCCTACTCGATCGTGCGGGCGACGCAGTTCATGGAGTTCATGGACGCCACCATGTCCTGGACCTCGGACGCCGAGACCGTCCGGCTGCCCGCGACTCCCATCCAGCCCATCGCGGCCAAGGACGTGGCCGCCGCGGTCGCGGAGGTCGCCGCGGGTGCCCCGCTCAACGGCATCCGGAACATCGCCGGGCCCGACATCTTCACCCTGGACGAACTGGGCCGGATCACCCTGTCCCGCAAGGGCGACGGCCGCACCGTCGTCACCGACCCCACCGCCGGCATGTTCGCCGTCGTCAAGGGCGACGTCCTCACCGACAAGGACGCCCACCTCGCCGCCACCCGCTACACCGACTGGCTCTCCTGACGGGCCGGCGCCCGGGGTGCGGCCGGGTGCACCGAGCCCACGACCGCGGTTCCACGACGACACCGCCACGGCCGAGGGCCATGGCGGTGTGCAGCGGGCGGGGGCGGGTCAGGCGGTGGGGCGCGGGGCGCGCAGGTGGGCCCGCTGCTCCAGTTCCTCGTCGTCGACCAGCGTGAGCATCGGCTGGCCCGGCGCGCACATCATGAAGACGACGTACTTGGCCGGGACCTCCGTCGAGGCGTTGCCGTTCTGATAGTGGATCACTTCACCGCCCGGCTCCCAGAAGGTCTCACCGGCCTTGATCACGTGCTCCGGCTCCCCCTCCAGCTCCCACCGGACGGCTCCTTCGATGACGTAGCCGAAACACGGCCCCGAGTGGCGGTGCGGGGGAGTGCCGGGGTCGCCGGGAGCCCACTCGACAAGCACGGTCATTCCCGAAGCCCCCTCGGGAATGAAGGGCGGCTTGATGTCTGCCAGCATCTTGGGGCCGAAGCCGTCCTCCGCATGCATGCCGTGCATGCCGTGCATTTCGTGCATGAGTACAACACCTCCGTGGACCTGCCCGGAACGAGCGGTCTCGCGTCGGACATTCCGGGCTGGGCTGATGAAATGAATTCGGCCCGGCCGACCGCGAGATCGAGCGCAGTCGGCCGGGGCCCGGCTTTCTAGCCGAACATGCCGACCTTGTAGCCGCCGGCCGGCTGCCGGGTGATGATGTTGATGCGGTTGTACGCGTTGATGACGGCGATGAGGGTGGTCAGCGCGGCGAGCTGGTCCTCGTCGAAGTGCTTGGCGGCGTCCGCCCAGGCCTCGTCGGTGACGCCGCCGGCCGCGTCCGCGACGCGGGTGCCCTGCTCGGCCAGCTCCAGCGCTGCGCGCTCGGCCTCGGTGAAGACCGTCGCCTCCCGCCACGCGGCGATCAGGTTGAGCCGCACCGAGGTCTCCTCGTGGTGCGCGGCCTCTTTCGTGTGCATGTCGGTGCAGAAGCCGCAGCCGTTGATCTGGCTGGCGCGGATCTCGACCAGGTGCTGGATCGTGGCCGGAAGCGTCGAGTCCGACAGAACCTTGCTGGTCGACAGGAGGTGCTTCAGCACCTTGCCCGCGAAGGGATTGCCGTAGTAGTTGAGACGTGCGTCCATGGGCGCTCCTAGTGAAATTGCCGGTACGCATTTCTGACCGGACAGCCCGGCAAGGTGTGACAGCAAGGGGCATGTGACGCGGGTCTCAGCGGTCATGGCGTCGCGCGTAACGGCACCACGTTTCCTCGCTGCCGTGCGGCAGCCGCGTCGGCGCAGCGTCGAGGATCGTCACAAAGGCGGCAGGTGTGCGGTCCCTGGTGTCGGGGCGGTCGGCTCCACCCCACCCTGCCCGACCGGGACACCGAGGAGACCGCCGAATGGCAGGCGTCGTTCGACGCCGTCGTGTGCAACGCGGGGCCGGACCGCGCGGTGTACCTGCTGCGACGGGTGAGGCGATCAGCTCTTCCTGCAGGGGCATGCCTCGCCCGGCATCTACGCCCGTGCGTTCCTCGAAGGGCGCCTCGACGAGAGGCAGCTGGACGGATTCCGACGCGAGGCCGACGGCCACGGACTGCCGTCGTACCCGCACCCCCGCCGCCTGCCGTGGCTGTGGGAGTTCCCGACCGTCTCCAGGGGACTCGGTCCGCTCGCCGCCGTCCACCAGGCCCGGTTCAACCGCTACCTGCATGCGCGCGGCATCAAGGACACGTCCGGGTCCCGGGTATGGGCCTTCCTCGGGGACGGGGAGACGGACGAGCCGGAAGCGATGGCCGCGCTGGCCCTCGCCGCCCGCGAGGGCCTGGACAACCTCACCTTCGTGGTCAACTGCAACCTGCAGCGCCTGGACGGTCCGGTGCGGTCGAACTCCAAGATCGTCCAGGAGCCGGAGGGCCGGTTCCGCGGCGCCGGCTGGAACGTGCTGAAGTCCCTCGCCCTCGACCAGCTGGCGCGGACCGGCGCGATCGCCCCGGAGTCGGTCGGCCAGGCACGCGACCGCTACGGCCGTCAGGCGTGAGCCGACAGGTACCGCCGACCGGTCGTCCGACTGACCGCCGGCTAACCGTCGACAAACGTGACCGTCTCGTCGAGCGGTGCCCGGCCGGTACGGGTGTAGGGCTCGGCGGTGTCCTCGAATCCGATCGACATGCCGCAGAAGAGGATGAGGTCGTCCGGGGGTGACAGGATCTCCGCGACGGTCTTGCGGTACACCGACCACGCCATCTGCGGGCAGCTGTGCACGCCTTCCGCGCGGAGCAGCAGCATCACGGTCTGCAGGAACATGCCCACGTCGGACCACTGGGGCCGGCCCAGACCGCGGTCGATGTAGCAGAACAGGGCGGCGGGCGCGCCGAAGCAGCTCCAGTTCGCGGAAGCGCTTCGCTGGCGCGCCTCCCAGTCCTCACGCGCGATGCCGAGCGCGCTGTAGCGCTCCGCGCCGAAGGCGGACCGGCGCTCGCGGTACGGGGACTTGAGCGTGGCCGGGTACATCTCGTACTCCCGCTCGTCCCAGGGATCGCGTGCGGTCACGCGCCCGCCGGCCAGCTCCTTGAGTTCGGCCAGCGGCCGGCCGGTCAGTACGTAGACGTGCCAGGGCTGCAGGTTCGACCCGGACGGTGCCCAGGCCGCAGCGGACAGCACCCGCTCCAGTACCTCCCTCGGGACCGGCCGGTCGATGAATCCACGCACGGCCCGACGGCTTGTGACCGCCTCGTAGACGTCCAAGATCACCAGTCTCCCTCGTCCGCCCCGCATGCCTGGCCCTTGACCATCAACGGACCGTAAAAGTGGATGATATGCGACATATCGCACATGCGGGAGTGGTGTCGGGAGCCCACAGCGCCGTCGACGGCCGGGTCGCCGTTCCGCGGAGGTCGGCCGCACGGCGTTGTTCGGGGCCGATCGCCGGGCGGAGGCATGCGTCCGGTTCCGGCTCCCCCGCACGGCGCGAAAAGGGGAGTCAGCGGGCTGACCCGGCCTGCCGTTCCGATGCCGGCGGGTCGTTCGCCGGGAGATGGTCCTCCGCCCAGAAGAACAGGACGGCCAGGGGGATCAGGAAGGCTTTGCCGTGCGGCGACAGCGCGTAACGGGTTCGCGACGACAGCCTGGGCCGTACGTCCTGGGTGACCAGGTCGATCTCGGCCAGTTCCCGGAGGCGCCGGGTGAGCGTGCCGTCGCTGATGCCGGGGACGCGCTCGCGAACCTGGGCGAAGTCGGCCGGTCCCTTGGCCAGGGCCATGAGGATCAGGCCGTTCCCACGTCTGCTGAGCAGGGCGAAGGCCCGGGCGATGGCCGGAGAGGTGTCGGCGGACTGCGGAGGTTCGGACCGGCGTGCCGGCCGGGGGTGTTGCGGCGTGCTCATGGTGTGTGTCCGCTCCGGCACGGCGCGAGGCATCGCGGTACAACACCTCGCGCAGTGCTCAGTGATCGTGATCGTGATCGTGATCGTGGTCGGATCGGGATCCGAGCCGTGTGCCTGCCGGGCCGCACGTCCGGGTTGCGATGCGGGCCCGGGAGGCGCGGCACCAAGGGCGGGCGCGCCCTGCGTGATGTCGGCCTGTGCGGACGGCCGTGTTCTCGGGGTGAGGCGGTCGGTGTCAACCGGCGCTGTCGTCGCGGCGGGCGTGGGCGTGCGCGTGGCGTCGGACCGGCAAGGTGGCGTCGGGCCCCGGCAGGGCCGGGAGCAGGCCCCCGGGGGCCGTCGTGCCGGACTTCGTTCCGCGGGCCTCGCCGGTGACCCAGTGGCCGAACATGACCGCGGTGAGACCGCAGACGCTCCACAGGACGAGGACGGCGAGGTGGCCGGCGCCGGCGCTCCCGTCGAAGTACGTGGTGTCGCGGAGCAGACTGGCTCCGGCGCCCGGGGGCAGCCACTGGCCGAGGTGGTGCACGCCGTTGGGGAGCATCTCCGGGGCGGAGGTGGCGCCGGAGAAGGCGTTGCCGACGAAGACCATGAGCGCGGCGCTGAGCCCGAGACCCACCGGCCCGAGCAGTCTGATGAGGCCGGCGGCGGTGGCACCGACGGACAGCAGGTCGAGCGACAGGATCGCCCATGTGGCCACATGATCGTGGGGCAGCGCCCCCAGGAATCCCTGGGCCACGAGGTAGACGCCCAGGGCCGCGACGGCGCAGGCGACGAGAAGTGTCAGTACGCGGTGCCGCGGGCGTGCCAGGCCGCGGGCCATCGTGACGAACGCGCCGATCATGATGCCGCAGATCGTGAGCGGGAAGACCGACGAGCTGAACACCGCACCCCGGGGGTCCTCGGTGGCGAGGGGCACCACGTCGACCGTCTTCAGGGCGATCTGCACCGACGAGCCGGCGCCGGCGGCGCTCTGCGGGGCGGGCGCCTTCTTGTGGGTCTTCGCCGAGGAATGTGCGGCGGCGGTCTTCTCCTGTGCGGCCTTCTCCAGCGCGGCCTTCTGGTGGGCGAGCTGAAGGGTGGCCCTGTCGGCCAGTTGCTGTCCGACACCGGTCAGAAGCTGGGCCACGGAGGGGCTGGCGGCAGTGGCCTCCAGAACGGTGATGCCGTGGCCGGAGACGGCGAAGGCGCCGTAGACGTCCCGGCTCCTGATCGCCGACCGCGCGGCCTGCTGGTCGGGGTAGAGACGGAAGTCGAACGCGCCGGGCTTGGCACGGGTCAGTGCCTCCACCGCGTGCTGGCTGGCCGGACCGGTGCCCACGATCCCGACCGGAACGTCGCGTGGCGAGATCCGCCCCGACGGCCAGGCGAAGGCCAGCACCGCCAGAGTGATCACTATGGGCAGTGCCACGGCGGCGATGGCCACTTCCCGCCATGCCTGGTGTCCTGACAAGGGGTTCCTCACCACGCGACCTCTCATAAAAAGGAATGATCGTTTTCTTAGACTCCCAGTCTGGCCCGGTCGGTCGGCAATCGTCAACATGAACGTTCGTTTTCTTTGTTAGGCTGGCCTCATGCCCAAGGTCACCCAGCAGCACATGGACGCCCGGCGCAAGCAGATCCTGGACGCGGCGCGCCGCTGCTTCCTCCGTGACGGCTTCCACTCCACGTCCATGCAGGACCTGTTCGCCGAGGCGCAGATGTCCGCGGGCGCGGTGTACCGGCACTTCACCAGCAAGGACGAGATGATCCTCGCGATCGCCGAGGAGAACATGCGCGACGTCCTCGACATCACGCTCGCCGTCGCCGCGAACCGGCAGGGCCGCTCCATGGGAGAGGTCATGGCGGAACTGCTCGACGTGATCCGGGTCAAGTCCGCCGAGGAGGACGTGGCCGGCCTCGCGGTGCTGGTCTGGGGGGAGGCCATGCGCAACCGCTCACTGGCGCGCGAACTCGACCATCTCATGGGAGGTATACGCGCCAATCTGGTCACCTTGGTCCGTGATCACCAGAGGAGCGGAGGTCTCCCTGTGGGCGTGACGGCTGAGGCAATCGCTTCGACGATGCTCTCCGTCCTTCCCGGCTACATCCTCCAAGTGGCTCTGCTCGATCCGGCGGTCGTGGCCGAGGTGCCCGACGCGGTGCGGGCGTTGTGGCCGGGTCCGGCTGTTGAGAGCTGAGCGGCTCCGCCGCTCGCAGGGCTGCGTGCGCCGGTTGGAACCGCGTTGTGGAGGCGCGGTCGGGACCGGCGCCGCCGTGGTTTGTTTCAGTCGATACCGTATTGGGTGAACGGACGGCTGTTAGTCTGGAGTGGTGACTGCCGACGATCCTCACCCCTCCGTGGCCTCGCGTGCGACGGACCGTCCCGGGGACACCTCGCCTTTCGCTCTCGGCCTGTTGTTGCGGCGGGCGCATTGGCGGGTGGCGGGGGTGATGGCGGAGGCGTTGCGGCCGTTGGGTGTGGAGTTGCGGCATTTCGCGGTGTTGTTGGTGCTGGTGGACCGGGGGCCTACGGTGCAGCGGGATCTGGCGGTGGCGACGGGGTCGGACAAGGCGGGGATCATGCGGGTTGTGGATGATCTGGAGCGGATGGGGCTGGCGGTGCGCAGGGCGGTTCCGGGGGATCGTCGGGTGCGGGCGGTGGAGATCACGCCGGAGGGGGTGGCGTTGTTCGACGCGGCGCATGTGGCGGCGGAGCCGTTGGCGGAGCGTCTGGTGGCCGGTCTGGAGCCCGGGGAGTCCGAGCAGCTGACGAGTCTGCTGACCCGGTTCGCCCACCCCGGACCAGGCGAGGGCTAGGCACACCCGACCCGACAACCGCCGCCGACGGCCCCGTGGACACCGTGTGACCGTGTCCCGTGCCGGGATCTCACACGGTGTCCCATGCGGGAAGGGCTACGCGGCGAGGAGTTCCGTCAGGGCCTCGGCCTTGGCGGCAGCCTCCTCCAGGGCGCGCTTGCGGGACGCCTCGTAGCGGGGGACCAGTTCGGACATGGCCGGGTTGCGGGGGGCCATGGTGAGTTCCGGGACGATGAAGTCGAGGTCCAGACCGAGGGTCTTCCCGAGGACGGTCTCCAGGTAGTTCTGCACGAAGTCATAGCCCTCGCGCGGGGTGCCGGGCCCGTAGGAGCCGCCGCGACTGGCGACCACCACGGCTGGGGTGCCCTTGGCCGAAGGGGTCTCGCCTGCGGTGCGGCCCATGAGCAGCACGCTGTCCAGCCATGTCTTGAGGGTCGAGGGGATCGAGAAGTTGTACATGGGGGCGCCGATCAGGACGGCGTCCGCCTGCTCCAGCTCCTCGATGAGCCGCATGCGCGCGGCGAACGCGGCGGACTGCTCGGCGGTGCGCTCGGCGGGGTCGGTGTAACCGGCGGACCAGGCGGCGGCGGTGATGTGCGGCACCGGGTCGGCGGCGAGGTCGCGGTAGATCACCGTTCCCCCGGGGTGCTGCTCCTCCCAGACCCGGCGGAAGGCCGCCGTGACCGGACGGGACGAGGAGGCCTCGCCGGGGAACACGGAGGAGTCGATGTGCAGCAATGTGGCCATGGGTTTTCTCCCAAGAGAGGACTTGTGCTCGCCCACAGTCAAACACGAGATGGTATTGAACGCGACTGTCGCTGGCGAGATTGACGCCTCGGTCGTGCACCGGCGAGCCGCCCTGCCGTCCGGCTCCTGGACCCTGCCCCGCCCGGCCACGGCCACCAGCAACGTGTCCGCCGCCGCTATGGCCTCATACGCGCACCGGGTTCCCATCGTGACGCACAGCGTGTAACTCACGTCCTCGAGCTGAAGACCGGAAGTCCCCGGGTTCTGTGACCGGACCGGCTCCGTGGCTCTCTCACCGCCGCCGTGTCACACCGTCCTGGCCCGTCCGGTCTATCTGGTGTCAGCCAACAGACAGAGGGACCGATGCGCGAGATTCTGATCGTCGGTGGGGGCTACGCGGGCTTCTACACCGCATGGCGCCTTGAGAAAAAGCTCCGTAAGGGCGAGGCACGGGTCACGGTCGTCGACCCGCGTCCGTACATGACGTACCAGCCCTTCCTGCCGGAGGTGACGGCCGGCTCGGTCGAGGCACGTCACGCTGCCGTCTCGTTGCGGCGGCACCTGCGCAGCACCCGGCTGATCGCGGGGAGCGTGACCGAGATCCGCCACGCCGACCGGACGGTGAGTGTGCGCTCCGCGAGCGGGACGGAGTACGAGGTTCAGTACGACACCCTTGTGGTCACCGCCGGAGCCGTGACCCGCACCTTCCCGGTACCCGGAGTGGCGGAGCAGGCGATAGGCCTCAAGCACGTGGAAGAGGCGGTGGCCATTCGCGACCGGCTGATGACGGCGTTCGACCAGGCGGCGTCGCTGCCGCCCGGCCCCGAGCGGCAGCGACTGCTCACCGTCACGTTCGTGGGCGGCGGGTTCTCCGGCGTCGAGGGGTTCGGCGAGCTGCTCTCGCTGGCCACCGCGATGGTCGGGTTCTACCCGGAACTGAGCTTCGACGACGTGTCGTTCCACCTGGTCGAGGCCCGGGGACGCATCCTGCCCGAGGTGGGGGACAAGCCGGGCGCCTGGGTCGTGCGCTCCCTGGAGGACCGCGGTGCCCAGGTCCACCTGAACACCCAGCTGCTCTCCGCCGAGGACGGTCACGTCGTGCTGTCCAACGGAAAGGAATTCGATTCCGCGCTGATCGTCTGGGCCGCCGGCAACGCTTCGAACCCGGTCGTGCACAACCACACGGACCTGCCCGTCGACGGGCGAGGCCTCATCGTGGTAGGGCCCGACCTGCGCGTGGGCACCGACAGCGAACCCGTACCGGACGCGTGGGCGGCCGGCGACGACGCGGCCGTGCCGGACCTCGCCTCTCCCGTACCGGGCGCGCACACCGTGCCGAACGCCCAGCATGCCGTTCGGCAGGGCAAGCGCCTCGCGAAGAACATCGCGGCGAGTCTGCGCGGGCGCGCGACCCGCAACTACCGCCACAGCAGTCTGGGAGTGGTCGCGACCCTGGGTCTCGGACGCGGCATCTTCCAGTACAAGAGGATCGTCATCAAGGGGCTCCCCGCCTGGCTGATGCACCGGGGCTACCACGTCCTGGCCGTGCCCAGCTGGGAGCGCAAGGTCCGCGTCCTGGCCGTCTGGCTCACCGCCGCGCTGTGGGGCAGGGACCTCGTCTCGCTTGCCTCCGTCCAGCATCCACGGGACGCGTTCGTGTCGAATGCCGGTCCTGGACACCCCGGCGGGAGCCCCGCGGGCGACCACACCGCTGCCTGAAGGCCCGAGGGAAGGCTTCTTTCTATGAAGGTCGTTGTCATCGACGACGCTGGATCCACCGGGGTCGCGACCGTCGCAGGAATCACCGGGCACGGGAACGAGGCCTGTCTGGTCTCCGCTTCGAGCGGCGTCGACATCCGCACGGGAGAAGGCCTCCCCGAGGCTCTCGAGAACTGCTCGGTACTGGTCGACCTGACCGGACCGCCCTCACTCGACGACGGGGTCCGCACGGAGGATTCCGGCCTCGTCATCGATGAGGAGGCGGTCATGGAGACGCTGTGCCGCTCCACGGCCAACCTGCTGTCGGCGGCAGCCGCCGCCGGCGTGAAACACTATGTCGCCCTGTCCGTGGTCGGCGTGGACCGGTTGCGGGAGAGCGGGTACTTCCGAGCCCTGTATGCCAAGGAATCCCTGATCAGGCAGGATCGGATCCCGTACTCGATCATCCGTGCGACCCAGCTGTTCGAGTCCGCCGGTGACATCGCCGAGGCGGCCACGGAGGACTGGAGTGTCTGGGTCGCACCCGTCCTGATCCGGCCGGTGTCCTGCGCGGACGTCGCCACCCTCGTGGCCCACACCGCGTCCTTCCGCCCGCTCCTCGGTGTCCGTGAGATCGCCGGCCCGGACGAGATCGGGCTCGGCATGTTCGTCCGTGCCGCCCTCACCGACAGCGGGGAGTACCGCCGGCTGTTCATCGACGACCGCAGTCCCTACTTCGGCGCCAGAGTCCGTCGTCATGACCTTCTTCCCGGTGCCGATGCCCACATCGCGCCCACTCGCTACGGCGACTGGCTCGACGACCGGCTCGCTCCCGGCTCCCGGGACGGTCACGACCGGCCTTCCCGCCTTCCCGCCGGAGGACAGCATGGACGCGAGTAGAGAGGCCCGACGCGGTCTCACCGACATCGAGACGTACCTCTACCGGGAGGCCCATCTGCAAGCAGCACGCCAGCGGGTGGCAGCCTTCACCGCACGGGCGCCGGGGCTGACCCAGGTCCAGAAGACGGACATCGAGCGCTGGTATCTCGACGAGCAGACGTATGTCGCCCGTATGGTCACGGAACACATCTCGGACCGGATCAGCGTGGTGGAGGAGCGGCACCACGTACGCTTCCGGCACTGGCTGCGCGGAACGGCGACCGCGATGGCTCTGATCACCGCTGCGATGCTGTGTGTCGCTGTGATGCTGGGGACGATGAGCTGAGCCACCGGGGTCCGCCCGGTTCGTACGGGTACCCGCGGGCGTCGATTGTCACAAGACGCGTGCATGACCGGTCATGAGATTGAGCCGAGGAACCAGGGGCGGAGGATGCCGTATGGGTCATGCTGATGCGGTGCCGGTCGCGGAGCTGCTCGATGAGCGTCGGCACCTGCTGGAAGTCACCTACTGGATGCTGGGCAACTCCCGGGACGCGGACGGCGTCGTCGACGAGACCTACCGGCGGTGGTACCGGCTGTCCGACGCGGAGCGCGCGGGGATCACGGCTCCCCGGCACTGGCTCGCGAAGACGGCGGGCGGGATCTGTCTGGGCATGCTCGCCCATCCCCGGAGGGGCACGACCTGCCGTGCGGACCAGAGCGAGGAGCACCCTGCGCACCCTGCGAGGACGGCAGACGCCGAGGGGGCGCAGGCGGGCCTGGCGGCGGAGGTCAGCCAGGTGCTCCTGAACGCGCTGGACTCCCTGTCGCCGGTCGAGCGGGCGGCGTTCGTCCTCAATGACGTCTTCGGGATGGCCTCCGATTCGGTGGCCGACATCGTGGGGCGCCCGCAGTCCGAGTGTGGCGAGCTCGCCGACCGGGCTCGCCACAGTCTTCGCAGGCAGCGCTCACGCCCCACCGGGCCGGACGAGTACGACCACCTCGCCCGCGCCGTCCGCCGGGCCTGCGTGCACGAGGATGCCGAACTGCTCGAGTCGTTGCTGTGCCCGGACGCCACGGCGTTCTTCGACGGCGGCGGCAAGGTCCGCACACTGAGCAGGCCGGTACACGGCAGCCACCAGGTCGCCCGCAGCCTGCTGACACTCCTCGCCCGCCACCCCCGCACCACTCTGACCACCCACTCCGTCAACGGCCGGCCCGGGCTCCTCGTCCGCTACGGCTCCCGGGTCGCAGCCGTCATCGGCCTCGATGTCGCCGACCAGCGTGTCGCACAGGTCTGGGTCGTCCTCAATCCCGACAAGCTTCGTTCCTGGAACCGGCCCGACACCCCGGGCGATCCGGAATCGCACCGGGGGACGTGACGACGGGGCGCCGGCCGTGTCAACAGCCGTCGACGAAGGTGACGGTCTCTTCGAGCGGAGCCCGGCCGATGCGGGGCTGGCTCGCGGCGACGTCCTCGTAGCCGATCGACATGCCGCAGAAGAGGAGGAGCTCGTCCGGGGGTGACAGGACCTCGGCGACGGTCCTGTGGTACTTCGCCCAGGCCATCTGGGTGCAACTGTGCAGCCCTTCGGCGCGCAGCAACAGCATGACGGACTGCAGATAGAGTCCCATGTCGGACCACTGGGGCCGGCCCATGCCGCGGTCGATGTAGCAGAACAGGGCGGCGGGCGCCCCGAAGCAGTCCCAGTTCGCGGCAGACGCTCGCTGTCGCGCCTCCACGTCCTCACGTGGAATGCCGAGTGCGCCGTAACGCTGCTCGCCGAAGGCGGATCGGCGCTCCCGGTACGGGCTCTTCAGCGTCGACGGGTACTGCTCGTACTCCGGCTCGTCCCAGGGGTCGCCTGTGGCTATCCGTTCGCCGGCGCGCTTCTTCAGCTCGGCGAGCGGCCGGCCGGTCAGCACATAGGCGTGCCACGGCTGGAGGTTCGATGCGGACGGAGCCCAGGCCGCGGCGGACAGCACGCGCTCCAGCACCTCCCGCGGGACCTGCTGGTCGGTGAATGCCCGGACAGCTCGCCGGCTCACGACAGCCTCGTAGACGTTCATGATCGCCCGTATCCCTCTCCGTCAGACCCATCAGTGACAGTCACACTTGCAATAGTATCATTCAATACTATCTGGGGCGACGGGTCGGTGTCGGCGGTGGTTGTCGGGTCGGATGTGCCTAGCCCTCGCCCTGTCCGGGGTGGGCGAACCGGGTCAGCAGACTCGTCAGCTGCTCGGACTCCCCGGGCTCCAGACCGGCCACCAGACGCTCCGCCAACGGCTCCGCCGCCACATGCGCCGCGTCGAACAACGCCACACCCTCCGGCGTGATCTCCACCGCCCGCACCCGACGATCCCCCGGAACCGCCCTGCGCACCGCCAGCCCCATCCGCTCCAGATCATCCACGACCCGCATGATCCCCGCCTTGTCCGACCCCGTCGCCACCGCCAGATCCCGCTGCACCGTAGGCCCCCGGTCCACCAGCACCAACAACACCGCGAAATGCCGCAACTCCACACCCAACGGCCGCAACGCCTCCGCCATCACCCCCGCCACCCGCCAATGCGCCCGCCGCAACAACAGCGCGACGGCGAAGGGTGAGGTGTCCCCAGGACGGTCGGTGGCGCGTGAGGTGGTGGAGGAGGCGGCTCTGTGATGGGTGTTGGTGGTCACGGAGTCACATTACAGCCATATGTGCATTCGATACGGTTTCACTTGAAACTGAGTGTGTGCTGCTGCTCTCGGCTTGTCCGTGTGGCCGGTCCGGTCCAGTCACTTGACTGATGTATCGGGCTTCGGGTCGGCCCCAGGCTCGTAGTAGCCCGATCTGACCGATCGGCGGCCGTCGTGGTCGGAAGGCGAGAGGGGACGAATGATGAACGGGAAGGTGTTCGACACCGATGACGAGCCTGAGTATGCGCACCAGGATGACGTCCGGTCCGGGTCCGTGACATGCCGGACGGTCGTGGCTCTTCTCGAGGAGGAGGTGCCCCTGCCGGTCATGACGGATCTTCGGTACGACCGTGCGGATCCGTACTCGGTGTTCATGGCGTTCAACGGTGGCGCTCGCGCTGATTCGGTCATCGAGTGGGAGTTCGCGCGCGATCTGCTGGCCGCCGGTCGGCGGCGGCTCGCAGGTCTCGGTGATGTTCAGGTCTGGCCAGCCGAGATCCGCGGTCACAGGCTGGTGTACATGTCCTTCCGGTCGGGCTGGGAGATGTTTGTCGTAGCCGCATCGGCGGCGGTCGTGGACGACTTTCTGCATTCTGCCTTCGAGGTTGTTCCCCCGGGGGAGGAAGGAAGCCGTCTGGACATCGAGGATCTCGTCGGTCGGTCGCCGGACGGAACCGCTTTGGAGTCGTTCGACTGATGGTCGGACCTCGCCGACATGGGTCGTCGCACCTGCCGAGTAGCATGGCGGTCGAATGACCCCTTGACGAGAGAAGCCACACGTGCCATACCCGATGTCCGCTGTGCCGATGAGTGAACGTCCGGCACGCGCGCGATGATCGGGCGGGACGAGGAGCTCAGCCTCCTGCGGGGGCTGCTGGCAGACACCGCGGCCGGGCACGGCAGCGCACTGCTGATCCATGGCGCCCCAGGACTCGGCAAGTCGGCCCTGCTGCGCGCGGTCGGGGCCGACGCCGTCGAGGGCGGCTTCAAGGTGCTGCGTACATCCGGGGTGGAACCCGAACAGTGGCTGCCGTTCGCCGCACTGCACCTACTGCTGCAACCGGTCGCCCGTGGCATCGAAGACCTGTCCGCTCCGCACCGGTCGGCGCTGAACGGTGCGTTCGGCGCCAGGGAGACCGAGCCCGAGATATACCAGGTCGGACTGGCCGTGCTCGAACTGCTCGCCGACGCGGCCAACCGGCAGCCGCTGCTGTTGCTGGTCGACGACGTGCAGTGGATCGATTCCAGCAGCCGGGACGTGCTCAAGTTCGTTGCCCGGCGCACCCGTGACCTCGCGATACAGGTGATCGCCGCCGCCCGGGTCCACTACTCCGAGTCGTATGTGCTCCTGGACCTTCCGCTGGAGCCGCTCGGTCCGGTGGCCGCCGCCGAATTGCTCGATGCCGGCGCGCCCGACCTGCCGTTGCCGCTGCGGACGCTCATCCTGGAGCGCGCCGCGGGCTTTCCGCTGGCCCTGGTGGAGCTGCCCAAGGCGGTGAAGGGCACCACCGCGCAGTCGGACGACCTGCCGCTCACCCAGCGCCTGGAGGACGCGTTCTCGGCGCGTACCGACACGGTGAGTCCGGCATGTCGCACGTTGCTCCTGGTGCTGGCCATCGAGCCGGCCGCGCCGCTCAACCTGCTGTTGGACGTGTCGGGTCGCCTCATCGGCTCGGCGGTCTCCGTCGACGCGGTACAGGAGGCGGTCGACGCGGATCTGGTCACCCTGGTCGGCTACACCCCCGAGTTCCGTCATCCACTCATGCGCACGGCGATCTACACGCACGCCACGCTCGCCGAACGGCTGGCCGCCCACCGTGCCCTCGCCTCGGTGATGGACGACACCCCCGAGCGGCAGCTCGCCCACGAGGCGGCGGCCACCATCGGCCCCGACGACCGGCTGGCCACCCGGCTGGAGCGCTTCGCCGACGCGTCGCAGGCCCGCGGCAAGGTGGCGGCAGCCGTCCCGGCGCTGCGCCAGGCGGCCGACCTCGTCCTCGACCCGCAGCGCAGAACCGGCATGCTCGTTCGGGCGGCCGAGCTGTCCAGCGAGATCAACGACCGCACCGGCGTCCAGACTCTGCTGGACCGCACCGACATGAGCACGCTGGGCCGGGTGGAGCGGGCACGCCTCATGGTGGTGTCCGACAACTGCGCCTTTGAACCGAGTGAGCCGCAGCGACGGATCCAGGACATGGTCACCGCGGCGGCCGGAGCGTTCGACGCGGGGGCGAGAGACGTCGCGGAGAACCTGTTGTGGCGGGCCGCCGCACGATGTTTCTTCCAGGACGGCGATGCGCGGGTGCGTGCTCAGGCCGCGGCGGAACTGGACCGGTGGAACCCTGATCCTGATTCCCCCCACGTACTGGCCGTGCGGGCGTACACCGAGCCCTACCGGCACGGGGCCGACGTGATTGCGCGGCTCGACGGAGTCAGCGAAGACCGTCAGGACGGCCGGATCCTGCACTTTCTCGGTAGCGGCGCCATGGTCATCGGCGACATCGGCCGCGCCGTCCGTTACCTGGCGCTCGCGGCCTCGGCGTGGCGGTCGCAGGGCCGGCTCGGAATGCTCGCCCGCTCGCTGGCCGCCAGCTGGCCGCAGGTGTACCTCGGACGGCTTGAACAAGCCCGCGAGGAGTCCGCCGAAGGGCTCGCCCTGGCCGAGGAGACCGGGGAGTGGATCGTCTGGCTGGGTCTGAAGGCCACGGCCGGCCTGGTGGCGGCGATGCGGGGCGAGACCGAGCAGGCAGCACGGGTGATCCACGAACTGCGCATGCACGGCCTGTTCCCCGGGATGCCGTTCGTCACGGTGATGGCGCAGCAGACCGACGGCCTGCTCGCCCTCTTCGACGGTCGTGCGACGGAGGCCCACGACATCCTGGCCCGCGCCTTCGACCCCGCTGACCCGCACTTTCACTCGGTGAGCCGCTGGCTGCTCGCGCCTGATCTGGCGGACGCCGCGGTTGCCGCGGGCACCGTGGAGCAGGCCCGGGAACTGCTGGCCGGCCTTCCGGGTCTGGCCGGACAGCTGCCCTCCGAGATGATGGTGGTGGCGCACGCCTACACCGACGCGGTGCTGGCCCCGGACGACACGGCGGAGGAGCGCTACGCGGCGGCCCTTTCCGCGTTGCCGGCCGGCTGGACGCTGTCGCGTGCCCGCCTCCACCTGCACCACGGCCGTTGGCTGCGCCGTCAACGCCGCAACGTGGACGCCCGGCACCCGCTTCGCCTCGCCCGCGACGAGTTCGACAGGGCCGGCGCACGGCCCTGGGCGGAGATGGCCGGCGAGCAGCTGCGGGCCACCGGTGAGTCGAGCGGTCGACGGCATGCGAACAGCGCTGAGCAACTGTCCGCCCAGGAAATGCAGATAGCCGTGCTGGCGTCACAGGGACTGAGCAACCGGGAGATCGGTCAGCGCCTGTTCATCTCGCACCGCACCGTCGGAGCACACCTGTACCGCGTCTATCCACGCCTCGGCATCACCAGCCGGGGAAGGCTCGCCGCCGCGCTGGCCGCGCTGCACGGCGAACAGCCCACGTCCGACGCCTCCGGCGTCTGACCGGTAACGCGTAACGTGAAGCGGCATGAAGGTCCCCGCCGTCGATGCACGGCACGCCGTCGACCCGCGAGGAAATGGGTGCGTATGAAAATCTCCGTCTCCTCCGACATGGACGAACCCGTCGCCCGCCTCCTCGTGGAGGAGCTGCGGCGCCGGGGCCACGACGTGCGCACGTACGGCGCACTGGAACCCGGGGCCGACCCGCAGTGGGCCGTCTGCTCCGAGGTGGCCGCCCGCGACGTCGCGGCCGGCGCCGCCGACCAGGCCGTGGTGTGCTGCTGGACCGGGACCGGCGCCTCGATCGCCGCCAACAAGGTGCCCGGCGTCCGCGCCGCCCTGTGCGCCGACGCGTACACGGCCGACGGCGCCCGCCGCTGGAACGACGCCAACGTCCTCGCCATCGGCCTGCGCCTGACCTCGCCGCCGGTGCTCAAGGAGATCCTCGACGCCTGGTTCGCGGCCACGCCGAGCCAGGACGCCGAGGACCTCGGGAACGTGGCCCACGTCGGTCGCCTCGACGCGGGCCGCGGGACGGTCTAGGGAGTGTCCGGGATCAGTGGGCGCCGAGCCCGCCGCCGCCGAACGAGCCGCTGGAGCCCGGACTCCAGCGCGGCCGGTCCTTCGACGTGCTCGGCCTGGTCTGCTGGTTGCTGAGTTCGTACGGGGTGAGCGGACGGCCGCCCTTGGGCATCAGGGGGATCTCCTCCGACTCCCGGTTCTCCCGGATCTCGTGCACGGCGCCCTCCGGCGGCAGCTTCGGCTGCTCCTCGGGGCGCGGCCTGGGCGACTCGCGGTACTTGATCCGGTTGCCGAGCCAGAAGCCCCCGGCGAGCATCGCCAGCACGGCCACGGCCACCACGAAGAGCGCGAGACTCAGTAGGCCGCTGGGGGCGGCCAGCTCCATCGGTTCCGTACTCATAGCCATGGGATACCCCTCCCAGAACGGTGCGAACCGGACGCAATCGGTGACTGATCGTACGCGGCGGGCGACAGCGGCGAACTCCGGAGAAGGGAGGGGGCCGGCCGGGCGTCAGTGCGGGGCGTCGCGTACCGAGACCGGGCAGAGACGGCAGCGGACGTCGACCACGCCCTCCACGGCGCGGGTCAGCCGTTCGGCGACCGGCGCCGGTTCCGGGCTGTCGATCCAGCCGGTCAGGGTGACGACCCCTTCGGAGACGTCGACCCGGATATGGTCGGCGGAGAGCGGGAACAGCCGGTCGACGACCTCCCGGCGCACCTCCTCGGTCAGTTCCTCGTCCGCACGCAGGAACACCTTCAGCAGGTCCGCCCGGCTGACGATGCCCCTGAGCACGCCCGATCCGTCGACGACGGGCAGCCGCTTGACCCCGCGCCGGGCCATGATGCGCGCAGCCTCCGCCACCGTGGCGTCGGCGTGCACGGTCACCGCGGGCGCGTTCATCAGCTCCCCGGCGGTCACCCCGCCGGCCTTGGCGACGTCGGCCGGACGTTCCCGTGCGACGAAGGGGTCCGGGTCGCGGTCCCGGAAGGCCTCCTTGAACAGCAGGTCGGCCTCGGACACGACGCCGATCACCCTGCCGTCGCCCGCCAGCACGGGCAGGGCGCTGACCTTCCACCGGTCCATCAGCGTGACGACGTCCTTGAACGGGGCGTCACGGCCCACGGCCACGGGGGCGCGGGTCATCACGTCGCCGACGGTGTGCGGGCTGCCGTGCATGGTCGCCTCCTCGGATCCCGCCGATCACGAGAGGGCGGGAAGGACGCCATCCACTTCTCGCGGATCCTGATTGCGCGGTGCGCGGCCGTGGCCGACCGCTTCCCCGCGTCACTGGGGGTCCTTCCCGTCACCTCCAGCACACCACGGGAACGCCCGGGCCACCAGGGGCCGACCGGCCCGGAATGCGCCACGGCCCGCACCCGCGGCGGGCGCCGGACCGTGTCATGCCCCCGGCCGCACTTCTCTGGCGGCCCGGCCGCCCGTCGCGCAGCGTGGAGGAGAGGGCCTGCCGAACGCCCGAGCCGAGCTTGAGGAGAGGCGGAACGCATGGACAGGGATGTCACCGAGCGGCGGGTCGTGGTCGGCGTCGACGGATCGCCGTCCTCGTACGCGGCCCTGCGCTGGGCACTGCGGTACGCCGGCCTCGTGGACGGCGTGGTGGAGGCGGTCGCCGTGTGGGAGCTGCCGGGCCTGTACGGATGGTCGGGGCCCGCCGTGGACATGGACCTCGACGCGGAGGAGGCCCGGGACAAGATGCGGCAGGAGCTGACCGACGTACTCGGCGCGGACGCGGCGGGCTCGGTCCGCTCCCACCTGGTGCACGGCAACACCACCGACGTCCTGCTGCGGGCCGCGGAGGGCGCCGAGGCCCTGGTCGTCGGCAGCCGGGGCCGGGGCGGGTTCGCCCGCGCCCTGCTCGGTTCCGTCAGCCAGCAGGTGTCCCAGCATGCCAGCTGCCCGGTGGTGATCGTCCGCGCGGAGCAGGGCTGAGCCACGGCCGACGGCACGCGGAGTTTGCCCCGCCGCGGTCCGGTTACCCGGGCCGCATGACTTCGCCGTCTTCCCAGCAGGACCTGTACCGGTTCCTGGAGGACCGGTTCGCATGCGCGCAGGCATGCACGGAGTGCGCCCGGATGTGCGCACTGCGTGCGGGGACACTGGATCCGGGCGGAACCTCCGACACCGAGGCGGACCGGTTGCGTCGCACCGGCATCATGTGCGCCGAGGTGTGCGACGCCACCTGCCAGAACCTGACCGAGGGCACCGGCCGGGACGCGGACGGCCTGCGCGACCGACTCGAGTGGTGCCGCACGGTCTGCCTCGGCTGCGCGCAGGCCTTCGACGCCTTTCCGGGCGCCGAGCCGACCGCGGCGGCCTGCCGGGCGTGCGCGGCGGCCTGCACGGACTTCATGGCGGTACTCGACTGACCTCCGGGTGACGCTCGGTCATCCCGGAACCGGCGGGGCCACGCCCGGCCCGGGCGCCCGGGCCGGGCGTACGGACGGCGCCGGTGAGCGGCCGATGAGCCGCCGTCGGGCAAGGGCAGTCCCCGAGCGGGGTACCGGGCATGCCCCCGGAACGGGGGACTGCCCAGTCACGCAGGGCCGGAACTACCGTCGGAGCGCGCGCGGGTGGCCGCCTCCCGGCCGTCGTGGCTGTCACCGGCGCGCTCCGTGGCCCGTCCTCGTCGGCTTTCGCTAGGAGCCCTTCGCCGTGAACAGCGGTCTTCTCACCATGCCCGCGGTCCGTGCCGGTGCCGCCGCACCCCGACCTCCCGAAGCAGCACTGACCTGGACCGACCCCGTCACCGGACGCCAGGGCTTCCTCGTCGTCGACCGGCTCGTCCGGGGCCTGGCCAGCGGCGGCCTGCGGATGCGCGAAGGCTGCCGTTACGAGGAGGTCAGGGAACTGGCGGCGGCGATGAGCGTGAAGGAGGCGCTGCACTACGACCCCGCGGGCCGCTACCTCCCCATGGGCGGTGCCAAGGGCGGGATCGACTGCGACCCGCTCAGCAGCGAGGCACGCGGCGTGCTCTCCCGCTTCCTCGCGTTCATCCGCCCCTACGTGGCGGACAACTGGGCGACCGGCGACGACCTCGGCACCACCACGGAACTCATCGACGAGGTGCTCGGCGAGCTGGGCGTGGACGGCTGCATCGCCCCGGTCGTGCGCACCCTCGACGACCCCGCGGCGGCACGCAGACGATTCACCGAGGCGTTCTCCGTCGAGGTCGACGGCATCGGACTCGCCGAACTCGTCGGCGGGTGCGGGGTCGCGGAGGCCGCCCTCACGCTCCTGGACCGGGACGGCATCCCCCGGTCCTCCGCCACCGCCGTCGTCCAGGGCTTCGGGGCCATGGGCGGCGCCACCGCACGCTACCTGCACGCGGCCGGCGTCCGGGTGGTCGGCGTCTCCGACGTCCACGGCGCCGTCGCCAACCCACGCGGCCTCGCCGTCGAGGACATGCTCCGCCACCGCCGGGCGTTCGGAACCGTCGACCGCGGCCGGCTCGGTCCCGACGACGTCCTGCTGGAACGCGACGCCTGCCTGGCCCTCGAAGCCGACGTGCTGGTCCCGGCCGCGACCTCCTACAGCATCGACGGCGCCAACCAGGACCGCGTCGCCGCCCGGTACATCGTGGAGGCGGCGAACCTCCCCGTCACGCCCGACGCGGAGGAACTGCTGCTGCGCCGCGGCTGTGTCGTCGTCCCCGACGTCGTCGCCAACTCCGGGACCAACGCCTGGTGGTGGTGGGTGCTCTACGGCGACGTCGCACCGGACGCGGCGGCCTCCCTGGCCAAGGTGCGGGCGGCGCTGCGCACTTTGGTGACCGAGACCCTGCAACTCGCCGAGGACACGGTGTGCACGCCCCGCCAGGCCGCCCGCCATCTGGCCGACGCCAGACGGGACGTCCTCCTCAGCCGGCCGGGTGCCTGATGATCACCACACTGCTGGCCGCGGTCGCGGCGGCGGGATGGGGAGCCGCGGACTACTGCGGCGCCCGCGCGTCGCGGACCATGCCCGCCGGACGGGTCGTCCTCCTCTCCCAGGCGCTGTCCCTCCCGGTGCTCGCCGGCTGGCTGGCGGCGACCGCCGACCACGGACCCGACCTGACCGCCCTCGCCTGGGGATGCGGAGCCGGAGCCTTCGGAGTACTGGGCCTCGTACTGCTCTACCGCACGCTCGCCGCCGAGGGGATCGTGCTCGTCGCCCCGGTCACGGCGGTCACGGCGGCCGTCGTACCCCTGACGGTGGGACTGGCCCTCCAGTCGGCTCCCGGGCCGTTCGCGCTGGGCGGCGTCTGCTGCGCGCTGCTGTCGATCGCGCTGGTGAGCCTGGTGGGGCGGGTCCGGGAGGCCACCGTCGCGCTGCGCACCCTGCTCCTCGCCCTGGCGACGGGCGCGGCGCTCGGACTCCAGCTGGTGTTCATCTCCCATCCGGGACCGGACGCGGGCCTGTGGCCGCTGGCCGGGGCCCGCGCGGTCTCCATCCTGTGCGTGACCCCGGGCGCCCTGCGCACACGGCCGGAGACGGGCGGCACGTCCGTGCCCTGGCTGTCCGTCGTACTGGCCGGCGTCCTCGACACGGCGGCCTTCGCCTTCTGCCTGTTCGCCGCCGACCAGGGGCTGCTGAGCGTGGTCGGGTCGATCGTGTCCCTCTACCCGGCGGCCACCGTCGTCCTCGCGCTGGTCCTCGACGGCGAACGCGTGACGGCCCATCAGGCGCTCGGACTCTTCCTGGGGGCCGGGGCGCTGTTGCTCGTCACCGTCTAGCGCCGCGGGGCCCTCGCGGCCTCGCGCCCCCGCGCCGATTGCCGGGACACCACCACTTCAACGCCGGAAGAAGAGCAACCCGCATGAGCAACGAGCAGGAACGACAGGAACAGCAGGTGCTGCGGGCCGCCGACGGTCTCGTGGCCGCCTTCGCCGAGGAGCGCCTGGACGACTACTTCTCCGCCTTCGCCCCCGACGCGACCTTCGTGTTCCACACCACCGACCGGCGCATCGAGTCCGTCGCCGAGTACCGTCGGGTCTGGGCCCGTTGGGCGGCCGACGACGACTTCCACGTGCTGAAGTGCCGCTCCTCCGACCGCCGGATCCAACTCTGGGACGACACCGCGGTGTTCACCCACACCGTGGAGACGGACGTCTCGACGCGCACCGGCACCGGCACCCTGCACGAGAGGGAGACGATCGTCTTCCGCCGTGGGGCAGACGCCCTTTGGCTCGCCGTGCACGAACACCTGTCACCGGCCGTCCCCTTCCCGCCCGATCCGGCCGGGCAGCCCCGTCCGCTCGGGTGAGCGCGGACTCCGGCACCCGCGGCGAACCGATCTTGGCGGCCGTCCGTAGCTGTAGGTGAGGCCGGAGCCGGTGAACCGAGGGACGGAAGCCGTCCGCCGACGTACGTCCGGTACGTCCGGGAAGGGCATGCCGTCACGGAAGGAGCAGTTCATGTCCCGCTGGGGGACCCTCTTCACGCGCCTGGCACCAGGCCGGGGCGAGCAGCCCGGCAGCACGCCGGGTGAGCCCGACACGCTTGTCCTCGTCGACGAGTACGACGGGCTGACCCTGCTGCGCGCCACCGAACAGGCCGTCCCCGGAACGGAGGAGGCGGCGGAACTCGCCCGGTCCCTGGGCGCCGCAGCGGGGCAGACCGTCGCCACGGTCGTCGTCGGAGTCGACGGCCCGGTGCCGCCCGTGCTGTGGACCCGGCTCGGCGACATCCTCGACGCGCTCCGGGACGACGGCGCGACGACCGTCCGCCTGGTGGTCTCCGGCGCGGGGCGCGGCACCGCGGACCGGCCCGCCCTGGCCCAACGGATCGCCGACGCCTGGGGGTTGGGCGTGATCGCGCCCGCGGGCAGCGCTCTGCTCGTCCCCGGCGGGACCCTCTTCGTCCCCGACGCACCGGAGCCGTCCGGCGGCTGGCAGCTCTTCCAGCCCGGCACGGAGCCGACGCCGCTGGGGGCGCGCCATCCCGCCCCGGGTTGGCAGACCGCCTTCGCGGCGCTCCCCGAACACACCGCCGCAGGGTACGCCGTTCGCCCCGTCCCGGCCGGCGTACTGCTCCAGCCCCCGGGCACGCCACCGCCCGTCCCCGGCGACCTGTGCTACGCGGTGCCCGTCGACCCCGCCCACCCCACCGTGCTGGTCGGCGTGCCCGGCCCCGGCGGCGGTGCCCGGATCCCGGCCGACGACCTGGCCGCACTGCTCACCGCGCTGCCGCCGACGGTGCGCGACGACATCCGGGTGGCGCCCGGCGCCGAGGGCGACCTGCTCCCCGTCGTCCAGGAGGTCACCGGCGCGCTGGACATCGGGGTCGAGGTGCTCACCGGGCCGCCGCTCGCGGTCCGCGCGGAGACACTGGACGACGCGGAACTCGCCGCCGGGCCCGTCCTCGTCGACGGCACCGGCCGGCCGACCTGGCGGCCCTATGTCGAAGCCGTGAAGTGCCGCCCCGGTCGCCCCGGCCGTCCTGACCGCTCCGGCGACTCCGGCGGCTCCGACCGCTCCGGCGACTCCGGCGGCTCCGACCGCTCCGGCGACTCCGGCGCCGACGCGGAGGTCACCGACCCCCGGCTGCTGCGCTGGCGTTCCCCGGTGCCCGACGCCCAGCTCCAGGACGCGGGTGTGGTCCGGCTGTCGGAGCGTTGGCAGCTCACCATGACCCGGTCGGGGCTCGCCCTCGGACCCGTCGACCAGTCCTTGCCGATCGCGGACCGCCCCGTGCTCGCGGACCAACTCGCCGTCGAGATCGCCCCGTCGGAGCAGCCGCTCGACGAGACCTGCTGGGCCGCCCTCTCGCACGTGCTCGACTACCTCGACCCCGAGGCACGCGAGTTCGCCGTCCTGCACGCGCCCGGCCGCACGGCCGAGGAGAGCCGCATGCTGCGCCGGCTCGCCGTGCAGCACGGAGTCCGGATGCTGTGGCCGCCGACCGCCGGCGCCGACCCGGAGGCCCTGCCCGAACCGGCCGCCGCCGCACAGCCCCCGGCCAGCGCCGGGGAGGCACCGGCCCCGGACGGGTTCTCCGTCTACCGCGAACGGATCGGCGGCATCGTGCAGGCGGCGAACGGCGGACGGTACGACGACGCCACGACCCTCGCCACGGCACTCGAACGCGAGGCGTTCACCGCCCACGGCTCGGAGCACCCGACGTCCCTGCAGATCCGCCAGATCAGGGCCCACGTGATGCGGCTGGCCGGACACAACGCCCTCGCGGCCGACCTCTACCGGCGCGTCGCGTTCAGCCTGCTGGTCACCGCCGGCCTGGACAGTGTGGACGCCGAGCAGGCCGCCGCCAACGCGGACGCCTGCTGGCGGGACACCGCCGACATCGCACTGGCCCTGCGCATCGCGCCGTCGATCATCTCCCTGCGCGAGAAGGTGCCGGGCCCGAACGGCCGCCTGCTGCGGGCCGCGGAACGCTACCGCGACCAGCTGGAGTCGGCCCACGCCACCCCGCCCACGCCGCACCTGCCGTCGGCCGTACCGGTCCCGATGACACCCCCGCCGCCGGCCGACCGGCACCGGACACCACCGGTCCTCACCGGCCCACGGCCGCCCCGGACTGCGACCGAGCCCCGAACTCCCGCGGCTGCCGCAGGGCCCCGGACGGCGCCGGCCTCCGACGGGAATCGGCCGCTTGCAGCCTCCGGCGAGCCCCGGCCGCTACCGCCCGCCGACGAGTATCGGTCGCCCGCGGCTGCCGCCGAGCCCCGGACGGCTCCGGCGGCAGGCGGGGCGCGGACCTCCCGGGCCGGCGCCGAGTCGCGCACGCCCTCGGTTGTCGGCCCCGCCGTCGCCCCCGTCCCTGCCGTCGTCCCCGCCTCCGTCGCCGCCGTCGCCCCCGTCCCTGCCGTCGTCCCCGCCTCCGTCGCCCCCGTCGCGGCGCGCGTGCGGCGGTCGCCCGCGCAGCGGGAGCTGGTGCCGGTGGTGCCGTCCGGGCAGGCGAGGACCACCGGTGTTCTCCCGCCGCAGCCGTCCGCCTTCGGGAACGCCGACGAACCCGTGGCCGCCACCTCGTGCTCGGCCGTGGCGGGGCGCTCCTGATGCGGTACGGACACGGGACGGAAGGGCGATGCCGGGGCGGACGCCCGCACCGGCGGCGTCCCCCTCACGTCCGCCGCACCCTCCCATCGACCCGAAAGTGAGCGGGGATGGCACAGGCAACCCCCAGGGGGACCGGCGTGGACGACGGGGCGGTACGCGTCGAGGAGCACGGCGGCCTGCTGGTGCTCCGTTCCGGCACGTCAGGGCCCGTGGACGACGTCGACGACCTCGCCCGTGTGCTGCGCTGGGCGGGCGACCGGACGGTCACGCTGGTCTCCGATCCGCAGACCATGGCCCGGGCGGATTTCTGGCCCCGGCTGGGCGGAGTGCTCGACGCGCTTCGCGGGGCCGGCCATACCGCCGTACGGCTGGCGATGGCGGGTGCGGGCGAGGAGCGGCCGGGCCGTCCGGCGTTGGCCCGGCGGGTCGCCGACAGCTGGGCCGTCAGCGTGGAGGCCCCCACCGCCGGTGTGCATCTGGTGCCGGGTGCCTCGCTGTACGCACCCGGCGGATGGCTGGGGTTCGCCCCCGGCCTCGCCCCGGTGCTGCTCGGCGCGCGGTGTCCGAGGCCCGCGTGGGAGGCCGCGCTCGACGTCGTTCCCGGGTACACGGCCGGCGGACAGGTGATCGAGCGGATCCCCGCAGGACTGCTGCTGCGGCCCGCCCAGGCGCCCGCCACCGTACCGGGCGATCTCCTCCACACCGTTCCGCTCGACCCCCGACGGCTCACCGTGGTCGTGGGCGGGCCGCCGGGGGAGGAGGCGTCGGCCGACGACGTCGCCGCCGTGCTGTCCGCGCTGCCGGGTCCGGTGCGTGACGCCGTGCGGCTGGCACCCGGCGGTCCCCTGGATCTGCTGCCGCTGGCCCAGCGACTGGCCGACCGGTTCGGCATCCCCGTGATGGCGGCGACCGGGCTGCCGCTGCTGACCGAGGGCCCGTCCGGTGGCGCCCGCGCGGTCCGTTCCGTCGTGATCGGGACGGACGGCGCGCCCGGCTGGGTGCCGTTCGTCAACGCCGCCGAGTGCCGGCCAGGACAGCAGCCCCGGCTGCTGGGCTGTGCGGCACCGCTGCACGGCCCGGACGACCCGCCCGACGGAGCGGTCCGGCTCACCGACCGCTGGCAGGTCACGGTGACCCGGGCCGGGCTGTGGGTCGGCGAGCACGGCACCGCCCGCCCGGGTGCGGGGCTCGCGGTCGACCCGACGGGACCGGTCGTGGAGGCCGGGGTCCCGGGGGAGCGGCCGGACCCCTCGCTGTGGCCGGCACTGGACCGCCTGCTCGGTTCGCTGCCGCCGCGGACGCGTGCCGACGCCACGCTCCAGGTGCACGGTTCCGCACCGGACGACGCCGACGCCCTGCGCGAGCTGACGTCCCGCCACGGCCTGCGCCCCCCGGCCCCGACCGGAGGGTCCCAGCTCGTCCCGTACCCGCGGGTCCCGGCCGCCGCACCCGCGCCGGCCGTGCCCCGTACCGCGGCGGATCCACTGGCCGTACCCGATCTCGCCGACGCCTGGGAGCACCTCATCGGGGGGCGGGCGGAGACCGCCGCCCCCCGGGAACCGCTGACCCAGGACCCGCCCGCGGGTCCCGACCTCGACGAGGCATGGGAGCACCTGAGCCGGCGCCCCGCGCCGATCACCACCTCGTCGTCGGAGGCTCCGGAGGCTCCGGGGACGCCGGGCGCGCCGGAGACGCCAAGAGCCCTGCAGACGCCGGGAGCCCCGGACGCCTCGGACCGGCTGACGCCCCGGCCGCGACCGTCCCGCCCGGACGCCACGCGGCCGGCGGGGACGGGGCCCGCCCGGTCCCCCTTCCGGGCCGGTCACCGCAGCGGTCCCGCGGAGCACACGGCGCTGCGGTTGCTCGCGGGACCGGCGTGGGAGCGGCACGCGCCCGCCGTCGCCCGCGCGCTCACCCGGCTGCCGGCCATGTCCGACGGGGAACGGGCAGCCGCCGAGGCGGACCTGACGGCGGTTCTCCTCCATCTCGACGACGCGGGCGGGCTGCTCGACCACCACGCGGTCGCCGCGGCCTGCCAGGGGCGTGACGACAGGCTGCTGCCGTTCGCCTCCTGCCTGGTGTCCGGGCTGCGCCGGCTGCCGACGCACCGCGGCGCGGTCCTGCGCGGCGCGGGTTTCGCGCTGCCGCAGGCGGAGGACCCGGAGACCGATCCGCTCCGCCCCGGCACCGTGCTCCGGGACCGCGCCCCGCTCAGCGGTGTGCGCGCGGCCGGGGGAGCGGCCTGGCCGCGCGGCCCGCGCTATGCCGTCTGGTCGGTCACCGGCCGACTCGCCAGGCCGCTGTTCGCCGCCCTCGACGGGCCGGAGGCGGTCCCGGAGGCGGCGGCCGCGGAGGCGGTGGCCCCTGAAGCAGCGGTTCCTGAAGTGGTGGTTCCTGAAGTGGCGGTCCCTGAAGTGGTGTTCGCCCCCGGCACGCCCTTCATGGTTCTCGACGTACGGCGCGGCGGTCCGTCCCCGGTGGTCCTGCTGCGCGAACTGCCCGCCTCGGGCGGGGCCCCGGCGTCCGCACCGGGCCAGGGACCGGACGCCGAACTCGGCGGGGCCGACCGCGCCGCGCTCGCCGGCCTGGACGAAGTGCTCCGCGGCCGGGGCGCCCAGAGCCACGGCGGCGGAGGCTGGCCGGAGCGGTGCGCGGGCCCGGTGGGCGAGGGCCCCTAGACCTGCCCCGAGGGCGGCCCGCTCCTTGCCTTCTTCGCTGATGAGCCGTCAAATCCCCTGCGCGCGGGGGACTTTCGGCATGCGTGGGCGCGGGGACACCGTTCGCCGTTCCAGGGGGACACCGGAAAGGGGATCTGTCCGCCTTCCGTCCACCGCTGCGACGCTTACTGGGCCGGTATGACGCCACCCGGAGAGGAGCAGTACGGTGACCGATTTCAAGGTGACACCGGAGCAGATCTCGATGGCCGCAGCGGCCTGTGACACCAAGGCGGGCGAGATCGACGGCCAGTTGGCGAACCTCAAGAACTACGTGGCCAACATGGAGGCCTCGTGGCAGGGCATCGCCCAGGACACCTTCCAGGCCCTGATGCAGGAGTACGACATCTACTCCCGCATGCTCCACGACGCGCTCACCGACATCGCCGGCGGCCTGCGCGGAAACTACGTCAACTACGGCGACGCCGAGCAGCAGAACATCAACTCGATCAACACCATCGAGGCCGGCCTCTCCAACGCCAACCTCGGCTGACGTCCCGTCACCACCGCCGACCCGGCACAGCACCCAGCACACCAGGGAGTGATCATGGCAGGAAACATCGACGGCGCGAACCTCGTGGTCAGGCCGGAACTCGCCCAGGCGGGCAAGGACATCAACGGCATGGCCCAGACCATCGCGGACGAACTGAGGGACCTCAAGAACCAGCTCCAGCCGGTCCTCGCCGGCGGCGACTGGACCGGTGACGCACAGCGGTACTTCGAGGGTCTGGAAGCGGAGTGGAACTACGCCGCGAACGGGCTCTTCGGTCCGGACGGTGTGCTCGGCGAGGTCGCCAACGCGATGCACGTCAACTGGAACAACTACTCCGAGGCCGAGTGGGCCAACGGCCGCACCTGGCAGCACCGCTGACCCGCCGTCCCCGTGGCGGAACGCCCCCGCATCCCCTGAGGAATCGTCATCGTGGATGAGCACTGCCGTATCACCGTCGTCGGCGAGCGCCGGAAGGTGGACCTCGCGGTCCCCGCCGGCGCCCCGATCGTGAGCTATGCCGACACCCTGGCCCGCCTGTGCGACCAGCGGGAGTCCGACATCATGCCGGCGGCCTGGACCCTGGGCGCGGCGACCGGGAGTGCCTTCGCCCCCGAGTGGTCGCTCGCCGAACTGGGCGTCACCGACGGGCAGGTCCTCTACCTGCGCGACGCCACCGCCGACGAACTCGACGACCCGGTCGTGCACGACGTCGCCGAACGGGTCGCCGACGTCTCCGGGGGCGTCCTGGACCGCCGGTGGGAGGCCCGCTCCCGTACCTACGCCCTGACCGCGCTCGCCCTGGCCTGGCTCGTCGCCACGCTGGCCGTGCTCGCCGTCCGGCACCGGCCCGGCACGGGCGTCCTCCTCGATCTCGCGCTCGCCGCCGGGCTCGCCCTGCCCGTCCTGGCCTGGGTCGCGACGGAGCGCACCTGGCCCGTCCCGGCCGCCCTTCGGATGACGATGGGCCTGTGCGCGGTGCCCGCCCTGGCCCTCTGCGCGTGGTCCGCGGCCCTGGGCCAGGGCACCGAACGGCTGGGCCTCACGGGGATCACGACCGGGACCGGGCCGGCCGTGGCGGCCCTCGCCGTGGGCGCGCTGCTCGGCGCCTTCCTCGCCGCCCTGGCGGCGCCCGCGGTCACCACCTCCGCCACCCTCTTCACGGCCGTCGTCGCGGCCGTGCTCGGCATCGGCCTCGCCGCACTGCGGGCCGGCGGCGTCCAGGCGGCCTCCGTCGTGGCCGTCGTCGCCTTCGCCCTGCTCACCGTCGTGCCGTCGGCCGTCAGCGGCACGGTGGCCTTCACCTGGCGGCGGGTGCGGATGAGGGTGCAGGAGGAGCCGCGCGACGACGAGGTCGCCGACGCCGTACGCGCCGCGACCGTCCTGCTGGTGACCTGGAGCGCCGCCCTGAGCGTGATCCTCGGCGGCGCGCTGGTGGTCATGGCCGCCTCCGCCTCCCCGTACGCCGACCTCGCGGCCGGACTGCTGGGGCTCGCGGTCCTGCTGCGCGCCGGATCGGCCCGGCTGGTCGCCGAGGTGGTGCCGCTGCTGCTGGCCGGTACGGCCGGACTCTTCACGCTGCTCGTCACCGGCCCCGAGCGGTTCGGCTCGGCGAGCTGGGTCGGGCCCGTCTGCAGCGCCCTGGGCGCGGCCGTACTCCTGGTCTACGGATTCCGGCGCATGATGCGCCGTCCGGACCTGCCGGCGATGGCCCGGCCCCGCTGGCTGACCGGATTCGGCTCGGTACTGGCCGGAGGCAGCGTCGCCCTCGCGGTGGCGACGTTCGGCGCGTTCGGCTCGATCGTCGGTCTGGGACACCACATCTGACGAGACGTCACCGACGTCGACAACAGGCGTGACCGCCGGCCCGCACAGGTGCTGTGCGGGCCGGCGGTCACGACAGGAAGGGTGCGCGCGATGTCAGGCGGCGGAGGAGTAGCCGGCCGCGAGAACGGGGCTGCGGAACTCGTCGTCCTGGAGCAGCCCGAGCTCGATCGCCTTGCGGGTGAGATCCGCCTTGTTGCGGACGTTCAGCTTGTTCCGGATCCGCTTCACATAGGTGCTGACCGTAGCCTCCGTCAGCCCCATCCGGCGGGCGATCTGACCGTGCGTCAGTCCCGTGGCCAGGAGCCTCAGTGCCTCCCGCTCCCGGTGCGCGAGCGCCGGGGCGGGGGTGCCGACGGGCTGCCGCAGCTCGTGGTGGAGCCGGCCCGCGAGGCCGGGCGCCACATGCAGACCGCCCAGCGCCACCGTCTCGACCGCACGCAGCAACTCCTGCTCGCCCGCCTGCTTGCCGACACAGCCGTAGGCCCCGGCGCGCAGCGCGTCGGTCACCGGCTGCCAGCCCGCGAGGTCGGCGACCACCAGCACCCGAGCGCACTCCGTGAGCGCGGCCACGGTCCTGGCGAGCGACGGCCCCGGCTGCTGCGGCGCCCCGTAGACGATGACGTCCAGGCGCTGCGCGGCGGGCTCCGGCAGCTCCGCCGGATCCGCGGCCAGCGCGACCACCCGCAGCAACGCGCTGCCGGAGAGCAGGGTCTCCAGACCCAGGCGCACCAGACTGTGCTGCTCGACAACGGCGATCTGAGCAATCTGGGGGGACATCGGGCTCCTGCCAATTCTCGGTTTCGGGGAGTTCCTGAGTACGAACGTAGCCTCCGCGTCAGCCCCCGACCCCGCTCCGGGACTCGTGAGAGAAAACACGTGAACCTGCCCATGACCTCGTACGTAACTCAAGTCGGGTGCCCTGCGGCCGAGTAGCCCACTCGTGCGCCCGCGCCGCGGCTATTCGTTCCGCCATCCCTTTCCCAGGATTATTCAGAAACTCAACAATGAGGGGTGCTTTCCCGCATGATTGAAGAGGACTGGCGTGAGTTCTCCTCCGCGTTCGCCGAATCCGTGAGGCCCGAGGACCCGCGCGGCCGGACCGGCAAGCGCATGCTCGTGGTGAGCGTCTCCACGCTCCTGGCCGTCGCCCTCGGCGCGCTGGTCTACGGCGCGCTCGGCGGCCCGGCGTTCGCACTGCCCGACGAGGTCAAGCCGATCGCCCCCAGCCCGGACGCCACCCCCTACCAGGCCGGCGGCCAGAGCGCCGGACAGACCTGGAAGGCCATCGCCGGCCCCGACTGCGCGGCCAGCAGCGACGGTTCGACCAGCTTCGCCGCCTACGGCTACGCCACCGGCACCGACGCCGACGGCACCGCGGCCTGGACCCAGTCGGACAGCGGCGGCTACACCGGCGAGGCGTGCACCGGCGGCTACCTCTCCATGCCGGTCTCCGGCAAGGCCGACGGCTACGACGCCACCCGCTACGCGCTGTGGAAGTACGACTTCAGCTCCCACTTCACGGTCGCCTCCTGCCGGGTCTCCAGCTACGTGCCCGTCAACTCCTCCCGCACCCGGGTCGGCGGCTCGCCCGCCTACTTCTACTACTACGACGACGACTACACCCCCGCCACCAGCGCCACCCCCGCCACCAGCGCCGACAGCGAGCCCAAGCCGCTCGGCGGCTTCCTCGTCGACCAGGTCGGCAAGGCCCACCAGGGTCGCTGGTACACCTCGCCCGCGTTCACCGTGCGGACCGGCCGGGTCACCGTCAAGCTCGTGGACGCCGGTGCCGAGCGCGCCGACGCGGCCGACGGCGTCCATGTCGCCGCCGCGCAGCTGCGCCTGACCTGCACCTCGACATGAGCGCCGGACTCCGCGTCGCGCCCCGCGGCTGGGGCACCTTCAAGACCATCGTCGCCGCGGTCCGCGAGGCACCGGCGGGCGCGGTGATCTCCGTCCAGCCCGGCACCTACACCGAGAGCGTCGTCCTGGACCGGGACATCACCCTCGCCGCCGAGAAGGGCCGCGGCACGGTACGGCTCGTCGCCGGCGCCCACGGTCCCGCGCTCACCGTGCAGAGCCCCGGCGGCCGGATACAGGGCCTGGTCCTCGAAGGCCGCGGCACGGAACCGGCCGTCCTGGTCACCTCGGGCGCGGTCGAGATCAGCGGCTGCGAGATCACCGGCGGCGGCATCCAGGTCACCGGCACCGCCAAGCCCGTCCTGCGGGACTGCGAACTCCACCACACCGGGGACATCGGGCTCCACCTCGGCGGTGACAGCCGCGCCGTGGTGGAGAACACCGGCATCAGCGACGTGGACGCCGTCGGCATCCTCGTCGACCACGGCGCGGCCCCCACCCTCACCCGGGTGTCGGTGACCCGCACCGGCGGCCACGGCATCCGCGTCACCGGCGCGGCCCGCGCCGCCCTGGAGCTGTGCGCCGTCACCCACACCGGCGCCGCGGCCGTCGCCGTCGACGACACGGCCCGGCCCGTGCTGCGCACCTGCCGGATCGGGGACAGCGAGGCCGGGGGAGTCGTCATCACCGGCGACGCCGGGGCCGACGCCGCCCCCGACGACGACAAGGCCGGTGAAGCGCCGTCCGCCGGGGGCGAGTTCGGGGTCGCGCTGCGCGGCTGCGAGATCGCCCGCACCGGACGCGACGGCGTGCACGTCACCGGCCGGGCCGTCGCCTCCCTCGTCGACTGCCGGGTCAGCGACGTCCGCGCGGCCGGCGTCGTCGCCACCGGCGCCGCCCGGCTCCGGCTGCACGGCACCACCACCACCGACACCGCGGGCTCCGGCCTGGCGGCGGGCGGCGAGGCACAGGTGGAGGTACGCGCCGGAGCCTTCACCCGCTCCGGCGCCAACGGCGTCTACGCCTCCGACACCGCCCGCCTCACCCTCACCGACTGCGCCGTCACCGTCTCCGCCTTCACCGGGGTGCACGCCGGCGACGGCAGCCGGGTCACGGTCCACGACAGCCGGGTCCAGGGCACCCCGGAACACGGCCTGCGCAGCGTGGACCAGGCCCTGCTCACCCTCACCGACACGAAGATCGACGACACCGAGCTGTGCGGCATCGAGGTGGACGGCGGCGACCTCTCCGCCCGCGGCTGCCGCATCACCAAGGCCGCCACCGGCATCGGCCTGCGCACCGAACACCGCCCGCTCGTCGACGACTGCTCGATCAGCTCCTGCTCCGGCGTCGGCATCGACATCGGCGCGGGCACCGCCGCACTCGTCGTCGACACCCGTGTCACCGGCACCGGCGCGGCCGGCGTCTTCGTCCGCGAGGGCGCCGCCGCCTGGCTCACCGACTGCTCCGTCACCGACACCAAGGGCACCGGTGTCGTGGTCCAGGCGAAGGCCAGGCCCCGGGTCCGTGGCACCACCGTCACCGGCACCGCGAAGAACGGCCTCTACATCGCCGACCATGCCGCAGGACGCTTCGAGGACTGCGACATCAGCGCCACCGGCTTCCCCGCCGTCTACGTCGGCAAGGAGGCGACCCCCCTCCTGCGCGGCTGCCGTATCCACGACACCGACGAGGACCTCAAACTCGCCGACGGCGCCGACCCCACCATGGAGCGCTGCCGCGTCGACGACGTGAAGATCAGCACGATGCCGGAGGAGGCACTGGGCGACGACCCGCTGCCCGCACCGGCCGGCACCGGCGCGTTGGCGGTGGCACCGGGCGGCCGGGCCACCGGCCCCGCCGCGGCATCCGCGACGGGCACCGGCACCCGGCAGTCCCGGGCCGAGAGCCTCTCCGAGGTCCTGGCCGAACTCGACGACCTGATCGGCCTGGAGAGCGTCAAACAGGACGTCAGCACCATGGTCAAGGTCATGCAGCTGGTCCGCCGGCGCACCGAGGCAGGCCTCGCCGCCCCGCCGCTCAGCCGCCACCTGGTCTTCGCCGGCAACCCCGGCACCGGCAAGACGACGGTGGCCCGCCTCTACAGCCGCGTCCTCGCCGCCCTCGGCCTGCTCTCCCGCGGCCACCTGATCGAGGCCGACCGGGGGTCCCTGGTCGGCGAGTACGTCGGCCACACCGCGCCCAAGACCACCGCCGTCTTCAAACGAGCCCTGGGCGGCGTCCTGTTCATCGACGAGGCGTACGCCCTCACCCCCGCGGGCCAGGGCAACGACTACGGCCGCGAGGCCATCGCCACCCTGGTCAAACTCATGGAGGACCACCGCGACGACATCGTCGTCATCGTGGCCGGTTACCCCGACGAGATGGAACGCTTCGTCGACATCAACCCCGGCCTGGCCTCCCGCTTCACCCGCACCCTGATGTTCGACGACTACGGCAGCGAGGAACTGGGCCGCATCGTCGAGTTCCACGCGGCCAAGCACGAGTACGAGCTGCCGCCGGACACGCGTGAGGCCCTGCTCGCCTACTTCGGCGCGCTCGTGCGTGACGACCGCTTCGGCAACGGCCGCACCGCCCGCCAGATCTTCCAGCGCATGACGGAACGGCACGCCCAACGGGTCGTGGAACTGGTCGAGCCGACCACGGAGGACCTGGTGACCCTGCTGCCGGACGACCTGCCGACTGTCGCCGTGGAGTGAGGCACCGGTAGGACGGCACCACCCCAGAGCACACGGAACGGCGCCCGACCGGGAACTCCGGCCGGGCGCCGCTGTGCTCCGCGCGCGTGTCAGACCGCCGAGGGCGTGTCCGCGTCGCTCCCCTGCACCGCCGACTGGGCGGACGGATCCATGGACGACTTCGCGTCCGTCTGCGCGTAGGTCTGGCCGGCGTTGTTCAGCAACGCGGTGAAGGTACCCATCAGTTCGATGCCACCGGCACCGTCCTGCATGACCTTCGTCAGCTGCGGATTGATCGCCTCGGCGAACTGGGCTCCGCTTTCGGCGAGTTCGTCCTTGTGCCATTGCAGGGCGCCGTGCGGGCCACTGGCCTCGGAGTGACCGTTGTCCTGGCCGAACAGGGTGTCATCGTGGATGGCGGCCTGCACCTTGGTCCGCAGCGCTTCGTACGCGCTCGTCACGTTCGAGACGGCATCGAGGAAGGTCCCCTCCGCCGCCCGCAGCGCGCCCAGGTCGATCGAGAAGGCGTTGGTGTCCGGAAGGGGCGGCGGGCCGTCCGATCCGCCGCTCGACTCGGTGGGCACCAGGTCGGGAGCCGTGGTGTAGGCCATGCTCAGCTTCGGCATGGTGACCATCGGGTCGGGCGGGTCGTCGGAGTCCGAGTCGTCGGTCTTGTTGGTCGTCGCCGTGACCCCGTAGATCTCGGCGTACTGTTCGGCGGCGTCTTCCTCGTCGCCGTGATCGCTCGCGTCCGGGTCTACGTTCGGTACCCAGGGGTCGCTCTGGTATTTCGATGCGTGCGGGCTTACGTCGTCGCTGTCGCTGTCGCCCATGAGATACCCCGCTTTCTTCGGTCATCGGCCTTCTGATCGACCCATCCATGGTGCCGGGATATCGAGTGCCGCTCGACGTCCCTTTTCCAGGACGTCCCCGATGCCAGGAACAAGGATCTGGGAAATCCCTTCCCGCCCCACGACTCTTAGCGTGCGGACACATATGAAGTCGCCGACGGGGCGGGGAGAGGAGACGGGGCGAGATGGCGAACGCGCACACCGACGGCGAGGCGTTGATTCCGTTGGACCGGGGGCTGTTCGAGCCCGCGACGGCGTCGACGGACCAGGACGCCGCAGCCCCGGCACCGGTTGCCCAGAACTCCACTCCGGCGGAACCGGCGGTCGACACCCACGGCGAGGCCGGTCTGACGCCCGACGACGGTTCGCTGGTCCACCTGGACAGGGAATTCTTCAGCCGGGCGACGGGGGAGCCCCACGCGAGGCCCCACCACGGCCACGGAGTCCCCGAACGACACGAGGACCATGCGGGCCGTGCGGACCAGATGCCGGCGGATCACGCGGACACCGGCGACACACAATTCACCGTCCAAGCGCCCCCGTCACCGTCACACGGAGAGGGCGCCGCCGAGACCCAGCCCTCCGCTTCCGCGTCCACCCCCGCGCCGACATCATCGGAAACGGAGGAACCGCGTGCGGCGAACACCCCCACGGACACCGGCGACTCGGACCCCGGCCAGACCACATCGACCGACCAAGCCCTCACCGAACGAACCGTCGACGGCCAGCACCTGCTGGGATCCGCCACCCAGGACGGCGGTTGGATCTCCCAGGACGGCACGGTCCACGTCTCCGGCGACGGCACGGTGGAGCAGGGGCTGACGGCGCCGGACGGCGCGTTTCTTGCGAACGGTGAAGTACGGCAGATCGACGGTGACTCGGTCTACGGAACCCGTTTGGACGACGGGTCGTTCCTGTCCGAAGACGGGAACACCATGGTCACTGCCGGTGGTGTGGTCGAGCATGGGCAGACGACTGCGGATGGGCAGTTCGTCACGGAGCGGGTTGTTGACGGTCGGGATCTGTGGGGTTCGGATACACAGGACGGCGGGTGGGTTTCGCAGGACGGGACGGTTTACGTCTCGGTTGATGGTGTGGTGGAGCATGGTCTGACGGCGCCTGATGGTTCGTTCCTGGCGAATGGTGAAGTGCGCACCATTGACGGTGCGGAGGTTTACGGAAGTCGTTTGGACGATGGGTCGTTCTTGTCGGAGGACGGGACGACGATGGTCACCGCCGATGGTGTGGTGGAGCATGGGGAGGTTTCGTCCGACGGGCAGTTTCTGACGGAGCGGACTGTTGACGGTCAGGCGATGTGGGGTTCGGATACGCAGGACGGGGGGTGGGTTTCTCAGGACGGCACGGCTTATGTGTCGAGTGATGGGTCGGTGGAGCGTGGTCTGACGGCGCCGGACGGTTCGTTCTTGGCGAATGGCGAGGTGCAGCAGGTTGATGGTCAGACTGTTTATGGGACGCGGTTGGATGATGGGTCGTTTCTGTCGGAGGACGGGACGACGATGGTCACCGCCGATGGTGTGGTGGAGCATGGGGAGGTCTCGTCCGACGGGCAGTTTCTGACCGAGCGGACTGTTGACGGCCAGGAGTTGCTCGGCTCCGACACCCAGGACGGTGGGTGGATTTCCGAGGACGGGACCGTATATGTCTCGGCGGACGGAGAGGTCGAGTACGGGCAGACCTCGTCCGACGGATCGTTCGTGGCAGCCGGCGACACGTCGGGCGGGGACGGCACGACGACAGCCTCGGCGGACGACGGCACGACGACCACGGTCTCGGGCGACGGCACGACGGCCGTGCCGGATGACGGCACGACCACGGTCCCGGACGACGGTACGACCACCGTCTCGGACGACGGCACCGTAGGCGACGGGACGAGCACGTCGGACGCGGTGGACTCCTCAGACGGGACCTCCTCCGAGGAGTCCGAGGAGTCGGGGTCGGATTCGTCGGGACTGACCGCGCGGACCGTCGGCGGACAGACGTTGCTGGGGACCGCCACCCAGGACGGCGGGTGGATTTCGGAGGACGGGACCGTCTACGTCTCTCCGACGGGCGAGGTGGAGAACGGGCTGACCTCGCCGGACGGTACGTTCCTGCCGAACGGCGAGGCGCGTACCGTCGACGGGCAGCAGGTGTACGGAAGCGTCCTGAGCGACGGCACCTGGGTGTCGGAGGACGGGACCGTCGAGATCCAGCCCGACGGCACCGTCCTGAACGGACAGACCACGGCGGACGGGCAGTTCCTCGTCTCGCGGGACGTCGACGGGCAGACGCTGCTGGGTACCGCCACCCAGGACGGCGGCTGGATCTCCCAGGACGGCACCGTCTACGTAGCGGCGGACGGCGAGGTCGAGCACGGCATCAGCACCCCGGACGGCAGCTTCCTGAAGGACGGGGTGACCAAGACCCTGCCCGACGGCACCGTCCTCTACGGCTACATGTCGGGCGGCGACTTCTACTCCTCCGACGGGACCACCGTCGTCCTCGCGGACGGCACCGTGCTCACCGGCAGCCTCGACACCCAGACCGGCATCTTCACCGCGTCCGACGGCTCCACCTTCCTCGTCACCGACGACGGAGTCGACAGCGCCACCCTGCAGAGCGACGGCTCCTACGTGCTCGCCGACGGCTCGACGGTGATGACCCCCGGGGCCTGGGCCGTCGACATCGGTCAGCTGGGCGAGTCCATCACGCTGGTCCGGAACCGGTCCGGTGTGATCGAGGACAACATCAACGCCATCCAGGACCAGTACCGCGTCGTCGAAGACGCCTGGAACGGCCCCGCCGGGAATTCGTTCACCGATATCTCCACGCAGCTCAGCAAAGTCATGACGGACCTCCAGGATCTCCTCACCGACATGATCGAGCGCATGATGACCAGCAAGGAGAACTACATCTCCGCCGAGACAGCCAACATCGCGAATTCACAGGGCTCCTGAGGAGGCGTCAGCAATGCCGAACATCCCCCACGACTACAACGCCGTCACGCTCTCGGTGGATCCGAACAGTCTCACCGCCGCGTGCGACCAACTGAACGCGGCCGGCCGGAACATCAGCGACGCGCTCGCCGACATCATGAATTCCCTGAGCGAACTGCGGCTTGCGTGGACCGGAGACTCGGCCGACGTCGCCGACGACTTCAACACACGCTGGACGACGGTGACGGAGCAGCTCTACGGCACGCAGGCGAATCCCTCCAAGGGCGTCCTCAACGTCCTGACCGCAGGCGTCTCCAAGGCCGCGCAGAACTACGCCAGCGGCGAGGGCGCCGTCAAGGCGATGTTCTGGAACTTCCACCACGGGACAACGCTGGGCAAGAGCGGCGGTTCGACGTCCACCGGTGCCCCGACCGACGTGGTGGACCAGCCGACCGGTACTCCGAACGAGAACTTCCACACCACCGCGGTAAACGAAACCGGATTCTGAGGTAGCCCCCGATCATGTCTGAGTCGATCTTCAAGGACAAGAACTGGGACCCCAACCCCGTTTACGAACTCGGCAACGCCCTCATCGACTTCGGTGACTACCTGGACGAGCAGGTCGCCCGGATGACCAGCGCCGAGTTCGATCTGAACAACGGGGCATGGCAGGGCGACGCCGAGATGTGGATGACTCAGGCCTACTCCGACCAGCGCGAATCGGTGATGGAGATCATCGAGGAGTTCTGGGACACCGGCGAGATGATCAACTACTACGCCATGCTCCGCACCGAGCAGGAGGCGACGCTCGCGAAGCAGTCGCTGGCGAATCTCATCGCGGGCATCGTCGGTGCCCTGCTCGGTGCGCTCCTGTTCGTGGCGCCGGAACTCCTCGGCCTCATCGGTGTCGGAATGGAGATCCTCGCGGACATCGGCGGGATGATGGGGAGCATCTTCACCTTCCTGGTGAACGTGGGGAAGAGCGTCGGCCAGTTCGTCGGCAGCGCGGCCACCGCGGTCGGCGAGGCCCTGCCCGACTGGGTGGTGACGATGGCCGGCGTCACCGGGAACGTCGCCCGCTTCGGCATCGAGTTCATGGGAGTCAACGCGGCTTCGGTGGCGGCGGGCAACGCCGCCGCCGGCCTGGAGACGACCGCCGAGCAGCTCATCCCCGTCCCCACCTCCCTGGAGCAGATCCCCGGCTTCATCTCGGACATGGTGCTGTGGGGCGGGATCGGCGTCGCCGTCGCCTCCGCCGCCAAGGGCCTGGTCAACGTGGCCAGGGAGAAGCTGGACATCATCAAGTCCGACCTGAACGTCGGGGACGTGAACGTCGGCGTCGGCGACGTGGGCACCTCCACCGGCAGCGCGTCGACGGGCACCGGTTCCGGAACGAGCCTGACCCTGCCGTCCTCGGCCACCTCCGTCTCCTCCGTGAGCGGGACGATCGCCGACTCCTCCAAGGGCCTCACCAAGTCCGACCTGACGCTGTCCTCGGACGTCGAGGTCAACTCCGCCGTGACCCGGACGCTCACGGGCACCACGGTGCGCACCTCCACGGACACGGCACCGGCCCCGACGCCCACCAAGGCGACGGTCACCGCGGCACCCGACGGCCCGAGCGCCGGCGGCGGGACGGCCGTACCCGACAAGGTGACCCCGGTGGACGCCGGCACCTCGCCCGGCGGCTCCTCCGCGGTCAAGACGGCCACCGACGGCGCCACCCAGCCCGTACAGCCCGCGCCGAAGACCGGGACGGCCGGTGGTGACGCGAGCACGATCACGACTGGCGCGACGGACGCTGCCACCGGCCAGAGCGTCCTGCACGACGTCGGCTCCGGGCTCGGCAGCGTGGCCAAGACGGCGCAGGCCGCGCAGCGGACCGTGGACGCCTCGACGGCAGGACACTCGACCGGCGGCCAGGAGTCGGTGGGCGCCGCCGGCGCCGACCGCGCGGTGCGGACGAACCTGGAGGCCCAGCCGTCCACCGTCACCCCGCACGACGTGGCTGCCCAGGCCCCGAGCCCCACGACGGACACCGGCGTCGCCGGCAGGACCCAGGACACGGGGGGCAACGCGACACCCGGCGTCGGGAAGGCGGTCGACGCCGGGGTGCGGCAGGCGCAGAGCGCGCTGCGAGCCGTCGGCGACAACCATGCCGCCGTGGCGGACCCGGGCGCCCGCCACGCGGGGGCCGAGGAGCAGGTGTCCCCGGTGCGGTCGGTGCCGTCGGGGAAGCCGGAGGTCGTCCAGTCGGCCGGTCCGGTGCGCGAGGCGTCGGTCGCGCGCATCGAGGGCGGCGCCCGTACGGGTACTGCGGAGACGGCCGGTAGCACGGCTCCCACGTCCGCGTCCGCGGAGCAGGGCGCCCGCGGCACGGTCGACGGCGTCGGCGCCGCGGCGAAGGAGACCGGCGCCCGGGCCAACCTGGGGGAGACGGCTGTGCGTTCGGGGGCGGACCAGGGGCAGCGCGCCTCCGCTGCAGCCGAGGGCGCCCGCACGGCTCCGAACGCGGGCCGCACACCGCTGAAGTCGGCCGCCGGTCTGGGCGGCCGGCAGGTCGGGCCCGCCGCCGGCAGGGCGGACGCCAGGTCCGCGGCGGACGACGGCGGCCACACGGCCGCGCCCGCCAGGCCGGCGGAGGACAGGACCGCGCCCGTGGAGGCGGCCGAGGGGATCCCGCGGGCCGACGGAACCGTGCACGGAGCATCGGCGCGGGCCGCGTCCGAGGCACGGTCCGCCACCAGGTCCGAAGCGGCCGGGTCCGAGCGGCCTGCACCGGACCGCAAGTCCGGTGACACGGACGTCACCGTCACCCGCGCGGAACGACAGCGGGTCGCGGAGTTCAGGGAGACCGCTCAGCGCCAGAAGGCGGCGGGCAGCCGGACGGCCGCGGTCCGCCAGGAGACCACGGAGCGGAGCGCCGGCGCGAGCCGTGACGACGTGGCGTCCGGGTCCGCCGACGCGACGGAAGCGACCGACGCGTCCGGGGCGGGAGAGAAGTCACCGGGGCAGGTCGGGGACCGGAGCACGGCGGACCGGGCGGCGAACCACGAGTCGGCCGCCACCGGCACGGAGGCCCGCGCGGCGGTCGCGAAGTCCGAGCACGAGGACGGAGCCGGGACCGGTACCAGGGAGCAGCCCGGGCACGAGCAGCCTGCTTACGCCTACCGGCACGACATGTCGGACGCGAAGAACGCCGCGTACGAGGAAGCCAAGGGTCGGCAGAACGAGACCTACGAGTCGAAGCTGGCGGACGAGGCCGAGCGGGCCGCCCAGCGGCTGGAACACAACCGGCGCCTGTGGAACGCCTTCGAGGACGTCCGCGACGATCTGACGCACGAATACCCCGCGGTCAGGTCCGAGCCGGTCAGCGACATCGAGGCCGTCGTCAGAGGCGAGGGTGTCCCGGACCGTTACGCCGAGGGGATGTCCGACGCGTACCACAAGGCGGTGGAGGAACACCGGCAGTACCTGGAGGAGCACCCGGAGAAGCGGGCCGACGAACTCCAGGTCGGGACCGACGCCGAGACCGGCGCCGTCACGCACTCCCCGCTCCAGGCCAAGCTGGCGAAGGCGCTGGAGTCCGTCCTGGACCACGGCTACCGGGGTCCGTCGCCCGCCGAGCTCGTCGAGGCGATCCGGCGGTCGTCGGACGAGAACTTCGGGCCGAAGGACTGGGTCCGGAAGCTCGGGGTTCCGGAAGACCTCGTCTCCACCGTGGCCGGTGCCTTCCAGGAGGCCCGCTTCGAGCACTCGCGCGCGGGCGAGACCGACCTCAACACCCACGCGTTCGAGGAGTCGCTGACCGCAAAGCTGGAGGACCATCTCGGCAACCTGGAACACAACCTGCCGACAAGGTCGTTGGCCGACCGGATGATCCGCGAGGAGAACCGGTTCCAGGGCGCTCAGCCACGGCCCTGGCGGGAGGAGGTCAAGCAGCGGCTCGAAACCCGGATCGAGGGCATCGAGGACGCCGTCGAGCGGGGCGACCTCACCGCCCGGCAGGGCGAGGCCGCGATCCAGAGCCTGTACGAGGGACTGCCCCAGGAGTTCGCCCTGGAGGCCGCCCTCCGCCAGCTGCGCAGTGCGGCGGCGGACGCCTTCGACCGTGCCCTGACCCACGCGGACCGTCCCGGCGAGAACCTGTTCACCTCCGAGGCCCTCTTCGACCGGCGGCCGTTCTCGCCGAAGGACGAGGCGACCCTGCGGACCGACTTCCTGGACGAGTTCACCACCGATCTGCGCGACCTCACCCGCCAGTCGGACCTGGACGGGAACCTGGTGCACCGGGACTTCCTGCCGGACCTGTTCCAGGGCGCGCAGGCTCGCTTCGACGCCCTGACCCGCGGCCTGGAGACCCGGCTGACGCTGGCCGAGGACGCCACGCGCACCTTCGACTCCATGGCCGACGCCAGATCCCTTGACCGGTCCTCCGACGACATGGGCACGGTGCGCAAGGACTTCCTCGACGAGTACGCCGAGGCCACCGGCACACTCGCCGACGGCCGCGCGGTGCGTGAACTGACCAGGGACGAGTACGCGGAAGCGGCCCCCGCGTTCAACCGCGCCCTGCGGGAACTCCAGGACCGCTGGGCGGCCAGGCTCGACGCGAAGGCCGCCGAACGCGACCTGCGCGAACAGGCCGCCGAGGTGCGCGACAACCGGTACGTCGCCTCCCGCGAGGTCGCCGACAGGATGCTCGCGGACCACACCAAGGCCTTCGACGACGAGGTCACCGGGATCCTCGACTCGCGCGAACCGGCAGACCTGTCCGCCGACGACTGGGCCGCGTACACGGCCGACCTGAGCGAGGCCCACCTGCGGCTGATGGAGCAGATGGCCGCCCGGCACGACCTGCACTCCGGCCTGGATCAGGCGCTGGCACAGGCGGACGACTACCTCTACGCGGTCGTCGGATCCCGGAAGGGGACCGAACTGGGCTCGCAGGCCAAGCGGGTCCAGGACGACATGCGCAGGACGCTCACCGACGCCTACCGCGAACAGGTCGCGATGCCCGAGCGGGGCCAGTGGTCCGGCGAGGAACTGAACGCCCGGGAAGCGGAGTTCCACGACACGGTCCTCGATCCCTACGTCCGGTCCCTGAGCGACCGCCTGGCCTACGAGGGCCACTTCGACGCGGCCCTTGCCGAAGGGGGCCGCCGGTTCAACGACTTGTCGAGCAAGGTCGACGAGGTGACCGGAGCGGTCACCGGACGCTACGCGCTGAACGGCTACGACCTGGGCCGGGTGGCCGACGACTTCAGGAACGACGCCGCGCTCACCCACCAGGAGATCTTCGGCCCCGCCGACCGCGACGTGGAAGCCGCCCTCGGCACGGAGCGGGCCGACGGCGACGTCTTCGGCACGGCCCGCGGCCAGGCGTGGCGCGACCTCGTGAACGAGGTGGAGGGCCCCCGGCAGCGCGCCGAGCAGGACGCGTGGCGGACCCAACTGCGGCAGATGTTCTCCTCCTTCGAGGCGGACGCCGACGTGCGCGGACAGGTCGAGACGCGGGCGTCGGCCCTTGGCTCCGACAGCGTCCGCCAGACCTTCCGGGAGGACAGCCGGCAGGTCCTGGACTCCTTCAAGCAGGAGATGACGGCGGCCCGGACGGCGGACGGCCTCGCCACGGCGGTGCGCACGGCGCAGGAGAAGATCCAGTCTCTCTACGACGAGGCCGCGCAGGCCGACGCGGAGTTCCGTCGGCCGCGGGAAACCCCCTCGTGGCAGCTGGACTTCACCCGGCTGACGATCGACCGGACCCCGCTCCGGGAGTCCGGCCGACAGCACGGGCAAGCCGGCGCGACGGCCTCCCGGGACACCGGGGCCCCCGACGAAGGGGCGCAGGCCGTACCGACGGCCGCGCAGGGTCCGGTCGGTGCGCTGGCCGGCCTGCGGGCCGGAGTGGAGCTCCGTGAGCAGTCGTACCAGCAGTTCGAGCAGCGGCTCGCCGACAACCCGGCGCTGCGGGACACCATCCCGTACGCGGAACAGGCGCAGGTCCGGGAGTGGTACACCGACCGGTGGACGCAGGCGGCACAACAGCCGGACGCCGTCGGCCGCGACGAGCTGAACACCGCCCTGAACACCGAGCTGACGCAGAAGCTGGAGCAGGCGTACAGCCAGGCGAAGGCCACGGCGCAGGCGCACGAGGTCTTCGACCGTGAGATCGCCCTGTCGTGGAAGCTGCGCTCGACGTACGCGTCCTTCGGTGCCTCGTCCGTGGCCCGCTCGATCCGGGAGGACTTCGGCCGGGCGATGACCGATGCCGCCGCCACCGTCGCCGGTGAGGAGGGGGTGGCCGCGCGGCTGACGGAGGAGTACCGCCGGCGGTACACGCAGGCGTACGAGGGCTGGCGGGCCGAGCAGTGGGCGCACGAGTCGTTCGAGAAGGCGCTCGTCCTTCCCGAGGGGGTCGACCTCACGCGCGGGCGCCCGTCGTGGGCCGAGGAGCAGCGGGCCTGGTACGACGGCGGGCTGCGGGAGCTGCGCGGGCTGTACACGAAGGAGTGGCTGACCGCCGGTGAGGGCCGGCCCACCGCGGACACGGCGAGCCGCCTGGAGACGGGGGTCCGCCGGGCGGCGTCGATCCTGCTGGCCCGCGCCGAGTCCCTGGGCGGGCCGGTCCGGCAGGCCGCCGAGCTGGCCAGCGCGCGGGGCGCGGAGTCCGGCTGGTCCCGGGAGCTGACCCGCTGGCACAGCACCGAACAGGGGGCGCTCGTCCAGGACTTCGTCGCCTACCTGGGGCAACTGCGGCCGGGCGATCGTGCCTCGGCCATGGCCGACCTCGCCGCCGGGCTCGACGCGCTGCGGGACGCGGCCCGGGTCCGTCATCTCGCCGAGCAGGATCTGGCCGGCGCGCTGTCCTCCGTACAGCTCGCGCCCGTGACCGTGACCTCGGACGCCGTGGCAGGCTGGGCCCGCCGGGAGATCGACCGCATCCGCGCGGAACACGTCCGGGCGTTCGAGGCGACGTACGCGGAGAACGACGAGGTCGCGGCGGAGCCGGAGCACGGACAGGGACGAAGGCGGTTCGCCGACGTGCTGTCGGCCGCCGACCTCTCCCTGGTCAAGGCCGGTGTGAACAAGGAGCTGGCGCGGCAGAACTGGCGCCGGGGTCCCGTGACGAACGAGGACGTGGCGAGGGTGTTCGCCGCGCTGCCGTCGTACTGGAAGACGGACCTGAGGTCGATCGTGGAGGTGACCGCGGGCGCGGTCATCAAAATGGCGCTGGCCGGAACGGACGACATCAGGGCCATCAAGCTGGGCAGAGGACCCGGCGGAGCCCCCAACCTGGACGCCGTCGTCCCCCGGAGCCGGATCCGGGCCGGGCAGCAGGCCGAGCGCCAGCCCGAGCAGCACGCTGAACCCGAACCCCAGGCCCAGCCCCAGGAGCCGGGCCAGGGCCAGGACCCGGGCGGGGTCCCGCAGATCGTCGCCGCCCAGCCCGCCGAAGAGCCGGCCCGCCTGACCCAGCAGCCCAGGGTTCCCGGCGCCCGGATCGACGAGGAACTCGAACTGCACCGGCCGGCCCGGCTGGACCACGACCTGCTGCCGCCGCCCGTCCACCAGGGCCCCCGCCGGTTCGAGGACGGCAGCAGGATGCCGGACTACCTCAACCTCCTGACGTTCATGGCCGGCGGCGAACCGGACGTGCTCGTCGACCCGGACCGCCGCGCCGTGCTCGACGACTCCGTCGCCTACGGGCAGAGCGAGGTGACGCTGCGCGGCACCGGCCAGGTCGTGGCGGAGCTGGAGCGGCTGCTCGGGCAGGACCCGGCCACCCGGCCGCAGGAGCCGCGACCGAGCGGACGGCGGCAGCGTCCCGGCGGCGCCGACGACCTGCTCGGCCGGGTGCGGCAGGCACTGGGGAGCGCGCCCCGGACCTTCGCGGGCGAAGGCCGCGACTTCGTCTACCGCACCGCCGAGGGACGGATCCGCACGCTCCGCGTCAGGACCCGCAACTACGGTGAGTGGGAACGGTTCGACGACGGTTCGGGGAAGCAGAACAAGGTCGACAACCTGAACCGCAGCCAGGCCACCACCGGCGCCGGCAAGACGGTCGCCACCACCCGGCAGCTGGCTCCGGGCGTGCCGTTGGGGCCCCCGAGCGGGGTGTTCGCCGGGTTCGGGCGGGTCTCCGCACGGTTCGGATACTCCAGGGCCTTCGACTACCTGATGAGCGAACAGGTGGTCAGCCAGAGCGAGAACCGCTCGGGCGGCGGCTCCCACCAGCATCTCGACGACGTGCACTACGAGTTGACGGTCATCGACGGGCCGCCGCGGGCCGCGCGCAAGGGCGTCCTCGGCACTGCCTGGCGGCGCAGGCCCGCCGAGGAGCACCGCGCCGACCAGGTCTTCGGCTTCGGTGTGCGCGACGGTCTCGGAGTGCGGCTGCCGGACAGCCTGACGGGTCGGTCGGAGCCGGGCCGGACACCGAGGGAGATGGACCTCGGTGCGGAGTCCGACTACCGGCTGGTGTACACCGAGGACTTCGGCCCGCTCCGGGAGATCCGGGACTGGGCGGCGGACCGGATCGGTGCCGAGCCCGCCAGCTCCGCCTACGAGGAGCTCGACGGCCTCTTCTCCTCCGACAGCTTCCAGCAACTGGCCGGACGGCTGACCCACTCCCGGGTGACGAGTGTGCCGCTTCAGGCGGACGACAAGAAGCGCACCCCGCTCGGTGCGTTCGTGATCGAGCGGGTGGTGCCCGGACGGGCGCGGTTCGTCACCGAGACGGACCTGCAGGAGCTGCGTGAGACCGGCCAGCTGACGGTGCGCAACGAGCGCAAGGAGACCAAGTCCCTCAACCAGGACTTCGCCGTCGTCACGGGTCCGACCTTCAACCTGCCCAGCCTGTTCGGCCTGACCGACGCGGTGAAACTGCGCCTCCAGCTGGGGCCGAGCGGACGCTACGGCCACTCCTCGGGGCGCGCGCAGGTGACGGGCGGTTCCGGCGCGGTCAAGGCGGTGGGGCAGGTGAAGGACAGCACCACCGCCCTGTACGTGGTCGAGAAGTTCGTCTACGTGCGCAAGACCGGGGACGCGCAGCCGACGCGGTTCGTCACCTGGAGCCTGGACCGGATGACGCAGACCGAGGCGCGCCGGCTGGCCGGCTGGGACGACGGCACGACCCTGCCGGCGCGGCACGGCGGGGAGCCGTACGCCCCGGCATACCTCACCCCGGACCACCCGCCCACCCTCGGCATGAGCCGGGTGGAACAGTTCACCTTCGCCGACGGCAGCTACAGCGGCACACCCGCCCCGGCCGCCCCGGCGGTGGAGGGCGCCGACGGCATCGAACTCACCGACACGGACACCGGACCCGCCCGGACCGTGCTCGACACCCTCATCGACCAGGTACTGGACGTGGTCGCCCAGAAGTACCCGGGGATGGTCGCCCCTCTGGCCGAGCTGGGAGATCCGTCCGTGTGGCGCAACGCCGCGCACTACCAGATGGTCCTGTCCAACACCCTGACCGTGATCAACGCGCTGTCCCACCACAGCATGGCCGGGAACCTGGAGGCGCTGACCACGACCGGCATCCGGGTCGGTCTGGTGGATCCCGGCCGCGCCACCCGCGGCTACCGGTACATCTGGCTGGACGCCGAACTGACCGACCGCCGCTACGAGGGCACCCAGAACGACCTCAAGATGCGGTTCAGCGCCCCGGGCGCCACCTCCGTCGCCGGGCAGCAGAGCATGGCGCAGAGCGCGGGCGGCGGCTTCGAGTTCCTGGCATCGGTGCGCGACAAGGCCGTCGACAACGTCAACGTGCCGCTGCACGCCGGTACCGCGCAGCTGGGTTACCAGGCGGAGGGCAAGACGCAGCACGGCATCGGCTACGGCCCGAGCGCGACGTTCGAGCCGATGGCGGTGAGCGGCAAGCCGTCCCACCTGTACAGCTACGGCCTCACGCTCACCGCGAGCACCGGTGGCTACTGGCGCTTCCGCAGCCTGTTCCGGGGCATCGCCTCGCTCGGCATCCTGGGCACCCAGCCCTTCGTCTTCAGCCAGGCCAAGACCGAGATCCTCGGGGACACCGCCGCCCACCCCGCCACCCGGGGCCGGGTCCTGCTGAGCGTCCCCTCCGAGCACATGCCGGCGCGGGACCCGCACGCGGCCGGCGCCGTCAACCCGTACGCGGGCACGGACGCCGACCGTGTCACGCGCGAGCCCATGACCGACGCCCAGGCCAAGGCGCTGACGGCGGGTTCGCTCGCCGCCGTCGACACCGGACGCCAGGCGGGTCCGCTCGGCGAGCACGCCCACCACACGGTGTCCGTCCTGGGCCTGGGCGGTGAGCCCGGCATCGTGGACAGGGTCCTGAAGAAGGCGTCGGGCGGGCTGTGGCACCTCACCGAGGCGGGCGCGCCCGCGCACGACGCGGCGGTGCGCCCGGAGCGGGCACAGTTCCTGACGGCGGACTTCGACCAGAGCTCCGGCCCGCTCGGCTCGCGCACCACCGGACTGTTCGGCAAGGGCCCCTACCTGGACTACCTGGGGACCGTGGTGCACCGGGTGCGGGTGAGCGCGCTGCGGGCCCTGGGCCGGCCCACCCCGATGAAGGTCGAGCTGACCGTCGGCGGCAGCACCCAGGCGTCGGGCTCCCAGACCAAGTCCTTCACCCACTCCTTCGGCGGCACCCTGGTCTACAACCAGTCCCACTCGGCCGGCCCGGGGGTCACCGGCGGTTACGGACTGGTGGTGCGCCCGTGGTGGCGCTCCCGGGGGCAGGCGGTCCAGGTCGCCCGGACCGTCACCTCGGACATCAACCGGGTCGACGGCGGTCACCAGGTGCTGGTCGCCGGTGACGCCGAACACGAGGTCGCGGCGTCCGTGCGCACCGCCGGTCTGCTGGCGCCGCTGTCGCGTCTGCTGCCGGGCCGCACGCACGGCTCGGCCGGGGAGCGCTGGCAGGTCCGCGGCGGCTGGCTCGGGCACATCCCCGAGCGCAGCGCCCACCTGCTCAGGGTCATCAAGGACGCGGCCGGGGCCGTACCGACGTACACGAACAGCCCCTGGAAGCAGCCGGAGTGGTTCCGGAACAACCTCTTCGCCACCTACCCGGTGAACTCCCTGGACACCACCCGGGTGCTGGACGACTTCGACCGCAGGACCCGTGACCTCGGGCTCGACGACTCCAGCCGGGAGGCCATCCGGCAGCTGGTCTCGGCCCGTGTCGTGCGGGCGCTGCGCCGGGAGATGACGGGCATCGGCACCTCGGCCCCGGCCAGGATCGGCGGCCCCGGCTGGAAGCGGATCAGGATCGGCACCCGGACGGTGCGGGTGCGGGCGCGGCTGGTCCCGGACATCGACGGCCAGGAGTTCAGGGGGCTGTGGCCGGGCCTTGAACTGGAGGACCACCGGCTGGCGGTCGAGACCGTCACCGAGGCGTTCGACGCGACGACCGGCCGCGACACCGGCGTACTGGTCACCGAAGGCGTGCACACCTCCGACCCCACGGTGCGTTCAGGCGGTCCCACCTACGGCGAGCTGGGCTCCAACCGGCAGGGGGTGTCCGGCTCCCGGGCGGCCACCCGCACGAAGCTGTGGTCGTCCTACACCAACGAGCCGCACGCCGAGTTCAGCACCGGGTACCGGCTCGAACTCAGCATGGAGATCGAGGGCGACGAGGCCGAGTCGGGCCGCGGCAGGAAGCGGAAGGCCAAGAAGAAGCAGCAGGTCTTCACCGAGGGCGACGTCGGCAGGCTGACGGAACTGGTCCCCACCAGCCTGATGCGGCCGGACACCGCGTCGACCACCGCCGCGGACGCCGCCCCCGACGCGCTGGCCCCGCCGGAGCTGACCGCCGGGCCGCCGAGCGTGACCGTACTGACCGGAGCCCAGGTCCCCACGACCCCCGAGCGGATCGACGCCTGGCGCGCCACCCGCCACCCCGACGGCACCACCAGGCCGTTCACCATGCCGGCCGAAGGATTCCAGGTCCGTACCGTGGCCGGCGCCGACCAGGTCCAGGCCGCCAACGTCATCGCGCTCGCCAAGGCGTACGACAACACACTCGCCGGCACCCGGGGAGCGCTGACCGGCGAGGAACTGGACCGGGCTCTCGACAAGGCGACCGCCAACGGCCTGACGGCACCGGGCACCGGCTCGGCGCAGGCGCTGGAGGACGGCACCGGCAAGGGCGCGTTGTCCGCGTTCTTCCACGACAGCGCGAGCAGCCACGGCTACCAGGTCGCCGGGCTGACCGAGGACCTGTTCGCGGACCGGTCCGACGGCACGCTGGCCATGTACTCCAGGCCGGACCTGGCCGGCGCGGAGTTGCTGGCGGTGGCCGACAACGTCCGGATGGAGGCCGCCGACCGCTACACGGAGAGCGGTAACGTGACCGCCTCCCAGGGCGGTACCCAGGACTCGTCGCTCGGCGCGTTCCCGGCCCTCAAGACCGACATGGTCGGCGTGACCGGCCCCGGTGCGAGCGGCACGGGCACCGACACCATCGAGACCGACGGCCGGCTGGTCACCGAGGAACGGGTGAAGCAGGACCGGGTCAAGCCGAAGGCGGCCCGCGCGTTCGCGTTCGCCGTCCCGGTCACCTGGCTGAGCGTCGCCGACGTCAACCGGCAGTTCAAGGACGGCTCGGTCGCCACCTGGCTCCGGGACCACCTGATGGGCCCCTTCGGCGGCACCAGGCCCGGCCCGCAGGCCGTCGAGTCCCGGAGTCATGCCGTCGCCTGGGTCCGCGAGGACGTCGCCCGCGACCTCGGGCTGATCACCGACGCCAACTTCCCCTCCCAGGTAGCCAAGGCCTGGGACGGCGTGAAGGACGCCGGCAAGGCGTGGTCCGACGCCGACGGAAAGTACTGGAAGCTGCGCCGCACCCTGCCCGATCTGCAGGAAGCCCTCGACACGGCCGTGGCGGCCAGGGCCGTCGCCCGCCGCGACCGCGACGGGCTCCGCGCCGCCGCGCAGCAGGAACACATCGCCGCCCACGCCGAACTCGTCGCCACCGTCACGGCCGCCGAAGCACGGCGCGACGCCCCGCCGTCCGCACAGCTCGCGCAGGCCCGGACCACGGCCGAGAACACCCGGGCGACGGTCGAAGCGCTCGAAGCCGAGCGGGAGGCGCTGAGCGCGGCCCAACCCGAGCACGACGGCTGGGCGGACCTCGTGGACGACCAACTCCGCGCGCTCGACGCGCGGATCGGCCAGGCGCTCGGGGACCGGCGCGGCGCCGAGGAACGCCTCGCCGAACTCACGGCCGAGGAGCACGACAGCCGGCGGGCCGAACTGGACCGCACCGTCAGGGAGGCCAGGCAGGCGGCCGGCGTACGGCGGGCCGCGGTGGACCGGCCGGTGCCGGCCGCCGAGGAGAACGTACGGACCGCGGCCCAGGCCGTCCGGACCGCACGGGAAGCCCTCGACACCCGGGTCCGGGAGGTCGGCGAACAGCAGACCGCCGCCGAGGCCGCGGCCACCGCCTTCCACCGGGTACGGGCCGAGACCGACCGGCTGACCCGCTGGCACCGACTGCCCGACGACCCGCGCAACGCGGCCGGCCCGGACGCCGCCCGCACCCGGGCCGGCGTGCCCGAGCCGGTACTGACCCCCGCCCCCGTCGCCGAAGCGAAGCCCAAGGCCGCCCCGCGCCCGGGCTACGCCGACGCCATCGCCCACGACGGCTCGCCCGCGCTGATCGCACCCGAGAACGGCACGATCCACCGCCTGGTCGACGTCCCCAGGGACGGCAGGTCCTTCTTCCACGCGCTCGGCGAAAGCCTGGGCCGGGAGGCCGGTGACGCGGACACCCTGAGCCGGGAGTTCGCCGACCGGCTGGCCGCGCTGCCGGACGACTCACCGCTGCTCGCGTACGTCACCCCGGACACCAAGGACACCTTCACCGACGCCGAGTTGCGCGCCGCCGGAGTCGACCTCGGCACCGACACCCCGCAACGGCGCGAGTTCGACGCCCTGGGCGTACTCCCGCACTCCGCCGGCCCACAGGCCACCCCCGACCAGCGCCACCGGCCGCTGACCGCCGCACAGCGCCGCGCCGTCGCCGTGGCCCAGCTGCGCCGTCCGGCCGCCGCCGACGCGGCCGACGAGACCGGCTGGGACCACAGCGCCGCCGACGTCCTCGCGTCGCTCGCCGCCCAGCGGTTCGGCGTCGTCGTCCGGATCGTCGCGGCCGACGGCACCTTCCAGGACTACGGACCGGACCTCGACGTCCCGGCCGCGGCCGACGCCGAGAGGGTGGTGCTGCATCTCACGGACCGGCATTTCCGCGCCGTCGACCGGACGCCGACGGGAGGCACCGCCGGAAAGGCCGCGCCGCCCGCGACGGCGGAGACCACGCCGACCGAGCCCTCGGGCGACCTGCCGGCCCACGCGACCCGCCCCTGGACCTGGGAGGGCCTGGACGGCACGGCGGCCACGGACCGCTCCCGGTTCGACGCGGCGACCCGCCCCGGCCACCTGATCGCCCCCGACGGTCGGGTCTCCGACCTGGTGGAGGCCACCGGTGACGGGAACCGCTTCTACGCGGCCGTGGCGACCGCGCTGACGGCCGCCAGGAACCAGACGGCTGCCGCCGTGGCCGCCGTGACCGTCCCCGGGGCGGCCCAGGCGGTGCCCGCCGCCTCCCGGCTCGCCTCCCGGGCGACCTTCCGGCCGGGGGAGCTGACGGACGCCGGGCTGACGCTCACCCCGGAGCAGACCGGGGAGTTCGAGCGGAACGGCGGGCGGCTGCCCGCGTCCCTGACGCTCACCCGACCGCAGGAAGAGGCGCTGATCCGGGCGCAGTTGGCCGCGGCCCGGCGCTGGGACCGCGCGACGGCCCTGCTGGCCGCCGAGCTGACCGCCGAGGCCAACGGGATCCGATTGACCCTCGTCCACGAGGACGGCACGGTCCACACCTTCGGCGCGGCGGCCACCGGCGCCGACACCACGGCGACGGTGACGGTCTACGAGCGCGGGGACGAGTACCTCGCAGCCGTCCCGGCCACCCCACCCGTCGCGCCCCGGCCCGCCGCCGACACGACCCAGACCGCGGGTACCGCTCACGATGGCGGCGCTGCCCGCACCGAGGGCGCTGCGCAGACCGAGGGCACGGCTCAGGTCGAGGGTGCGGCGCGGGGCGAAGGTGCGGCTCAGGCTGAAGGTGCGGCGCGGGGCGAAGGTGCGGCTCAGGCCGAGGGCGTGGCCCAGGCCGAAGGTGTTGCCCAGGGTGAGGTCGCCGCCCCGGGCGCCGGCGTTGTCGGCGCCGTCGGTGGGAAGGGCAAGCAGCGGGCGACGGACGAGGAGGAGAACCCGGCCGCGACGACCGCCCGGCGCGTGGACGCGCCGACCGTCGCGGCGGACCACGAGGCGGCCGTGGCGGAGGCGCAGAACGAGCGCGCGTCCGCCGCCGCGGAAGTGGGGCGGCTGAACGCCCTGCTCCGCCGGGCGGAACAGACGTGGCAGGACGGTGCCGGTCCGTCCGGCACGCGTGACCCGCGGGTGGCACCGCAACAGCGCCTGGACGAGGCGATGGCCCGCTTCGAGGCGGCCGATCACCGGCTGACCGAACTCCGCGAGGGCGCCGGGCAGATCCTCGGCGACCTCGCGCCCGGCCTCCCGGTCGTACGCGACACGGCGGTGTCCGAATCCGCCGACGACCCGACGGGCTCACTGCTCGCACGGGCGTGGCGTGACCTCGCCGCGGCCCGCCGGGAACTGGCCACCGCGGAGGGCCTGTTCCAGGAGCTGACCGCTGGTCCGGAAGGGGACTCGGAGGGCCGGAGCCGGGCAGCGCGGGACTTCGACTCCCCGGAGCGCGTCGAGAACGGGCCGGCGTCGCCGTACGCGGAGAGCCTGCCCGAGCGCCCCCGGGCGCTGAGCATGGACATCACGGATCTGGCACCCTCGCGCACGGCCGCGCCGCCGGCCGGGGCGCAGGCCGCCCCCGCGGCGTCGCATCCGGCACTGGCCCAGCCGCTGAACCCCAATCCGCCGCTGAACGGATACCTGTACCACGGGTCGAGCGCTCCGCCGGAGAGCGTCTTCCGCGAGGGACTGAACTCCGCCGCCCGACAGGAGGGGGGCGTTCCGCACTACGACATCACGCAGCACATCCACAACGCCCGGGGCAGCGGGTTCGTCTCCACGACGGCGAACCAGAACGTGGCCCTGCAGTTCATCCGCCCCAGCGGCGACACGACGCGGGTCGGCAAGAACACGTACATGAAGCGGGAGGGATACATCTACGTGGTGGACCCCGGCGACGCGCCGCTGATCCACCTGCATGCGCAGAACCTGCCGGAGAACCTCGCGCGCTTCCGCTACCAGGAGGAATGGGCGGCACTCGACAGCGTCCCGCCCGAGCGGATCAAGGGCGTGATCCGGGTCTCCGGCTACTACAACCCCGTCCCGGACGGCAAGGGCGGCATCACCATCGAGCCCGCCACGGGGTCGAGCCTCGCCATGCCGTTCACCCCCAACCCGAGCTTCGCGGAACCCACGGCTTCCCCACAGCGCACGCATCAGGACCCCGACACGGGCGCGGCCGAGGCGCCGTCACTGCACCACGAGGCGGGCGACCTGGGCCTGGCACACCCCGAACGGGTCACCCACACCCCCGCCGGACGCCCGGACAACGCCCAGCACCACACCCCGGCCGGAACCCGCACCGCCGCCGATCCGGCCGACGGCACCGAGGAGACCGTGCCCTCAGGACCCTGGACCACGGCAAAGGTCACCTTCGAGGAGGGCTCCAAGGCGATCGACCCCGTCCAGCGCGGTCGACTCACCACTCTCGCCCGCAAGGTGGCCGAGGTGGGCCTGCGCGACGTACGGGCGGGCCTGCCGGCCCCCTGGATCACCGTCACCGGCCACGGCAACGGCTCGTGGCTCACGCCGGCCCGCGACGACTGGGGCGCCGCACGGACGGGCCAGGAGCGTGCGGACGCCGTCGCCGGCGCGCTGCGGACCGAGATCTGGAACGCCCTGTACCTGCTCCAGCGGAACGATCCGCCCACCACCACGCACGTCGACGCCGACGCGTTCACAGTGCGCGCCGTCAGCGCGGGACGGACCATTTCCTCCGACGGCACGTCCGAGGGCGCGGAGCTGCGCACCCTGCGGCGCGTCGCGGACATCGAGATCGAGCCGGCGCCCCGCTCGGCGGCCGTCGAACTGCTCGACGGACTCCGGTCGGCCGGCTCCGATCCCGCGCTGCGCGAGGCGCCGTTCGACCCGGATCCGTTCGCCCGCCAGATCCTGCACCTGGGCGAGCAGCAGCAGGTGCGGGACCACCATCGTCAGGAGCTGTACGCGCTGGTGGACGAGGCGATCGCGGCCGGCCGGGCGACGAGTGTGGCGGCGCTCGGCGCGTACCACCTCTGGCGGCACGGGGCGCTGTCCGACGCGACCCGGATCACCGGTCCGGACGGCAGGGCCCTGGGCCGCAACTGGACCGGCGCCCAGGTCACGGACCTGGCCACGAAGTCCTACTTCCTGGTGCGGGAGGGCCGCGTCGTGGACAGCCCGGCGGCGCTGTGGCAGCAGCCGGGCACCGGTGACACGCGCCCCTACGTCGTCGCGGCCAAGGGCGGTCACGACCATGTCGTGGTGCCGTTGACGAACGGCTCCGAACCGCGCGTGCCGCTGGACGAGTTCGCCGAGCTGCTGGCCATGGACACCGACCTGGCCGGACTCGACGCCGGGCTCCCCGTCGTACTCGCCGTCCCGCACGCCGGTGCCCGCAGTCCGTGGCTGCCGCGCACCGCCGCCGCCCGGACCGGCAGGACCGTGTGGGCGTACAGCGGCGAGACCGAGCTCTACGACGACCCGAAGTCGCAGCGGACCCGGATCGTGGTGGCCGACCGCAGGGCGGCGGGGGAGCCGCTGGGCAGCTGGTTCGCCAGCGGTCCGGACCTCCTCCCGCTCGACGCCTCGGCGGCCGGGGTCGAGGAGCGGTTCCTGCGCACGATCGACGGGACGCTCGTCCCGGACGACGACATCATGACCCACACCCTCGCCGCGGACGGGCGCGCCTACGGCCGCGCCGTACTCGGCAAGGACGACATCGTCCGGCGGGAGGCGTACTTCGACTCCCTGCCCGCGATGAACGAGTACGTGCACATCGATCCGGTCAGCGGGCAGCTCCAGGGCGCCGCGCAGAGCGTGCCCTGGTCCGGTCGGGAGGCGTACTTCTTCAACCTGCACGGGCATCCCGGCGAGTTCGAGATCAGCAGGGCGGACGGCACCCTCAAGACCGCCCGCGGTGACCAGGTCGGCGGCTATCTGCGGCGCAGCCCCAGTTTCCGCCGGCTTCCGGCCGACGGTGTCGTGGTGCTCATGTCCTGCTGGGTCGGCGCCGCCGCGAACGGCCCCGCCTTCGTCAACACGGCAGGCCGCGCCCCCTTCGTCGCCGACCCGCTGACGACCCTGTCCGAGGCCCAGCAGGTGGCCAACCACACCGACCGCACCGTGTTCGCGGTCGACCGGGTCCACTACCTCACCTACGAGCAGGGGACGAAACGCCAGGGCATCGCCACGACCGCCGAGGGCGGGCGGCGCCAGTGGCTGGAGCTGCGGCCCGAGCCGACGGGCGCGGCACTCGACGACCTGGCCCGTACGGCGGGCCTGCACACGGCTGACGGACCTGCTCCGGCGGAGGCCCGGGAGTCGACCCTCCGTCTGGTGCGGGCGCTGCGCCAGGTGTTCGGTGCCGCGATCGAGGACGACAAGGACGACGCACACGGGGAGTACCAGCGGCTGGTGCGCGGGATCGGCGCTCTGGAGTCGATGCGTGGCAACGACGCGCGGCTGCGGGACACCGGGCCGTTCACGATGGACCTGCTGGAGCGTGCCGCCCGTGCCCACCTGGGCCGGTCCGCCGGCTCGGCCCTGGACGCGACGGACATCCTCACCGTGCTGGAGGCCGCGGCGCTGCGGCCCGCCGGGACGGCGCTGCGTGACTTCGTGCCGCTGGCGTCGGTGGACAAGGCCCTCGGGCTGCTGGCGCAGGGTGATGCCGACCGGCGGGCCGCCGAGATCCTGGACCTGGAGCCGACCGACACGGTGACGGCGGCCCACCGGCAGCGGCTGCTGTGGGCGACGGTCAAGGCCGTCGAGGGCCTGGACGGCACCGCCGACGTGGACGCCCTGGCGGCCAAGGCCCTGCACCTGGGCGCCACCGCCCGGCCCGTGGACGACGCGCTGCGCGAGGAACTCCTCTGGACGCTGGCCGGGGCCGCCGCGGCAGGCCGTGACGTGCACAACCCGACGGCGGTCGCCACCCACCATCTGAGGCGCAACGGCGCCCTGTCCAAGGACACGCTGCTCCGCGCGGGCAACGGCCGGGTGATCGGCCGCAACTGGACCGGTCGGCCGATGACCGACCCGGTGCTCAGGGACCGGTACATCGCGGTGGACCCGGCCGTCGGCAAGACCAGCGCCGCGGTCCGCCCGGTGCCGTGGCGTGCCTCCGCAACCGCCGCCGCCGGCACGAAGGCATCCGGCTTCCTGGTGCTGGCCGAGGGCAGTCGCGCCCACGTCGACATGCCCTGGCCCGATGGCTCCCGGCGCCCCGTGCCGGCCGACGAGATCGCCGAACTGCTGGCCACCGACGACGAGTTGAGCTCCCGCCCGCAGACGGAGCCGGTCGTGCCGGTCCTGCTGGGCACCGGGCGGAGCCGCCCCCTGATGAGGGCGCTGTCGGACCGGGCGGCGACGGGCAGGACCGCCTACATGCCCGCGGCGCACGTCGACCTGTTCCACGACACCGCGGCCAAGGAGTACTACCTGGTCGTGGACGAACCGGCGCAGGGGACGAGCGCCACGACCGGCTGGGCCCGCACCGAGCCGCCGGCCCTGACGTCATCCGGCGGTACGGCGTCGGCCACCGTGACCCTCACCAACTCGATGCCCGCGACGGAGGCTGCCGACGCGGCTGAGGCGATCGACGCGGCGGAGACGGTCGATGCGGCCGAGACGGTCGATGCAGCGGAGGCGACGGATGCGACCGAGGTGCTCACCGCGGCCCCCGCGCCGCGCGCGCCGCGCGTGGCGTCGGCATCCGCCGGCACCGTCGCCGCTTCTTCCCCCGCCGCCATCGCCGGGGCGACCACGGCCCCGGCGTCCTGGACCACGGCGAAGGTCACCTTCCAGGAGGGCTCCAAGGACATCGACCCGGTGCAGCGCGCAGGCCTCGTCGCTCTCGCCCGGAAGATCGCGGAGGCGGGCCTGCGGGACATCCGGGAAGGGTTCCTGGAACCCCTGATCACCATCACCGGACATGGCAACGGTTCGTGGCTCAAGCCGGCGAGCAAGGACCGGGGCGCCGAACGGACGGGCCGGCAGCGTGCCGACGCCGTCGCCGACGCGCTGCGGACCGAGATCGGCAGTGCCCTGACCCTGCTCCAGCAGAACGATCCGCCCACCGCCGTACGCGTCGACGTCGACGACTTCGGGATCGACCGGTTCAGCGAGGGGCGCAAGACCGCCGCCGGCGGCTCCGACCTGCGGGCCCTGCGGCGGCAGGTGGAGATCGAGATCGACCTGGCGGACCGCTCGCCCGCCATCGAACTGCTGAACAAGCTGCGCCTGGCCGATCCCGAGGCCGGTCTCCACGAGGGAGCCTTCGACCCGGATGCGCTCGCCCGCCGGATCCTGCACATCGGCACGTACGGGCCGGTCCGGGACACCCATCGCAGCGCGTTGTACGCGCTGGTGGAGGAGGCGATGGCGGCCGGCCGGGCGACGAGCCTGGACGCGCTCGGCGCGTTCGACCTCTGGCGGCGCGGGGCACTGTCCGCGGCCACCGGGATCACCGCTCCGGACGGCAGGGCTCTGGGCCGTAACTGGACGGACAGCCAGATCGACGACCTGGTCACCGCGACCTACGACCAGGTGAGCGACAAGGGAGTGAAGACCCCCACGGCGTCCTGGGACCAGCAGGGTCCCGGTGACCACCGCCCCTATGTCATCGCCGCCCAGGGCAACCACGATCATGTCGACATACGGCTGCCGGACCGTTCCCTGCCGCGGGTGCCGCTGGGGGAGTTCGCCGAGCTGCTGGCCATGGACCAGGAGCTGGCCGGTCTCGACGGTCACCTGCCGGTCGTCCTCGTCGTCCCGCACGCGGGTGCCCGGAGTCCGCGTCTGCCGCGCGTCGCCGCCGCCCGGAGCGGCAGGACCGTGTGGGCGCACAGCGGCAATGTGTCGCTGTACGACGACGCGGTGAAGCAGCAGACCCGGATCAGGGTGACCGACCGCAGCCTCCGTGGGGAACCGCTGGGCGCCTGGTTCGCCAGCGAGCCGGACTATCCGGGGCTCACGGCGCTCACGCCCGGAGCGACGAACCGCTCCGTACGTCTGCTCGACGGGACGCTGCTCCCCGACGACGAGATCATGAGCTACACCCTCGCCGCCGACGGACGCCCGTACGGCCGCGCCGTCTTCAACAGGGTCGACCAGTCCCACCGCGAGCCGTACTTCGACCTCGTGCCGACACTGGACGAGTACGTACACCTCGATCCCGTCACCGAGAACGTGTACGGCGACGCGGAGCGCGTTCCCTGGGCCGGGCGCACGGCGTACTTCTTCCAACTGCACGGCAGTCCGGGGTCGTTCGGCCTCCTGACGACGGGCAGGACCAACGTGTCGGCGCGCGGCGACCAGGTCGGCGACTACCTGCGTCGGCGTCCGAGTCTCCAGCGGCTCGCCGCCGACGGCGTCGTCGTCCTCATGTCCTGCTGGGTCGGCGCGCCCGCGGACAGCGAACCGCATGTGACCGACGCCAGTCCCGCTCCCTTCGTCGCCGATCCGCTGGCGACCGTCTCCGAGGCCCAGCAGGTGGCCAACCACACCGACCGCACCGTGTTCGCCGTAGACCGGATCTTCTACTTCACACGCGAGAAGAACGTGCGGCGGCAAGGAGTCGCCACGACCGCCGAGGGGCAGCGGCGCAAGTGGCTGGAGCTGCGGCCGGAGCCGGCGGGGGAGGCACTGGACGACCTGGCCCGGACCGCGGGCCTGCACACGGCTCAGGGTCCGGCTCCCGAGGAGCTCAGGGTCGCCACGCTGCGGCTGGTGCGGGCCCTGCGGCAGACGTTCGGTGCCGCGGTCGAGGACGGTGCCCACGGGGAGTACACGCGGCTGGTGCGCGGGATCGGCGCGCTGGAGTCGATGCGCCGCAACGACGCGCGGCTGCGGGACGAGGGGCCGTTCACGATGGACCTGCTGGCGCGCGCCGCCCGTTCGCACCTCGGACGGGCGGCCGGCTCGGCCCTGGACGCGACGGACATCCTCACCGTGCTGGAGGCCGCGGCGCTGCGGCCCGCCGGGACGGCGCTGCGTGACTTCGTGCCGCTCGCGTCGGTGGACAAGGCCCTCGGGCTGCTGGCGCAGGGTGATGCCGACCGGCGGGCCGTCGAGGTCCTGGACCTGGAGCCCGCCGGTACGGTGACGGCGGTGCACCGGCAGCGGCTGCTGTGGGCGACGGTCAAGGCCGTGGAGAGCCTGGACGGCGCCGCCGACGTGGACGCCCTGGCGGTCAAGGTCCTGCACCTGCCGGCTTCCGCCGCCACCGTGGACGGCGCACGGCGGGCCGAACTGCTGTGGGCGACGGCAGCGGCGGCAGCGGCCGGCCGGGACCTCGGCAACCCGTCGGCCGTCGCCGCCCACCATCTGGAACGCAACGGCGCCCTGGACCCGGCCACCCTGCTCAAGACGGCCAAGGGGGTCGTCCTGGGCCGCAACTGGACCGGCACCCCGTTGCGGGACCCGCTGGTCGCGGACGCGTACCTGTCCTCGCCCAACGGCACCTCCGCGGCCAACGCGAAGCTGTACTACGCCCCGTGGCGCGTCGACGGAGCCCTCGCGGGCCAGCGGCCTCCCGCCTACTTCGTGCTGGGGACGGGCGGTTCCGGCCACCTCGACATGCCGTGGCCCGACGGCACGCGGCGCCAGGTGCCCGCCGACGAGATCGCCGAACTGCTCGCCAACGATCCGGTGCTGAGCGGTCGTCCGACGAAGGAGGCGATCGTGCCGGTCGTGCCGGGCTCCGGCCGCGGCGAGGTCCTGGCGAAGGCCCTGGCGAGCCGGTCGGCCACCGCCAGGAGGGTGTACACGCCCGCGGTGGAACTCGACCTCTTCCACGACACCACGACCCACGACCACGTCATCGTCACCGCGCAGCTGTCACCAGGGGCCTTGGCCGGAACGGAATGGGAACTCACCGAACCCCCGGCCCTGGCCACCCCCGCCCCGGTCCCGGTGGCCCCCGCCCCCGTCGCCCTGGCGACGGCCGAGGGGCAGGGCGCCGACGACGAGACGGTGCTGTCGTCGTCCGTGGCCGACCCGGCCGTGGATTCGTCCGCCTCCGCCGCGGAGATCGTCGAGGGACCGATGCCGAACGCCGTGATTCCCACGGACGCGGCCGACATCATCCCGCCGCCGATCCCGTACCCGGGCCGACAGGTGTTCGTCGCCCTCACCGACGGTCCCGAATCGGTCCTCGCCGAGGGGCTGGTGCCCGCCGGCACGGGCCTGGACCTCGTCGCCTACGCCCAGGAGGCGGGTGATCCCGGCCACGGGTTCGTGACCGCGGACACCTCGCCCGAGGCGGCGGCGCGACGGCTGACGGACGGGAGGCGGGGCTACGTCTGGGAGGTCGACGCGCCCGGCGGCATCGACCTCGGCGCGACGCTCGACGCCTACGGGTTGTCCGGGACGGCCACCGGCGGGCAGCAGATCCTCTTCGCGGGTGGCGTCGCCTCCCGGTTCGTCAAGGGCGGCTGGGCCGTCGTCCCCGGCGACGAGGGGAACACCCTCGGCGAGTGGGTCCCCAACCCCCACCACGGCGCCGCCCCCGGACGCAGGCTGCCGCTCTCGGTGGTGGTCAAGAAGCGCGAGTTCCCGGTGGAGGACGTGGTGTCCGCGGACGAACTCCGGTTCCTGAACGAGTCGCTGGACCAGAAGGACACGCAGGCGGGCGAAGAGCACGCGCGCGAACTGGGGGCCAGGCTGATCGGCCACATCGAGGCGGAGCTCGCGAAGGAGCGCACGGTGCCCGGCCACCTCGACGTGTACCTGACCATGAAGGACGGGAGTTCCTCCCTCGCCGGCATGGCGCTGGCCCAGGCCGTCGCGAACGGTCTCGGGCGCCGGGCCGTGCTCACCGTCGGCGGTCTGCGGACACCCGTCGAGATCTGCTCGTCGCGAAAGTGACACAGACCCGATCCGGCCCAGGATCCGTAACTCCGAGTGGAACCCCTCAGCGGAACCCATGAGCGGAACCTCGCAGCGGAACTTCCCAGCGAACAACGGCCCCCATGAAGGGAGATGCCAGCATGCCCGAGTACGAGCAGATCGATTTCTCCGCGCTCGCCCACCAGGCCCGGCGGATCCAGGGCAGTGTGGCGGACGCACAGCTCGACCTGCACAACATCGAGGCCACGGGCCACAGTTCGGACGGCATGGTCAGCGCGACCGTCTCGGCCGAGAGCCGGATCGTGGACCTGCGCATCGACCCGTCGGTGATCGACCCGGACAACCCGGAGCGGTTGGTCAGGCTCCTCGTCGAAGCCGTCGACAGCGCCCACGACACCGTCACCGAGCAGCGCGCCGAGGCCGTGTCGGGCATCACCGGCGGCCTCCAGGACATCCTGGCCGGACTGAACGGCGAGAGGACCGAGAACAAGAGGGCCTCCGTCGCACCGCGCTTCCCCGACCGCCGTTCCCGGCGATGACCGCGCCCGCGAGCCCGACCGACGAGGAGATCTGATGTCCCGGGTCATCTTCCACCGGCCCGCCAGGGTGGTGCCGCCCCCGCTGCCCACCGACCCGGTAGTGCTCTCCGCGCCGCCGCAGCCGGTCGGCAAGGACAGCAACGGCAGTTGGCTGATGCTGCTGATGCCGCTGCTGTCCAGTATCAGCATGGCCGCTTATCTGATGTCCGGCGGCCGGCGGATGCTGGTCCTGCTCGGCATCGCGTTCGTCGTGCTGTCCATCGGCGTCACCGTCGGCGTGCGGATGCAGATGCGCGGGCAGGCCCGCAAGCAGAAGCTGCGCGCCCGCGACCGCTACCTGGACCACCTGGTCGAGGTGCGGCGCACCGCCCGCCAGGTGGCGGAGAGCCAACGCGCCGTCGCCGCTTGGCAGTTCCCCTCGCCTCGCCGGCTCTGGGCGATCGCGTCCCAGCGGCGCCGGGTGTGGGAGCGCCGGGTGACCGACCCCGACTTCCTGAAGGTGTCCGTCGGTTCGGGCAACGCGCCGCTGTCGACGCCCATCCGGATGTCCACCCGCAACGATCCGACCGTGGAGTACGACCCGCGCGCCAAGACGGCGGCCGACCGGCTGGTCGACTCGATGTCCGTGGTCGGCGACCAGCCCGCCGTGCTGGACCTGGCGAAGGCCGGTGTGGTCAGCGTCCTCGGACCGCCCAAGGCGGCCCGCGAGGCCGTGCGCGCACTGCTCTGCCAGATCGCCGTACTGCACGCCCCCGACGACGTCGGCATCGCCGTCGCGACCGGCGGCGAGGACTGGAACTGGGCCAAGTGGCTGCCCCACACCCATGAACCCGACACCACCGGCGAGGCCGGCGTGGTCCCGCTGGTCGCCGAGGACTTCGAAGGCATCGCCGACCACCTCCAGCAGGCCCTGGAGGCGACCGCCCAGCAGCCGTCCCGTCGGCTGACCCTGGCCGAGCGGGAGGGCCCGGACACCAGGCGCCGCCTGGTCGTCGTCCTCGACCGCTACCTGCCACGGGCGGCCTGGGCCCGCTCGCCGCTCGCCGCCGAACTCCTCGCGGCGGCCGGCCCGCAGAGCGCGATCACCGTCATCTGCCTGGTGGAGCACGAGAACGACGAACCCACCCGCGCCGACGTCCGGGTACGACTCGACGCACACGGCGCCGTCACCGTGGAGGGCCGTCGCGCCGACGCCCGCTCCGCGGTCGAGTCGGCCGTCGCGGCCCGCGCGGAACTGCCGTTGTGCGAGGCCGTCGCCCGGGCGCTGGCCCCGCTCACGCTGTCCGCGGAGGGCGAGGAGATCCTCGCCCAGACCATGTCGCTGCCCAGCATGCTGGGCATCTCCGACCTGGAGAACTTCAGCCCCGAGTCCCTCTGGGTCGACGCCCAGGACGAGGGGGTGCTGCGCATGCCGATCGGCTTCGACAGCGGCGGCCGGCAACTCGTCCTGGACCTCAAGGAGTCCGCGCAGGGCGGCATGGGCCCGCACGGCCTGATCGTCGGCGCCACCGGCTCCGGCAAGAGCGAACTGCTGCGCACCCTGGTCACCGGCCTGACCATGACCCACTCGCCGGAACTCCTCAGCCTGGTCCTGGTCGACTTCAAGGGCGGCGCCACCTTCGCGGGCGTCACCGAACTCCCGCACGTGGCGGGCCTGATCACCAACCTGGTGGACGAGGTCGCCCTGGTCGACCGGGTCAAGGACGCCCTCGTCGGCGAACAGCAGCGGCGGCAGAAGATGCTTCGCGACGCCGGCAACATCGACAACGTCCGCGAGTACCAGCTGCGGCGGGCCGCCGGGGCCACCGGCCCGGACGGGCGCCCGCTGGAACCGCTGCCGTACCTGCTGGTCATCGTCGACGAGTTCGGCGAACTGCTCGCCAACCGCCCTGACTTCATCGAGCTGTTCGTCCAGATCGGCCGGGTCGGCCGCTCCCTGGGCATCCATCTGCTGCTCGCCACCCAGCGCCTGGAGGAGGGACGGCTGCGCGGCCTGGAGGCCAACCTCTCCTACCGGATCTGCCTGCGCACCTTCTCGGCGGCCGAGTCCCGGGTCGTCATCGGCACCCCGGACGCCTACCGGCTGCCGCCGATCCCCGGCTCCGCCTACCTCAAGGTCGCCGAGACGGTCCTGGAGCGGTTCCGCGTGGCCCATGTCTCCGGGACCCACCTCTCGGACGAGCAGCGCGCCCTCGCCGCCGGACCGCTGCCCACCGACCCCGTGCACTTCGCACTGCGGCTGCCGCCCGACCCCGACGCGGAACCGGAGGAGGAACGCGAGCGGGTGCGGCCCATGCTCGAGGGGCCCAGCGAGATGCAGGTCATCGTCGAACGGCTAGGAACGGCAGGCCAGTTGGCCCACCAGGTGTGGCTGCCCCCGCTACCCGGCGCGCTGGCCCTGGACGACCTCACCGGACCCGTCGTGGTCCGCCCGGAGCGGGGCATGACCGCCGACTGGTGGTCCCACAAGGGCGCGCTGCGCACCCCGGTCGGCGTCCTGGACGTACCGCTCCAGCAGCTCCAGCAGCCGCTGGTACCGGACTTCGCCAAGGCCGGTCACCTCGCGGTGGTCGGCGCCCCGCAGTCCGGCAAGAGCACCTTCCTGCGCACCCTGATGCTCTCCACGATGCTCACCCACACCCCGGCCGAGGCCCAGTTCATCTGCCTGGACTTCGGCGGCGGTTCGCTCCAGCCCTTCGAACGGGCCCCGCACGTCAGCGGGGTGGCCGGCCGGCACGACCCGACCCGGGCCCGGCGGGCGGTGGCCGAGGTCCGGCAGCTGATCGCCGAGCGCGAGCGGGTCTTCCGCCACCTCGGCATCGACTCCGCCGACGAGTTCCGGCGGCTGCGCAACTCCGACCGGCTGCCCAAGGACATGCGCACCGCCGACGTCTTCCTCGTGATCGACAACTGGGGTGCGGTACGCGGTGAGATGGAGGGCGTCGAAGCGGCCGTCCTGGACATCGCGGGCCGCGGTCTCGGCGTCGCCGTCCACCTGGTGCTGGCCGCCGGCCGCTGGGCCGACATCCGCACCGCCCTGCGCGACGCCATCTCGGCCCGACTGGAACTGCGCCTCAACGACCCGGGCGACTCGGAGATCAACCGTCGCGCGGCCCGCGCCTTCGGGCTCGCCGCCCCCGGCCGCGGCATGGCGCCGCCCGGCATCCAGTTCCAGGTCGCCCTTCCCCGGCTCGACGGCAGGGACAGCGCCGACGGCCTCGCGGAGGCCCAGGAGGAGGCGATCGGCAAACTCACCGCCTCCTGGTCCGGGCCGGTGGCCCCGCCGATCCGGATGCTGCCCGAGCGCCTCACCGCCGCCCAGCTCGCGGACCGGATCCGGGAGGACGACACCACCCCGGGCGTGCCGATCGGCATCGCCGAGGCCGACCTGGCCCCGGTCCGCCTGGACCTCACCGACGCCGACCCGCACTTCCTGGTCTTCGGAGACGCCGGCTGCGGCAAGTCCACGTTCCTGCGCGGCTGGATGAAGGGCCTGGCGGCCCGGCGCTCCGCCGTCGAAGCGCGTTTCGTCGTCGTCGACTACCGGCGGGCCCTGATGGGCGCGGTGGCCGAGGAGTACATCGGTGCCTACATCGGCGACGCCAACGCGGCCCAGGTCTACATCGAGCAGGTCGTCGCCAAACTCACCGAGCGGCTGCCCCCGCCGAACGTGACCATGGAGCAGCTGCGCAGGCGCGACTGGTGGACCGGCCCGGAGTTCTACGTGGTGGTCGACGACTACGACCTGGTCGCCAACGGCCGTACGTCACCGCTCAATCCGCTGCTGGACTTCCTGCCCCAGGCCCGTGAGATCGGCCTGCACCTGGTGGTGGCCCGCCGGGTCGCCGGCACGGCCCGCGGCTCGATGTCCGAGCAACTGCTCACGCGGGTGAAGGAGTTGGGTACAGCGGGCCTCGTCCTGTCCGGCGATCCGCGGGAGGGCGTGGTGCTCGGCAGCGAGCGCGCGGCACAGCGCCCGGCCGGCCGGGGCGTCCTGGTCGGCCGCCAGACGCCGCCGACCCTGGTCCAGGTCGCCCTGGACGCGTGAGGAGCGGCCCCGGTGGGGCGGAGGGGAAGCGGGAAACGTTCATCTCCGCGGCACCTCCGCCTCCCGGGTGATCGCTACGCTCCGCCGCATGGCAGCGCACGCGACGGCCCCGGCCGTCGGACGGCAGACCGAACCCGCCCTGCCGCTCCGCCGTTCGGCGGACCCCACCACACGGCCCGCACGGCACGGCCGGCCGGACCCGGTCACCCCCGTCACCGAGCCACACCCCGGCAGGACCACCCGCCTCGACACCCCGCAGCAGCCGGGCTGTCCGGAACCCCCGGAAAGCGCCCGACTCGTCGCCGTGGCGGGGACGCAGGGGGCCGCCGTGCTGCCGGTGCCCATGGCCGGGGACCGGCACCGGCACCGGCGGGCGCGACAGTCCCGGGCGACGGCCGGGCGCCCCCTGCCACCGGCGCCCCGCACCCCGCCGGACGCGGCACCACCGGCGGCCCACCCGATCACGGACCGCCCGAGCGTCCCCACCCCGGCCCCGCCACACGGTGCGGCCCCGCGGGGAGCGGACCTCTCGGTCGGCGAAGGCGGGTCAGGCCGAGGCGTCATGGCGGTACGGGGCTCGCGAAAGCGGAAGGCCCCCGCCGGCATGGTCGGCGGGGGCCTGGTGTGCGACGGCACGTGGCTGCGCCCCAGGCGGGAAACACCGGGGCGCACGCTTCACGAGATGAGGTGTGTGCCCGCACAGGCGGCGCCGCCCGGGACCGCTGACGGCGGTGCGCTGCGGGGGCGGGGCTGTGTCCTGGCCTCGGGGCCGACCGCTCTCGTGGGCGTGGGCGTGGGCGTGGGCGTGGGCGTGGGCGTGGGCTTGGGCGTGGGCGTGGTCGGCGGACGGCAGGCACCGCATGGCGACGGGTGGGCGCGGAGGGGACCCCAGTGGTCCCGGCGGTGGCGGTCCGGAGCCCGGCTTCCGTCCCGAGGGAGCCCGCGTGCGGGCGGCGGGGGAGTGCGGTGCCGGAAGGGGCCGGTGCGGGGGCCGTTGCGGCGTCCTCGGTCAGTGCGCGGCGACGGACGGCCGTACGGCGGCCGGGCGCCGGCCGGGATGCCGCTGGGCCCGGGCCGGCAGGCCGTGCCGTGCGCGCAGGGTCGCGCCGTTGCGGTCGCCCAGTGCCTCGCGCAGGGCCCGCAGGGCGTTGTGGGTACGGGACTTGACCGTGCCCTCGGGGACGTTGAGCACCTCGGCCGCGTGCCGGACCGGCTGGTGCAGGAAGTAGACCTGGGCCAGCACCGCGCGGTGCGTGGCGGAGAGCCCGGCGAGCGCGGTGCGCAGCACCTGGCGGTCGAGGACCTGCTCCAGCGGTTCACCCGTCACCGGGATCGACTCCAGCGGGTCGTCCTCCACCTCGGTGGGGCGGGACGAGCGGGCCCGCAGCATGTCGATCGCCAGGCGCCGCGACACCGTCAGCAGCCAGGGCCGCGCCGCCCGCGGGTCGGCGGGCAGGATGTCCAGATTGCGCCAGGCACGGACCATGGTCTCCTGGACCAGGTCCTCCGCCGTCTGCCGGTCACCCTGGGTCCAGCCGAGCAGGCTGCGCATCAGGGAGTTCTTGTTGACGTCGTAGATCATCCGCATCTTCTCCTCCGCGGACCCCGGGACGGGGAACGTCTGCGGTGCGGAAGTCCGTGCCTCGGGTGCGAGTGCCGTCGTCATGAGCTGCCCCATCTGTTGCCGACCGATGGAACGAGCCTGCGGCAGCGCCGATACGGAGACATCCGTGAGCCTCACTGAGATCCCGGAGGCTCGGGGGACCGGCCGACTCAGTGAGCCGGGGGCGGCCGTGTGACCGGGGCCGCAGTTTTCCCAGGCGTCATCTGAAACGGAGTGGGATCTCACAGAAGGGCTCTAGAGTCATGAACATGCTCGGGCAACAGCTGCATCCGGTGATCGGCCGGGAAGCGGAGCAGGCCACTTTGGACCGGCTGGTCTCCGATGTCGCCGCAGGTCGCGGCGGGAGTCTGCTGATCGAGGGCGAGCCGGGCATCGGTAAGTCGACTTTGCTTGCGCACGCCCTGGCCAAGGCCCGTGCGGCCGGCTGCGAGGTGTCGGCCGGGCAGTGCGACGAACTCGGCCGACGGCTGCCGCTCTCCGTGATGACCCGGATCCTGGAGATCGACCCCGGCTCGCCCGACCCCCGCCGCGCCGAGGCGGCGCTCGCCCTGGAACAGCCGCAGCAGGCGGCGGGCTGGACGATGCGGCTGCTCGCCGGGGACCCGGTGGTGGCGGCGACCGAACAACTCCTGGTGCTGGTCGACCGGTTGTGTGCGACCGGCCCGCTGGTGCTGGCGGTGGAGGACCTGCACTGGGCCGACGAGGCGAGCCTGCTGATGTGGCGTCGGCTGTGCCGGGCCTCCGTCCAGCTGCCGTTACTCGTCATCGGCACCTGCCGACCGGTGCCGGGCAACACCGAGCTGGAGCCGTTGCGTCGCGATCTGCGCTCCCGGGGCGGGCAGTTGATCGAGCTCGACCGGCTGCCCGAGGTCGAGGTGGCCCGGCTGACCGGGCTGCTGGCGCACGGTGAACCCGGCCCGGTGCTCGCCGAACGGCTCCGCTCCGCCGCCGGAAACCCGCTCTACGTACGGGAGTTGCTCGACGCCCTGGCCCGCGTCGGCGCCCTGCGCACCACGGACGGCCGGGTGGAGCTGACGTCGGCCGGCCGGGACGTGGAGAAACTCACCGAACTGCGGGAGGTGATCGCGGACCGCATGGTCGGCCTCTCCGCCGACACCCAGGAGGCGCTGCGCGCCGCGTCGTTGCTCGGGCCGGAGTTCTCGGTACGGGACCTGGCCGCGGCGGTGGGCCGCGGCACCGGCTCCCTGCTGGCCGTGGTGGAGGAGGCGCTCGGCGCCGCCGTGCTGGAGTCCGCCGGGTCCCGCCTCCGGTTCCGGCACGGCCTGCTGCGGGAGGTCCTGTACGAGGCGATGCCGCCCGCCCTGCGCACGGCGTTCCTGCGGCGCGCGGCACAGGAACTGATGGCCTCCGGAGCCCCCGCGGAGCGGGTGGCCGAGCTGGTCCTCCCGGTCCTGGACACCGCCGAGGACCGCGAGTGGGAGTGGCTCGCGGACAACGCGGAGCGACTGGTCGTACGGGCCCCGATCGCCGCCGCGGAACTCCTGGAGCACGCCGTGCGCCAGGCGGCCCCGGACGATCCGCGGCTGCCCGTGCTCACCGGCCGGCTGGCCGCGCTCTACTTCCGCATGGGCCCGCTGGACCGTGCCGAGGAGCTGGCCCGCACCGTACTGCGGCAGACCGCCGACCCCGAGCTGCTCGGCCGGGTCAGATGGCTGCTCAGCACCATCGGGATGCGCACCGGCCGCTACGAGGCCGTGGTGGACAACTGGCGCGCCGCCACCGGCGACCCCCGGATCAGCCCCGTCTGGCGGGCCCGGCTGCTCGCTCTGGTGGCGCTGGCCCGGCAGCTCCTCGGGCAGATCGGCCGGGCCCGGCTGGCCATGGCCGAGGCGCTGGACGAGGGCCGGAAACTGGGCGACCCGACCACCGTCGGCTACGCCCTGCACGCCGCCGCCGTCATCCGCAGCTGGCACGGCGACCAGGCCGGCGCGCTGGCCCTGAACGCCGAGGCGCTCGCGGAGGTCGGCAACGACCCGGACCTCGTCGACCTGCGGCTCATCCTGCTCGGCAAACGGGCCACCGACCTGGACGGCGTCGACCGCCTCCAGGAGGCGGAGGAGGCGCTCACCCAGGCCCGTACCCTCGCCGAACGGGTCGGCGCGACCCGGCTGTCGATGACCCTCGTGCAGGGGGCCGAGCGGTACTACGAGCACGGCCGCTGGGACGACGCGCTGGCGGTGCTGGACGAGGTCACCGACCTCCCTCCGCTGTGGCGGCTGGCCCGCCGGGGCCTGAAAGCGATGATCAGCGCCCGCCGCGGACAGTGGGAGGAGGCGGCCGGATTCCTGGACGCACCGGGCGGCGGCCGGACCCCGGGGCAGGGACCCGTCGCCGCGGGACACCTGCTGCTCGCTCGCGGCCTGGTCGCCGAACGGGCGGGCCGGCTGCCCGAGGCCCTTGAGGTGCTCATGGGGCTGATGGCCGAGACCTACGCACACGACCTCGGGAACCACCCGGAGTGGCTGCCCGCCCTGGTCCGGCTGGCGCTCGCCGCCGAGGACCGGCAGACCGCGAGCGCCGCCGGGATCGCCGCCCGGCAGGCCGCCGACCGCCGGCCACGGCCACGGACTCTCGCCGCCGCCGACTGGTGTGCCGGGCTGCTCGACCAGGACCCGGCCCGGCTGCTGGCCGCCGTCGGCTACCACCGGGGCGCCGGCCGGCAGCCGGATCTGGGCAACGCCCTGGAGGACCTCGCCGTGGTCCAGGCCGCGTCCGGTGAACTCGACGCGGCCCGCGCCTCGTTCGGCGAGGCCCTCGCGGTCTGCGCCGAGCTGGGCGCGGACTGGGACGCCCGCCGCGCCGCCGCCCGGCTGCGCCCCTGGGGCGTGCGGGCCGGCAGCCGCGCCCCGCACGTGCGGCCCTCGTTCGGCTGGGAGGCGCTGACCGCGACCGAACGGCGCGTCGCCGACCTGGTCGCCGAGGGCCTGTCCAACCCCGACATCGCCACCCGGCTGCTGCTCTCGCGGCGCACTGTGGAGACCCATGTCTCGCACATCCTCACCAAGCTCCAGGTACGTTCCCGGCGCGAGGTCGGCGCCGCAGCGGACCCCGGCTCCGGCCCCGGACGAGCGGAGGCGCGCGGCTGACGGGTCACGCCGGTGCGCCGCGGAGCAACGGCAGCGCGTGGACGCCGTAGATCATCTTGTCGTGGCGGAACGCCAGCGCGTCGCGCGGGACGGCGAGCCGCAGTGACGGCAGCCGCCGGTGCAGGGCGCCGAGGGCGATCCGGAGCTGGGTGCGGGCGAGATGGTGGCCCAGGCACAGATGCCGGCCGAACCCGAAGGAGAGGTGACCGCGGGCGTCGCGCCGGAGGTCCAGCCGGTCCGCGTCCGGGAACACCTCCTCGTCCCGGTTCCCGATGTTGGTGGCCACGACGACCTCCTCACCGGCCCGCACCACCGCACCGCCGACCTCCACGTCCGTCAACGCCACCCGCCGGCGGCCGAAATGAGAGACCGTCAGGTAGCGGAGCAGTTCGTCGGCCGCCCTCGTGTCCGCGGCCGGGTCGTCGTTCTCCCGCAACAGGGCCAGTTGGTCCGGGTGTTCGAGCAGCGCCAGGGTGCCCAGGGCGATCATTTGCTCGGTGGTCTCGAACCCGGCGATCAGCAGGAGCATCAGCGTCATCACCGTCTCCTCCCGGTTCAGCTTCCCGGCGGCCAGGCCGCCGTGCACCAGCCGGGAGGCGACGTCCGCCCCGGGGCAGCCGGCCTTGGCGTCGACCAGCCCCTCCAGATACGTCATGACCCGGGCCTTGACCGAGGCGCCCACCGCCTCCGAATGGCCGGCCGACTGCATCGTCAGCGCCGCGTCCCGCAGGAACGGGTGGTCCCGGAACGGGACCCCGAGGACCTCGAAGAGCATCAGCAGGGTCACCGGGGTGGCGAAGTCCGCCACCAGGTCGAACCGCCCGGGTCCGCGGAGCAGCGCGTCGACGCGCTCGTCCACCACCCGCCGGATCATCGGCTGGAGGGCGTCGACCCGCCGCGCCGCGAAGTCCGGGATCACCAGCCGGCGCATCCTGCCGTGATCGGGATCGTCCCTGTCGATGAAGGCCCGCTCCCGCGACCGCATCGCCTTCGAACTCGCGCTGCGATGCGGGAACCCCGGCAGGTCGGTGTCGGAGCTGAACCGCTCGCTGTCCAGCAGCACGGCCCGCTGGTCCGCGTGCCGGGTCAGCAGCCGGGCGGCGCTGCCGTCCCACAGCCGCACCCGGCACACGGGCGACTCGAGCCGCAGCCGGTACAGGCCCGGCGGGGGATCGAAGGGCCGTCCGGGGGCCCGGGGCATCGGGAAGGACGGGACGACTCTGCCATCAGCAACCATGACCCACTCGCCGGTTCGGCACCGCAGTGCGTGTCGCGCCGACCGGCCTCGGGGCAGCCGTCGTCCGCACTCCACCCAAGGTAGGAACAGGGCCGGGCCGGCCGACAGGTCCCCGTTCGGGGATCTGTGCCTGTCCTCGCGGGGCAGCCGTACGGTGGCGCTGCGCCCACCCAACTCTCCTGCGCGGTAAGGCAGTTCACCATCCGGAGGGAAGACGGTTCAGCCGCACGCCCCGCCCGGCACCGCGCACGCTCCCGCCCGCAGTACCCGGCGTGCGACCACGCCGCGGCCCACACCCAGGAGGTACCGCGTGACCGGCATCCCCATCGAGACCGTGACCCTCGACAGCGACGGCGGCAGACGGCTGTACGAGCAGGCGGACGAACTCCGTGCCGCAGGCCCCGCCGTCCGCGTCCGCATGCCCGAGGACGTCGTCGCCTGGTCGGTCACCCGCGGAGACGTCGCCAAGCAGCTCCTCGTCCACCCGCACGTCTCCAAGGACGCCCGCACGTCCTGGCCCGGACACCGGCCCGGCGCCGTACCGTGGCTCTATCCCTGGGTGGACGTGATCAGCATGTTCACCTCCGACGGCGACGACCACGCGCGGCTGAGGCAGCTGCTCGGCAGGGCCTTCACCCCGCGCAGGATCGAGGAGCTGCGGCCCGCGATCGAGACGATCGTCACCGACCTCCTGGACGACCTGGCGGCCCGCGGCGCCGACCGACGCGTCGACCTGCGCGCCGGGTTCGCGCACGGTGTGCCCACCCGGGTCATCTGCGACCTGTTCGGTGTCCCCGCCGACCAGCGGCCCGAGATGCTCCGCATCATGGGCGACGTCTTCGCCACCGACGTCACGCCCGAGCACTCCGCGGCGGTGGCCAACGACCTCTACGGCGCGATGCAGGCCCTCGTCGAGACCAAGCGCGGCGCCCCCGCCGACGACCTGACCAGCGTCCTGCTGACCGCCCACGAGGAGGAGGGCGACCGGCTCAGCGAGACGGAACTCATCTCCACCCTGATCGCGATGATCGGCGGCGGCAGCGAGACCACCGTCTCCCTGATCGACGCGGCCGTACGCGAACTCCTCACCCACCCCGACCAGCTCGCCGCCGTCCTCGCCGAACCCGCCCGCTGGGCCGACGTCATCGACGAGACGCTGCGGCTGCACCCGCCGATCATGCACCTGCCGCTGCGGTACGCCACCGAGGACATCGACCTCGGCGAGGGCGTCACCCTACGGGCCGGAGACGCCATCCTCATCGCCTTCGGCGCCCACGGCCGCGACCCGGGCATCCACGACGACCCGGCCGCCTTCCACATCGACCGCGCCGACAAGCAGCACCTGGCCTTCGGCCACGGCATCCACTACTGCGTCGGCGCCCCGCTCGGCCGGCTCGAAGCCGAGATCGCCCTGCCGGCCCTGTTCGCCCGCTTCCCCCGGCTGGCCCTCTCCATCGCCCCCGACGAACTGGAGCCCCAGCACTCCTTCATCGGCAACGACCTCGCCGAACTGCCCGTGATCCTGGGCCCCGCCGCCTAGCGGAGCCGACGCCCCGCACGTACGACAGCGCCACCCCGGCCGGGCTCCCGTCGGCAGGGGTGGCGCCGTCGTGCGGGTCAGACCGCCCGCGCCTCGGCGATGCGCATCGTGCCGGAGGTCTCCGTCATCCCGGTGAACCGGAAACCGGCGGCGCCGAGGAGCGCGGACAGCTCGCCCTCCGTGCGTTCACGGCCGCGGGTGAGGGCGAGCATGATGACGTCCATCGTGAGCGCCGCAGGGGCCGGCCGCTCGTCGGGCAGCACGTTCTCGATGACGAGCAGGGCGGCTCCGGGGGCGGCCGACCTCCGTACCGTGGCGAGGATCCGCGCGGCCCGTTCGTCGTCCCAGTTGTGCAGGACGTGCATCAGGACGTAGGCGTCGGCGGCGGGCACCTCGTCGAAGAAGTCCCCGGCGCGCAGCGCGAGTCGCGGGTGGTCGGGGAAGCCCAGGGCCTCGATGACGCCCGGCTGGTCGAACAGGACTCCCTCGGCGTCGGGGACGGCGTCCAGGATGCCCCGCAGCAGGTGACCCCGGCCGCCGCCGATGTCGGCGATCACGCCGAACGGCGTGAAGTCGTAGGCGTCGACGACCGCCGGGCCGTCCGCCGCCGCCTTCGAGGTCATGGCGTGGTGGAAGATCTCGGCGTCCTCGGGCTGCTCCCGCAGATAGCCCCAGAGCCCGCCGGCCCGGAGCACCTCGATGGCCGGCTCCCCGGTCATCACCGTGTGCCGGAGCAGCGAGAGGCTGTCCAGGTGCAACGGCAGCCCCATCAGCCGGAGCAGCGGGCGTGCGCTCATCGGATGGTCGTCCCGCAGCACGCGGGACGCGTCGGTGTGCGCGTAGCCGCCGTCCCGCTCCTCGAAGACACCGAAGGAGGTGAGCAGGCGCAGGACCCGGTCGAGCGCGCCGGGAGTGGCCCCGCGGGCCGCCGCGAGCTTGCCGACGGGGACCGGCTCGTCGTCGATGAGGTCGGCGACGCCGATCTCGGCCGCGACCTGCAGACAGCGCGCCGGGTAGGCGCCGTACGCGAGCGCGTGGATCGTCTCGGGGGATTGCTGGGTCATGACGGGCAGGGTTCCCTCTCGTCGGTGGCCGGGCACGTCCGGATCGCGTGGGACAAGAAGGTAGGTGCGGCGCCCCGACGCCCGACAGGTCTTCGTTCGGGGATCTGGGAATGTCCCCATGGTGCGGCCGTACGGTGTCGACCGGCGTCAGCCAGGGCCGCGGCACGCTTCCGGGCCCGGATCCCGGACCGAGAGGCGGCCGATGAGCGCGCACCGCAACGGGTTCGACCGCGGCACGGTGACCGTGCCCGCCGGAGAACCAGCGCTGTACGAGCCGGAGTTGACCGAGGCCGCAGGCAGCTCGGCGTCGACGCCGACCGGACGGGGGCCGGCCCGTGCCTGACACCCCCCGCGTCCTCTTCGTGCCCGGCGCCGCCGCGTGGGGGCCGTACAACGCGCTGCGGGCGATGGCCGAGGTGGTCCGCGACCGCGGCGCGCGTCCCGTCTTCGCGATGGACGGCAGCTTCCGCGGGGTCGCCGTCGCGCACGGCTTCGACGAGGAGGTGTACGACGCCTCGCCCCCGCCCGCCGACCCGGCCGCGGGCGGCCCCGCGATGTGGGCCGACCGGGTGCGCGAGAACGCCGTGCACTTCCGCGGCTCCACCCTGGAGCAGCTCCGCACGGTGATCCGGCCGCAGTGGGCCGAGCTGGCGCGGGCCGCCGAGTACGCCCACCCCCGGCTGCGCGCCATCATCGACGAGGTACGGCCCGACCTGATCGTGGTGGACAACGTCGGCGCGGACCCCTCGGTCGCCGCGTCCGGCATCCCGTGGGTGCGGTCGATCTCCGCGAACCCCCTGGAGCTGGCCGACCCGGACCTGCCGCCGGCCTTCTCCGGCTACCCGCTCGGCGACCGCTCCGGCTGGGACGCCTTCCGCGCCGAGTACGCGGCCCTGCACACCGGCCTGCACGCCGAGTTCGACGCCTACTGCACGGCCCAGGGCGCCCCGCCGCTGGAACCGCTGCGGTTCGCCTACGACTCGCCCTGGCTCAACCTCTACACCTACCCGAGCGCCCTCGACTACCCGCGCCCGGCCGAATTCGCCCGCCGCTGGCACCGCCTCGACACCGTGGTCCGCACCGGAGAGCGCACGTTCCGCGTGGCCGACCACCTGCCCGGCACCGGCCCCGTCCTCTACCTCTCCCTGGGCTCCCTCGGCTCCCTGGACACCCGGCTCCTCCAGCACCTGGTGGACGTCGTCGCCCGCACCGGCCACCGCACGATCGTCTCCATGGGCCCCTGCCACCACGAGGTCACCCTCGGCCCGAACATGTACGGCGAGCCGTTCCTGCCGCAGCCCGGCGTCCTGCCCGAGTGCGACCTCCTCATCACCCACGGCGGCAGCAACACCCTGGGCGAGGGCGTCGCCGCGGGCCTGCCGATGATCGTCCTCCCGCTCTTCCGGGACCAGTACGACAACGCCCAGCGCGTCGCCGACCTCGGGTTCGGCGTCCGCATGGACACCTACGGCTTCGACCCCGACGCCCTGGTCGCCACCATCGGGGAACTGCTCGCCGACGACGGCCGCAGGCGGCGCCTCACGCAGGTCCGCGAGGACATCCGCCGCGCCCCGGGCCGCGAGACCGGCGGCACCCTGATCGCCGACCTCGCGGACTCGCTGACCGGGGTACGACGATGAGACCGCCCACCCCGCTTCCCGGTCCCGCTGCGCGGCGGCCCCGGAGCCCCGGTCCGCGCCGTGGCCTTCCCGCGGACCGGCGCCTGAGGGCCCGGGGAGTCACGCCGTGATGTCCGTCCAGCTGATCGCGCCGCGGAGCGTGTGGCATCTGCACGGCTTCCGCCTGCTGCTCCTCGACCGGCTGCTCGCCCCCGCCGCGACGGCCGTCTCGACGGTCGCCGTCTCCTTCGCCGTCCTCGGCCTCACCGGCTCCGTCGCCGACCTGTCGCACGTGCTGGCCGCCCAGATCCTCCCGGCGCTGCTGCTCATGCCGGTCAGCGGCGTCCTCGCGGACCGGTTCGGCGCCCAGTACGTCATCGCCGCGGCCTGCCTGCTCACCGCGTGCTGCGAAGGCACCCTCGCCTGCCTGCTGCTGACGGGACGCCCCGGCATCGGGCAGATCATGCTGCTGGAGGCCGGCACCGGATCGGCCCTCGCGATGTTCCTCCCGGCCTCTACGGCGCTCCTGCCCCGCCTGGTGCCGGACGCGGAGCTCCAGCGGGCCCACGCGATCAGCAGACTGGTGACGAACGGGGCGACCGTCGGCGGCGGCGCGTTCGCCGGGGTGGCCGTGGCCTCCTTCGGCCCCGGCTGGGCGCTGGCCGCGGACGCGACCGCGATGCTCGCCGCGGCCGTCCCCAACCTGCTGATCCGCACCGCCCCGAACGCCTTCCGCCCCGCTCCCGGCCTGCTCGGCGAAGCGCGCGAGGGCTGGCGGGAGTTCCGCTCCCACACCTGGCTGTGGGTCATCGTCCTGCAGTACTCGCTGGTCTTCATGGCCTGCGCGTGGGGGTACAGCGTGCTCGGTCCCGTGGTCGCCCGGGACAGCCTCGGCGGTTCGGCCGCCTGGGGCGAGATCCTGGTCGCCGAGTCGCTCGGACTCGTCGTCGGGGCCTGCGCCGCGACCCGCTTCACCACCCGGCGGCCCCTGCGGTTCGTCACCCTGTGCGGAGCGGCGGTCGCCGCGCCCACGCTGGCCCTGGCGCTGCTCCTGCCGCTCTGGCTGATCTGCGCGTTCTCGTTCGGGACCGGGGTCCTGGTGGAGCTGATGATGGTCCAGTGGAACGTGGTCATGGCCCGGACCATCCCGGCGGACCGGCTCGCCCGGGTCGGCTCGTACGACATGCTCGGCTCGGTGGCCGCCACACCGCTCGGGGCGCTGCTCGCGGGCCCGCTCGCGGCCACCATCGGAATCCGGCCGGCCCAGTTCGCGGCGGTGCTGCTGGCGGTCGCGGTCACCCTGCTCGCCCTGGCACCGAAGGAGATCCGCGCGGAGGCGGGCCGGGCCGCCGCGAACCGCTGACCCGATGGCTGGCATCGCCGATACGCGTTTCCGCCGTCCCGCCGGGCTGCCTAGCGTGGCCGGGTACCGCCGTTCCCCGCAGCCCGCGTGCGACCAGAGGAGCTCCGTCATGAGCCAGCCGCCCCGCCGGATCGTCACCGGTCACGACGAGACGGGCACCTCCGTGTTCCTCTCCGACGGCGAGTCGCCCGTCATCCGCACCGCGCCCGACGGTGCCGCCTTCTACGAGATGTGGAACACCGACTCCGTACCGGCACCCCTCGCGGCGGACGAGCCCGAACCCACGCAGCGCGACCTGACCGTGCCGCCGGCCCCCGGCGGCACCAAGATCCGGGTCAACGAGTTCCCGCCCGGCTGCGTCTCCCCGACCCACCGGACCCAGACCGTGGACTACGGCATCGTCCTGACCGGCGAGGTCGTCCTCGTCCTCGACGACTCCGAGCGGGTGCTGCGCGCCGGGGACGTGGTGGTCCAGCGCGGCACCGACCACCGCTGGGAGAACCGCACGGACACGGCGGCCCGGATGGCGTTCGTCCTGGTCGACGGCGTCTTCACCGAGCCGCTGCTGAAGGTCCTCGGCACGGGGGTGCTCGACTCCCTGCACGGCAGCCCGCTGGCACCCGGCGAGAGCTGACACCGGTCGCGGCGGGCCGCCGCCATTCCCAATTTCTGTAACACGTTCTACGGTGTGCGCCGTCAGGACCGCCCTTGGGGAGCCTGGAGGCGCCGTGCACCTCGACCACACGCCCGAGCAGCAGCGGCTGCGCACCGAACTGCGCGCCTACTTCGCCGGCCTGGTGCCGGAGAACGCCTACGCCCGCTACGCCGACCCGGCCGCGCAGAAACGCTTCTACCGGGAGACCGTTCGCCGCCTCGGCACCGACGGCTGGCTCGGCGTGGGCTGGCCCAAGGAGTACGGCGGCCGTGGCCTGACCGCGATGGAACAGTTCATCTTCTTCGACGAGGCCGCCCAGGCCGGCGTACCGCTGCCGCTGATGGCGCTGAACACCGTCGGCCCGACGATCATGCAGTACGGCACCGACGAGCAGAAGGCGTACTTCCTGCCCCGCATCCTCTCCGGCGAGATCGACTTCGCCATCGGCTACAGCGAGCCCGACGCCGGCACCGACCTCGCCGCCCTGAAGACGCGGGCCGTGCGCGACGGCGACGAGTACGTGGTCGACGGCCAGAAGATCTGGACCACCAACGGCGACACCGCCGACTGGGTCTGGCTCGCCACCCGCACCGACCCCGAGGCCCCGCCGCACAAGGGCATCACCATGCTCCTGGTGCCGACCACCGACCCCGGCTACTCCTGCACGCTGATCAATACCCTCGCCTCGCACGACACCACGGCCAGCTACTACGAGAACATCCGCGTCCCCGTCGCCCGCCGGGTCGGCGAGGAGAACCGCGGCTGGCGGCTCATCACCAACCAGCTCAACCACGAGCGCGTCACCCTCGCCGCCCACGGCACCATGGCCATCCGCGCCCTGCACGACGTGCAGCGCTGGGCCATGGAGACCAAGCTCGCCGACGGCCGCCGGGTCGTCGACCTGCCCTGGGTACGGCGCAACCTCGCCCGCACCCACGCCCGCCTCGACGCCATGAAGCTCCTCAACTGGCAGATGGTGAGCGCTGTCCAGGAGGGCACCCTCACCCCGCAGGACGCCTCCGCCGTCAAGGTCTACGGCTCCGAGGCACGGCGCGACGCCTACGCCTCACTGATGGAGGTGGCCGGCGCGGCCGGGCCGCTCAAGGAGGGCTCGGCGGGCGCGGTCCTCCACGGCGACCTGGAACGCGGCTACCGCTCCGCGGTCATCTTCACCTTCGGCGGCGGCAACAACGAGATCCAGCGGGAGATCATCTCCTGGATCGGACTGGGGATGCCACGGGTACGGCGTTAGCCTGCCGGTATGGACGGTGACGCCGGGCTCTTCACCCCCGACTCCGTGACCTGGCACCTGCACGGCGACCCCATGATGTGGATCGCCGGCATCCGGGCGCTCTACCTCCAGGCGCTGCACCCGCGCGCGGTGCGCGGCGTCATGGAGAACTCGGACTTCCGCAGCGACGCCTGGGGCCGCCTGATGCGGACCGCGACCTATGTGCGCACCACCGTCTACGGCACCACCGAGGACGCCGAGCGGGCCGGAGCCAGGGTACGGAAGATCCACAGCATGCTGGGCGCCACCGACCCCGACACCGGCGAACGGTACGGCGTGGACGAACCCGAGCTGCTGCTCTGGGTGCACTGCGCCGAGATCGACTCGTACCTGCACGTCGGCCGCCGCTCCGGCATCCCGCTCACCGACGCGCAGGCCGACCGGTACATCGCCGAACAGCGCGCCCGCGCCCGCCTGGTGGGCCTCGTCACCGACGCCGTACCCGGCGACCGGGCGGCACTGGCCGCCTACTTCACGTCGGTGCGGCCCGTGCTCGCCGTCGGTGCCGACGCCCGCGCGGTGGACGAGTTCCTGCTCCGCCCGTCGACGCACCCGCTCCTGATACCGGCGCGCGAGGTGCTGTGGCGGCGCGTGGCCCACCTCGCGTACGCCTCCCTGCCGCCGTACGCCCACGAGTTGTACGGCAGACCGGCCCCGGAACCCGCCGTGGTCACTCGCCGGCTGCGCGCCACCGGCACCCTGCTGCGCTGTGTTCCCGCACGTCTGCGCTGGCAACTCCCGCCGAAACACATCCTGGACGCCATCGAGAGGCTCGGCCCGGGCGCACGCCCCGCACCGTACAAAGTCGGGCGATAGACAGCCATACTGGGCGAGCAGGGGGGTGTCACGGACCGCGACGGGGGGCGGCGGCGCGCGATGGCCGACAGCAGGCTTGTCCAGGAGAGGTACCGGCTGCTCGATCTGATCGGGCGGGGCGGGATGGGCGAGGTGTGGCGGGCCCGCGACGAGTCGCTCGGCCGGCAGGTCGCCGTGAAGTGCCTCAAACCGCTCGGCCCGCACCACGACCAGGCGTTCACCCGCATCCTGCGGGAGCGGTTCCGGCGCGAGGCGAGAGTCGCCGCCGCGCTCTCGCACCGCGGGGTCACCGTCGTCCACGACTTCGGCGAGTACGACGGCATCCTCTACCTGGTGATGGAGCTGCTGGACGGCCGCAACCTGAGCCAGCTCCTGGAGGACGACCGGCACCACCCGCTGCCCGTCGGCGACGTCGTCGACATCGCCGAGCAGGTCGCCGCCGCCCTCGCCTACACCCACCAGCAGGGCATCGTGCACCGGGACCTGAAACCGGCGAACATCATGCGGCTCACCGACGGCACCGTGAAGATCTGCGACTTCGGCATCGCCCGCCTCGGCCACGACATCGGCTTCACCTCCCGGCTGACCGGCACCGGCATCGCCATGGGCACCCCGCACTACATGTCCCCGGAGCAGATCGGCGGCACCGAGGTCGACCAGCGCAGCGACCTGTACTCACTGGGCTGCGTCCTCTACGAGATCGCCACCGGGGCACCGCCGTTCGACCTCGACGACGCCTGGGCGATCCTCGTCGGCCACCGCGACACCCCGCCCGCCCCGCCGCGCTCCCACCGCCCCGAACTGCCCGGCTGGTTCGAGCGGGTCGTCCTCGACCTGCTGGCCAAACGACCGGAGCAACGACCCTACGACGCCCGGGAACTGGGCCGCCGGATCACCTCAGGGCGGACGACACCCACCTACGTCCCCACCGTCGTCACCGCGCAGCCCCGGCTCCGGCCCCCGGAACCGGCCGCCCGCGAACCCCGGCTGCCGTCCTGGACCCGGTCCATGACCACCGGCCACAAGGCGACCGGCGCCGCCCTGCGCACCACCCCGCCCGACCCCGGCGCCGGGCTCACCGGCGAGTGGATCGCCCGCCCGGCCACCGGCGCCGAGGCCCCGGCCCCGGCGGACCCCGCCCCCTCCCCGGCGGCCCTCGCCGCCCTCGCCGGCCGCCACAACGCGGGGCTCAGCCTGGGACGGCTCGGCCGCTGGGCCGAGGCCGGCGTGGTGCACCGGGCCGTCGCCGCCGAACGCACCCGTCTGCTCGGCCCCGACCACCCCGACACCCTCGCCAGCCGCTACGAGATCGCCTTCACCCTCAGCCGCACCGGCCGCGCCGCCGACGCGCTGCGCGCGTACACCGAGGTCACCGCCGCCCGGGAGCACGCCCTGGGCGCCGACCACCCGGACACCCTCGCCGCCCGCCAGGAAACCGCCTACGTACTGGGCCAGTTGGGCCGCCACTTCGACGCCCACCAGATGTACACCACCGTCCTCGCCGCCCGGCAGCGGCTGGCCGGCCCCGACCATCCCGACACCCTGCGCTGCCGCCACAACCTCGCCTTCAACCTCAGCAGGCTGGGCCGCCTGGAGGACTCGTACCGCATGGCCCACGACGTGGCCGCGGCCCGCGCCCGGGTACTCGGCCCGGTCCACCCCGACACCCTGGTCACCCGATACGAAGTCGCCTACGCGCTCGGCCAGTTGGGCCGCTGGGAGGAGGCCCTGCAGACCTACCGCGAGGTCGCCGAGGCCCGCGCCCGTGCCCTCGGCGCCGACCACCCCGACACGCTCGCCGCCCGCTACGAGGTCGGCATCAGCCTGGGCCGCCTGGGCCGCAGCGCCGACGCGCTCACCCTCTACCGCGCCCTGATCGACGACCGCACCCGCGTCCAGGGCCCCGCCCACCCCGAGACCCTGCGCGCCCGCCACGGCCTCGGCGTCAACCTCGGCCGCCTCGGCCGCTGGGAGGAGGCCCTGGCCGAGTCCCGCGACGTCTGCGCGATCCGCGACCGGATCCTGGGCCCGGATCACCTCGACACCCTGGTCAGCCGCCGCGAGGTCGCGGTGAGCCTCGGCTGGCTGGGCCGCTGGCCGGACGCGCTGACGGAGTACAGGAAGGTGGCGAGCGCCCGGGAACGAGTCCTCGGCCCGGACCATCCCGACACCCTCGCCAGCCGCAACGACGAGGCCCACTGCCTGGAACAACTGGGCCGAGGCCCCGAGGCGGTGGAGCTGTACCGGAGAGTGGCGGTGCTGCGGCAGCAACGCCGTCCGTGAAGCGCCCCGAAAGGGGCGCGGGGAACTGCGCGACCAGCCACCCGCGACCCGCAGGTCGAAACCGGCCCATCCCGCGGAGCGAACCGGCATGCCTCTTACCCGCCTAGATCATCATGTGTTACGAAGAACCATGCCCCCTGCCACCGAAGCAACCCGGAGCTACGACGCCGTCATCGTCGGCGGCGGCCACAACGGCCTCGTCGCGGCGGCCTACCTGGCCCGGGCCGGCCGCACCGTCCTGGTGCTGGAGCGACTCGGCCGCACCGGCGGCGCCGCGGTCTCCACCCGCCCCTTCGCCGGCGTCGACGCGCGGCTCTCCCGCTACTCGTACCTCGTCAGCCTGTTGCCGAGGAAGATCGTCCGCGACCTCGGCCTGGACTTCCGGGTCCGTGGCCGCACCATCTCCTCGTACACGCCCGTGGAACGCGACGGCCGGCCCACCGGACTGCTGGTCGGCGGCGGCGAGCGCCGCATCCGCGAGGCGTTCGAACGGCTCACCGGGGGCAAGACGGAGTACCAGGCCTGGCAGCGGTTCTACGCCATGACCGGCCGGGTCGCCGAACGCGTCTTCCCGACGCTCACCGAACCGCTGCCCGCACGCGAGGAACTCCGCCGCCGGATCGACGACGAGGCGGCCTGGCGGGCCCTGTTCGAGGAGCCGGTCGGGGTCGCGATCGAGGAGAACTTCGCCGACGACCTGGTGCGCGGCGTCGTCCTCACGGACGCGCTGATCGGCACCTTCGCCGACGCCCACGACGCCTCGCTGCGCCAGAACCGCTGCTTCCTCTACCACGTCATCGGCGGCGGCACCGGCGCCTGGGACGTACCGGTCGGCGGCATGGGCGCCCTCACCGACGCACTGGCCACCGCCGCGCGCTCGGCCGGCGCGGTGCTCGCCACCGGACACGAGGCGGTACGGATCGAGACGGACGGCCGGACCGCGGAGGTCGCCTACCGCACCGCCGACGGGGAGGGCGTGGCGGTCGCCCGGCACGTCCTGGTGGGCGCCTCCCCGCAGGAGCTCGCCGCCCTCACCGGCGATCCCGCCCCGGAGCCCGCCGAGGGCGCCCAGCTCAAGGTGAACATGCTGCTCAAGCGGCTGCCCAGGCTGCGCGACACCGCCGTCGACCCGCGCGAGGCGTTCTCCGGCACCTTCCACATCGCCGAGGGCTACGGGCAGCTCGCCGCCGCGCACGCCCAGGCGGCGGCCGGCCTGCTCCCCGCCGCCCCGCCCTCGGAGATCTACTGCCACTCCCTGACCGACCCCACCATCCTCGGCCGCGACCTGGCCGACCGCGGCTACCAGACACTCACCCTCTTCGGCCTGCACACCCCGGCCCGGCTCTTCGCCGCCGACAACGACGCGGTACGCGACGAACTCCTCAAGTCGACCCTCGCCCAGCTCGACGCCCACCTCGCCGAGCCGATCGCCGACTGCCTGGCCCTCGACGCCGACGGCCGCCCCTGCATCGAGGCGAAGACCCCCCTCGACCTCGAACGGGACCTGCGCCTGCCCGGCGGCAACATCTTCCACCGCGACCTCTCCTGGCCCTACGCCCAGGACGGCACCGGCCGCTGGGGCGTGGAGACCCGGCACGCCAACGTCCTGCTGTGCGGGGCGGGCGCGGTCCGCGGGGGAGGGGTGAGCGGGGTACCGGGGCACAACGCGGCGATGGCGGTCCTGGAACAGCGGAACGACTGACCGCCGACCGGGACACCGCCGACCGGGACGCGGCCGACCGGGGTACCTTCAAAGAATCTGACGGAGCATCAGAAAACCTCTTCCGTCGTCCGCGTGACTGCGGCATCCTGCGCCCATGCAGACGGAGCTGAGCAAGACCCTGGGAGTCGAGCACGCCGTCTTCGGCTTCACGCCGTTTCCCGCCGTGGCCGCGGCCATCAGCCGGGCCGGCGGCTTCGGAGTGCTCGGCGCGGTCCGCTACACCGCCCCCGACGACCTCAAGCGCGACCTCGACTGGATCGAGGCACACGTCGACGGCAAGCCCTACGGCCTCGACGTCGTGATGCCCGCCAAGAAGGTGGAAGGCGTCACCGAGGCCGACGTCGAGGCGATGATCCCGGAGGGGCACCGGCAGTTCGTCAGGGACACCCTCGCCAAGTACGGCGTGCCCGAACTGGCCGACGGCGAGGCGTCCGGCTGGCGCATCACCGGATGGATGGAACAGGTCGCCCGCACCCAGCTCGACGTCGCCTTCGACTACCCGATCCGGCTCCTCGCCAACGCCCTCGGCTCCCCGCCCGCCGACGTCGTCGACCGCGCCCACGACCAGGACGTCCTCGTCGCCGCGCTCGCCGGCAGCGCCCGGCACGCGGTCAAGCACAGGGAGGCGGGCATCGACATCGTCGTGGCCCAGGGCTACGAGGCCGGCGGCCACACCGGCGAGATCGCCACCATGGTCCTCACCCCGGAGGTCGTCGACGCCGTCGCGCCACTGCCCGTCCTGGCGGCGGGCGGGATCGGCAGCGGCCGGCAGGTGGCCGCCGCGCTCAGCCTCGGCGCTCAGGGAGTGTGGCTGGGCTCCATGTGGCTGACCGTCACCGAGGCGGACCTCTCCTCGCCCGCCGTGACCCGCAAACTGCTCGCCGCCGGCTCCGGCGACACCGTGCGCTCCCGCGCCCTGACCGGCAAACCGGCCCGCCAGTTGCGCACCGAGTGGACCGACGCCTGGGACGACGCGAACGGCCCCGGCACCCTCCCCATGCCCCTCCAGGGCCTGCTCGTCGCCGAGGCACTGACCCGCATCCAGAAGTACGAGGTCGAGCCCCTGCTCGGCACCCCCGTCGGCCAGATCGTCGGCCGCATGACCGCCGAACGCAGCGTCCAGGCCGTCTTCGACGACCTCACCCGGGGCTTCGAACAGACCGTCGACCGCATCAACCGCATCGCCGGAAGGAGCGGCAAGTGACCAGCACGCCCCCCACCGGGTTCTGGGCCCAGGCCACGAGCGATCCCGACCGCAAGGTGCTCGTCGCACCCGACGGCGAGGAATGGACCGCCGGCCGCCTGCACGCGGCCGTCAACCAACTCGTCCACGGACTCCGGGCCGCTGGCCTGGAGCGCGGCGACGCCTTCGCGGTCGTCCTGCCCAACGGGCCCGAGTTCTTCACCGCCTACCTCGCCGCCACCCAGGCCGGCCTCTATCTCGTCCCGGTCAACCACCACTTCGTCGGCCCGGAGATCGGCTGGATCGTCGCCGACTCCGGCGCCAAGGTGCTCCTCGCCCACGAGCGGTTCGCCGGCCCGGCACGGCACGCCGCCGACGAGGCCGGCCTCCCCGCCACCCACCGGTACGCGGTCGGCGAGATCGAGGGCTTCCGGCCGTACGCCGAACTCCTCGACGGACAGCCGGAGTCGGCGCCCGCGGACCGCGAACTCGGCTGGGTCATGAACTACACCTCCGGTACGACGGGCCGCCCCCGCGGCATCCGCCGCCCGCTGCCCGGCAAGCTCCCCGAGGAGGCCTACCTCGGTGGCTTCCTCGGCATCTTCGGCATCCGCCCCTTCGACGACAACGTCCACCTGGTCTGCTCGCCGCTCTACCACACGGCCGTACTGCAGTTCGCGGGCGCGTCCCTCCACATAGGTCACCGCCTGGTCCTCATGGACAAGTGGATCCCCGAGGAGATGCTCCGCCTGATCGACACACACAAGTGCACCCACACCCATATGGTCCCGACCCAGTTCCACCGCCTGCTCGCCCTCCCCGAGGATGTGCGGGCACAACACGACGTCTCCTCCATGCGGCACGCCATCCACGGCGCCGCCCCCTGCCCGGACCACGTCAAGCGGGCCATGCTCGACTGGTGGGGCCCCTGTGTGGAGGAGTACTACGCGGCCAGCGAGGGCGGCGGCGCCTTCGCCACCGCCGAGGACTGGCTGAAGAAGCCCGGTACGGTCGGCAAGGCGTGGCCCATCAGCGAACTCGCGGTCTTCGACGACGACGGCAACCGGCTCCCGCCCGGCGAACTCGGCACCGTCTACATGAAGATGAACACCGGCGGCTTCGCCTACCACAAGGACCGGGCCAAGACCGAGAAGAACCGCATCGGCGACTTCTTCACCGTCGGCGACCTCGGCTACCTCGACGAGGACGGATACCTGTTCCTCCGCGACCGCAAGATCGACATGATCATCTCGGGCGGGGTCAACATCTACCCCGCCGAGATCGAGTCCGTGCTCCTGTCCCACCCGGCCGTCGCCGACGCCGCCGCCTTCGGCATCCCGCACGACGACTGGGGCGAGGAGGTCAAGGCCGTCGTCGAACCCGCCCCCGGACACGAGCCCGGCCCGGACCTCGCCGCCGACCTGCTCGCCCACTGTGCCGGACAGCTCGCCGGCTACAAGTGCCCCAAGACCCTCGACTTCATCGCCGAGATGCCCCGCGACCCCAACGGCAAGCTGTACAAGCGGCGGCTGCGGGACCCCTACTGGGAGGGGCGCACCAGGCCGGTGTGACCGACCGGGACCCGGCGGTCCGGCGGTCCGGCACGTCAGGGGCGCGGACGCTGCCTGACCTCCAGGAACCCGCCGAGGCCGGCCGCATCGGTGCCGAGCTTGCGGTAGACCCGGGACAGCAGCTGCCGCACGCCCTGTTCGGTGAGGTGCAACTCCTTGGCGACCACACCCGCCGAGTGTCCCCGGACGGTCAGTTCGGCGGTCCGCAGTTCCGGCGCGGTGAGCGTGTCCACCTGCGCGTAGCGCAACGGCAACGGCCGCAGCCCGGCCGCCGACAGCTCCTCCCGGGCCCGGGCGGCGAGCGCCTCGGCCCCGCAGTGGACGGCTCCCTCCAGCCCCTGGTAGAGCCGGTCGGCGGCCTCCTGGAGTCGGCCGCCCAGGGACAGCGCGGCGCCGTGGCCGATCTGGGCGCGGGCGAGTTCGTAGGCGGCCGGCGACTGTTCCAGCTGCTCGACGGCCTGCGCGTACAGGTCGACCGCCGCCGGCCCGCAGGTCACCTCGGCCAGCGTGTACAGGGCCTGCCCGACGGCCGAGGCGGCACCGAACTCCCGGGCCCGGCGCACGGCTTCCTCGGCATGCCCCACCGCCTCCTCGGGAGCGGTGGGCGCGAGCGCGGTCGCGAGCCGCAGCTGCCACGGACACCAGGCCGGATTCCGCCAGCCCCGCGCGTCCAGCCACTGTCCGACCGAGGCCGCCAACCGCGCCGCCTCGGCGTGCCGGCCCTCGGCGAGGAGGAGTTCGGCGTGGACGGTGCGGGGGTCGGGGTAGATGACGGCGTTGGGAGCCGTCGCGCCGAAGCGGTGCTCGTCGGCGAGCGCCCGCGCTTCTGCGACCCGCCCACGGGCCAGCAGCGTCTGGATGAGGATGCCCACGGCGAACCACTGCGCCGGCACGGCCCCCTCCACCTTGTCGGCGATCAGCAGACCTCCCCGTACCAGTTCCTCGGCCTCGGCGAGGCATCCGCGGCGGTAGCGGATGTAACCGGCGAGGGTCTGGCCGAGCGCCAGGTGGGAGCCGCGCCAGCCCATGGCCACGCACTCCGCGATGCCCTTGCTGAACAACTCCTCGGCCCTTCGGGGCTGGTCGGCGTACATGTAGACCAGGGCGACCGAAGCGGGGACCTCGAAACCCCGGTTCTCGTCGGTCCAGCTCATGCCGCCGTCCAGGGCCTTCTCGGCATGGCCGAGGCTGCTCCGCCGCGGCTCGCCGCGCAGGACGGCGTCCCAGGCCCGCAGCCCCAGGATGTAGCGCTCCTCCAGACTGCGGCCGGGCAACTGCTCGGCCAGCCGTGCCAGGGTCCGGGAGCGAGCGGGCGAGTCGTGGTCGTCGGCCTGGAACATGCCCCAGACGAACTGATCGGCCTGCATGCGCAGTTTGACGCGGGGACTGGTGGCCTGCCGCGCCTCCTCGGTGGCCACGCTCACGGCCTCGGCCAGCTGGTCGGTGTGCGCCAGAGCCTGCGCGAGCCGGAAGACGATCGAGGCGCGCAGATCGGGGTCGACGTCGGACTGCGCCAGCGCCTGGCGCAGGTGCCGGACGGTGGCCGTGGGCTCGATCAGGAAGGTGGAGCAGGCGAGTTCGTGGAGGACCGCGGCCCGGTCCTCGGGCAGCGGCGGCTCCCGCAGCGCACGGGTCAGCAGGCGCCGGGCGGCCTCGGTGGCCCCGGCGCGCAGGTACACGCGAGCGGCCTCGCGGAGACACGCCACCGCTTCCGGACTGCCTTCGCAGGGCACCTCCAGCAGGTGCCGGGCGGCGGCGGTGGGGCCGTGCCCGGCGGCGAGGACGGCCTCCGCGGCGGCGTTGTGCATGCCGACCCGGATGGCCTGCGGGCGGATGGACCGGTAGATCGTCGTGGCGATCAGGGGATGCACGAACTCGAGGGAGCCGTCGAGTTCGCGTCCGTAGGACAGGATCCGGGCCGCTCGCAGCTTGTGGACCGCCTCGTTCGCCTCCTCGTCGCCGAGCACCGCGATGGTGGCGGCGAGCTGTGGGGAGAAGGGCGAACCCAGCACGGCCGCGGCGTGCGCGAACCGGACCGTCGCCGTGCCGAGCCGCTTCAGCCGCTCGATCAGCCCCGGGCCCTTGATCTCCGCGGCGAGCTCACGCATCGCGAGCAGGTCGTCCTCGGTACCGCCCACCCTCTGCTCGGCGAGCTTGATGGCGAGCTCCACCGTCTCGAAGGGGCTCCCGCCGGTGGCGGACCAGCATTCCTTGCAGAACTCGTCCTTGGCCACGTCACCGACTTCGGCCCTGACGATCCTGGCCACCCCCTCGGCGGTGAGCAGTTCGAGCTCGTGCGGGCGGTCCCCGTGATGTCCCACGAGGGTGCGCAGTTCGCCTCCCTCGGGCGGCAGTTCGTCGGGCCGGTAGGCGACCACGAGCAGCAGCGGGAGGTCGTCGACCCGGGGTACGAACGAGGTGAGCCACTTCAGGGACTCGGGGTCCGCCCAGTGCAGGTCGTCGAGGAGGATGACCACGGGTGCCTTCTTCACCGTGAGCCGCGTCATGACCCAGTCCAGACCCTCACGGACCCCGGTGGGGTCCGGAGCGGGAGCGGACCCCCTTGCTTCCAGACCGAGCACGGCGGCGACGGTGTCGTACCAACTTCCCAGAAAGGCGCGGAGTTCGGCCTCCTCCATCCGCGCCAGCGGGGGCTGCATCAGCTGCCGTACGACGCGGAAGGCCGAACCCTGTTCCGCTTCGCCGCCCCTGCCGGACAGCACGGTGAATCCGCCCGCCGCGGCTTTCGCGCGTGCTTCCGCCATGAGGGCCGTCTTGCCCAGTCCGGCCCGCCCCGTGAAGGCCAGCAATCCCTTGTGCCGTGCTCGCGGTACTCCGCTCGATGTGCGCCGCAATTCCCGGAACGCCGCGTCGAGGGCCTGAAGTTCCCGTCGGCGCTCGATCAAGGTCTGCTGATCCAAGACCGATTGCCGCGGCTCCATTGCCATATGCCGTACCGCTTTCTTTCGTTCGGCCCGGGGACAGCCGAGCGTACGCCTTGTCGCGGTGCGGCCCGACCGGACTGAGTACTATCGGGTGAATCATGAACTGTAGAAGGGATAATGTCCGTCTTCCGGGTAGGGGACCCTGATCGCCTCCTTCCTGAGGGGCGGTCGCCGGACCGCGGCAGGTGCACCTACTGCACGACGGGCACCGACGCCACATCCGCGTACCGCGGTACGGTCCGGGACCAGTGGTAACACCCGCGGATCCAGCCGGTCATGCCTTCCACGTAACCCACCCCCGCGGTGCTGAGTTCCGGTTCGACCCCGGCGTAGAGCTCCTGGAACTCCTCGATCGTGCTGTTGATCTGCCGGATGGCGAGGACGACGGCGGCCTGCAGGGAACACCCGTTCTCGCGCTGGTGGGCGAGGGCCAGGTTGATCATTCCGCCGGCCCGCTGTTCCTTCACCGAGGAGAACAGGTCCGGTATCCACACCGCCGCGTCGGCCGAGAGCCGGGCCAGTCGCCGTACGACGGGATGGTGGAGTTCGGCGGCGGACAGTTCGTCGGGCTGAGCGGCCTCGCACAGCGGGTGGAACGGTTCGACTCCCGCGATCAGGGACCGTATGGAGGTGCAGTCTCCGGCCCGCAGAAGGTAGGGCTGGGCCTGGGCCACCGCTTCGTACAACAGGCCGTGCACGTATTCGCGGCTCTTCCAGGCCCACCGTGCGGCCTGCGCGGGAGTACACCGTTCCCGGACCTGTCGGTGGAGATCGGCCAGGGCCGCGCCGAGGGGAGTGCTGGGGGGCCGTTCGTCGCGCAGGACCGCGATGCTCTCGAACAGCATCGGCAGCAGCAGGCCGGGCGAGCGCTGCCCGACGTCCTCGGCCTGGTCGTCGAAGACGAACTGGTAGGCGATCTGGTTGGCCACGATCTGGAGCAGGCCGGAATCCACGTCGGCGCTGATGTAGGACGCGAGTTCGGCGGGGCGCGTGCGGGCGATCATCTTCGCCACGCCCGGCTCGTCCGTCAGCCCCCGCGCGCGCAGCCACGCGCCGACGCCGACCGCGGCTTCGGCTTCATGGGGGTTGCGCCGGAACGGGAAGGGCATATGGAGGTGGGCGTCGATCAGGTCTCCGAGGTTGGCGGCGCGGGTTCCGTCCGGTACGCCGACCGCGACCTCCTCATGCGTTGCCGACACTGTGGTCACCTGCCGATCGGGAGTCCGGTGCCTGGCGGGGGCAGACCGCGCGGCGCGGGAGCGGGGCGCGGGACGACGAGGCCTCCGGCGGCCCGGGCGGGCGTGTCTCGCAGAGCATGACCAGGGAGCGCGGCCCCAGTGTGATCGCGGGGCGCGGTGCCCGTGCCGTGTACGAGGGCAGATGGCGCAGCCGCACCCGGCCGGCGATGGTCGCGAGCGCGACGGTGATCTCCACCATGGCGAACTCGTCGCCGAGGCATTTGCGGTTGCCCGCGGAGAACGGCATCATCGCGCGCCGCTGGCCGGCGGTGGGCCGCCCCGGCAGCCAGCGGTCGGGGTCGAAGCGTTCGGGGTCGGGGAACGAGGACGGGTCGTGGTGCAGGAGGTAGGGGCTGTAGAGCACGGTGGCTCCGGCGGGCAGCCGGCGTCCCGCGAGTTCCGTCTCCCGGGTGGCGACGCGGGTGAAGAGCCAGCCGGGGGACGAGTGGCGCAGGGTCTCGGAGACGACGCACCGGGTCCGGACGAGGTGCTGCAGGTCGTCGGGGCGGGGTCGGCGACCGCCGGGCAGGACGGTGTCCAGCTCGGTGTGCAGACGCCGTTCGGCCTCGGGATGGCGGGCCAGCAGGCTGAAGGCCGCGGCCAGGGACAGGGCCGAGGTCTCGGCGCCCGTGAGCAGCAGGGTGATCAGGTGGTCGTGGACCTCCTGGTCGGTGCGGGCGGGTTCCGCGCCGTGGCCGTGGGGGGCCGCCAGCAGCGTTCCCAGGACGTCGTCTCGCGGGATGCCCCGGCGGCGTTCGGCGATCACCGCGTCGATGACGGCGTGCAGGCGGGCGAGCGCCCGCCGGTAGCGGCGGTTGGCCGGGGTCGGGAGCCGGAACAGCGCGTCGACCGGCACGACCGTGCGGACGAAGAGACCGCGGACGACGTCGGCGAGACAGTCCCGCACCTGGGCGGCGGTCGAGTCGTCCAGCGAGTCGGAGAGCAGGACCCGGCTGATGACGCGGGTCGTGAGGGTCGTCATCGCCTCGGTGACGGGAACCGCTTGGCCCGCCTGCCACCCCTCGCACACCGACTCGGCCTCCTCGGCGACGAGTTCCGTGTACGCGGCGGCGTGGGACGGACGGAAGGCCGGCTGCAACAGCCTGCGTTTGTCCCGGTGCGCGGACTGACGGCAGGTGACCAGTCCGTCGCCCATGAGCCTGCCCAGCCTGTCGTAGAGCGGGCCCCCTTTGTCGAAGGTGTGCGGGTCCATGAGCACCTCGTGGGCCAGCTCCGGGTGGCACACCATCCAGGCGCGCCGGGGGCCCAGCCGTATCTCGACCAGATCCCCGTGCGCGGGCAAAGAATTGAGAAACGCCAGCGGGCGACGGTATAAAGCGATACCGTGACCGAGGAGTGGGAATATGCCGGGAGCAGTACCTGCTGTCCATGTCCGTTTTTGTTCGGGCACAGCACCGTTCATGGAAACCTCCTGCCCAGTGCAACGCGTGAAATGAGCGAACCTGCTTCGAGGCTGACAGTCCGAGACAAGTCCTGCCCAGTTCAATCATGTGCGGGTTTCCGGAAACCTTTCTCCAAAGGGGCGCACAGGGGCACGTTGAAGCAAGATGCCCAATCGGTGAACGCCTCTTGATGCAAGATGCATCGATGGTGATTCTTTCCGTCACTCCCGTGCGGTTCCCTCCCGGCCGGACCCGGAGGGTTTCGGCGTCGCCCTTCGCGTTCGCTTGACCTGCCCGGGCGACGGCCCGAGGATCATGAGTCATGACGCAGGGACAGGGCAGCACGGTCGACGGGGTGCTGCGGCGCAGCGCCCGCCGCACCCCCGCACGGGTGGCGGTGCGGTACGGCGAGCGACGGTGGACGTACGGGGAACTCGACGACGCCGTCTCACGCGCGGCGAACGTCCTGCTCGGCCAGGGCCTCGACCGCGGCGACCGGGTCGGCACCTACGGACACAACTCCGACGCCTACCTGATCGCCTTCCTCGCCTGCGCCCGCGCCGGCCTGGTCCACGTCCCGGTCAACCAGAACCTGACCGGCGACGACCTCGCCTACATCGTCGGCCAGTCGGGCAGCTCCCTGGTCCTCGCCGACCCCGCCCTCACCGACCGGCTCCCCGACGGCGTACCGACGCTGCCGCTGCGGGACGCCGACGGTTCGCTGCTCGCCCGGCTCGCCGACGCGACGCCGTACGACGGGCCCGAACCACGCACCGAGGACCTGGTGCAGCTGCTCTACACCTCCGGGACCACGGCGCTGCCCAAGGGCGCGATGATGACCCACCGGGCGCTGGTGCACGAGTACCTGAGCGCGATCGCCGCCCTCGACCTGAGCGCCGGGGACCGCCCCGCACACGCGCTGCCGCTCTACCACTCCGCCCAGATGCACGTGTTCCTGCTGCCCTACCTGGCGGTGGGCGCCACCAACGTCATCCTCGACGGGCCGGACGGCGACACCCTCTTCGACCTCGTCGAGGCCGGAGACGTCGACAGCCTGTTCGCGCCGCCCACCGTGTGGATCGGACTCGCCAACCGGCCCGACTTCGCCACCCGCGACCTCGGCGGACTGCGCAAGGCCTACTACGGGGCCTCGATCATGCCGGTCCCCGTCCTGGAGCGACTGCGTGAACGGCTGCCGAAACTCGCCCTGTTCAACTGCTTCGGGCAGAGCGAGATCGGACCGCTGGCCACCGTGCTCGCCCCCGAGGAGCACAAGGGGCGGCTCGACTCCTGCGGTCGCACGGTCCTGTTCGTCGAGGCACGGGTGGTGGACGAGGACGGCGCCGACGTGCCCGACGGCACCCCCGGCGAGATCGTCTACCGCTCACCGCAGCTGTGCGAGGGCTACTGGGACAAGCCCGAGGAGACCGAACAGGCCTTCCGGGACGGCTGGTTCCGCTCCGGCGACCTCGCGGTGCGCGACGCCGACGGCTACTACACGATCGTCGACCGGGTGAAGGACGTCATCAACTCCGGTGGCGTGCTGGTCGCTTCGCGCCAGGTCGAGGACGCCCTGTACACCCACGAGGCGGTCGCCGAGGCCGCCGTGATCGGCCTGCCCGACGAGCGGTGGATCGAGGCGGTCACCGCGGTCGTCGTCGCGCGCGGCGAAGTCGACGAGGCCGGGCTGATCGCCCACGTGAAGGAGAAGCTCCCCGCCTTCAAGGCACCCAAGCGGATCCTCTTCGTGGACGCGCTCCCCCGCAACGCCAGCGGAAAGATCCTGAAGCGGGAACTGCGGGACCGGTTCGGCCCCGCCTCCTGAGGACCGGGCGGCGGCTCCTGCGCGGCCCGGCACGTGAGCGTCGACACAACGCCCCGTACGGACCCAAGAAGTCTGGTTCCATACCTTGTGCGGCTTCCGACACCACGTCCGCCGTTCACCGCCGGCGAGCACACAACCGACATGCGCTGCTGCCTCCCCGTCCCCCTCGGCGCACTCGCGGGCATCCCCGGCCCCTGCGAGCTGCTGCGCTCCGGCTACCTCCTCGCACCCGCCCTGCTCCGCTCCGCCGCCGCCCCCCGTCCCCGTCACCCCCGCTCCCTCGCCGCCGTCCACCTCGAACTCGTCACCCTCACCGAGGACCGCGCCGTCATCACCTGGCACACCGCCCTGCCCGGCACCGACGACGGCACCGGCCGGATGCTGCCCGCCGTCACCGAGGGCGAGGTCGTCTACGGCACCCACCCGGCCCGCCTCAACCGCACCGCCGGCGAGGACCGGCCCACCGCGCACCACCACGTCGAACTCACCGGCCTGGAGCCGGGCCAGACCTACTACTACCAGGCCCGTTCCCGGGGCGTGCCCGCCACACCCACCGCGCTGCACCTGGTCCGCGGCAACGCGGCCGGCACCTCCCGCCACGGCCTCGGCACGCCCGGCGGCCCCTACTCCTTCACCACCCCGCAGCCCCCGCCCGGCCACCACCTGTTCTCCGTCGCCCTCTGCAACGACCTGCACATCGGCGAGACCGTCGCCGGCCTCGTGGCCGGCGTCCCCTTCCTGCGCGGAGTGGGGCAGCGGACGGGACAGACCCCCTACCCCGAACTGATGAGCCGCGCCGTGGTGGACGAGGCCCGCAGCCGCGGCGCCCAGCTGCTGCTGGCCGCCGGTGACATCTCCGCAGGCGGCGGACCGCGCGACCTGGCGGAGGCCAGACGGATCCTCGACGGCTTCGGCGCCCACCGGCGGGACTACTTCGTCGTCCGGGGCAACCACGACCGCGCCGCGACCGACGGCGACGCCTTCCAACGCGAGTTCGGCACACCGGACGGGCCCGGCTGGTTCGAGCACGACGTGGCCGGACTGCGGATCATCGGCCTCGACACCTACGACAAGCGCGGCAACGGCGGTGACGCGGGCGGCCTCGGCGCCGAGCAGCTCTCCTGGTTCCGGCGCCGGTTGCGCGCCCACCGGGAACAGCCCACCGTCGTCTTCGGCCACCACCCGCTGACCGTCCGGGAGGGCCTCTTCCCGGTGAGCCCGGCGCAGCGCCTCGGCCGCCGCCAGGCCCGCGCGATCCTCCGGGCCTACGCCACCGCCCCGGGTGTGTTCCTCCACCATGTGGGCCACACCCACCGCAACAAGCGCACCCGTGTGCCCCTCGCCCCGCGGGTGACCCAGCTGGAGGTCGGTGCCGCCAAGGAGTACCCCGGCGGTTTCTTCCTGCTGCGGATCCACAGCGGCGGCTACGCGCTCAACTTCTTCCGGGCACGCGCCGCCGAGGCCCTGGAGTGGAACGAGCGCAGCCGCCGGCAGGCCGGGGGACTCTGGCCGTACCACGCACTCGGCCGGACCGTCGCCGACCGCAACAGCGTGACCGCCCGCGACCTGTCCGGCGTCGGCCGCCTCGTGCCGCCGTCCGCCCAGTCCCGTTCGCCCCAAGGGATGACCGCGGTCCCGAACCCCCGCCTGGATGTGGCCTAGAAGAACGGCACGTCCGTAGCGTGGGGACATGTCGACCCTGTGGGAACTCATGCACGACTGCATCCCTGACGACCACGCCCGTCAGGTCACCTCCCGCTACTACCTCGACGAAGCCATGAGCTCGCCGCGGGCACCGGACCGGGTGGTCGACCTCGGGTGCGGGCGGGGCACGTCGGCGGAGCTCTTCCGCAAGCACGACTCCCGCGTCCGCTGGGTGGGAGTCGACATCCGCGACTCGCCGGAGGCCGCCCAGCGCAGGCCCGGGGGCGACAGCGTCGTGTACTTCGACGGCGTCAACCTGCCGTTCCGCTCCGGCGCGGTCCCGCTCGTCTACTCCCACCAGGTCTTCGAACACGTGGCCAGGCCCAGGGAACTGCTCGCCGAGGTGGGCAGGGTGCTGCGCCCGGGCGGCCTGTTCATCGGCAGCACCTCGCAGTTCGAGCCGTACCACTCCTTCAGCCTGTGGAACTACACGCCCTACGGATTCCGGGTGCTGGTCGAGGAGGCCGGGCTCGCCCTGGAGGAGATCCGGCCCTCGCTCGACGGCGTGACACTGATCATGCGCACCTACCATGCCTCGCGGAAGAAGGAGTACGGCCGCTTCTGGCAGACGGAGTCGCCGCTCAACACGGAGATCGACGCCTGGGCCCGCGGCAGCAAGCGGGAGGCGGCCCTGGTGAACCTCCGCAAGCTCACGTTCTGCGGCCAGTTCGCGTTCCGGGTGAGCAAGCCGGTCCCGGCTGCCTGACACCGGGGGCCGGCCGCAGAAACCCGTTGCGGCACCGCGGCGCCGTCCCCGAGGATCAGCGCCATGCCCACTTTCGCCGCAGCCGACGGGACCCGCCTCGCCTACCACGTCAGAGGGGAGGGCGAACCGCTCGTCGTACTGCCGGGCGGCCCCATGCGGGCCTCCGTCTATCTGGGTGACCTCGGCGGGCTCACCGCCCACCGCCGGCTGATCCTCCTCGACCTGCGCGGAACCGGCGACTCCGCGGTGCCCGCCGACCCGGCGTCGTACCGCTGCGACCGACTGGTCGACGACGTGGAGATGTTGCGGGCCCACATGGGTCTCGACCACATGGACGTACTGGCGCACTCGGCGGGCGCCGCCCTGGCGACCCTGTACGCGGCGGCCCATCCGCACCGGGTGCGGCGGCTCGCGCTGATCACCGGCAACTCCTCGGCCCTCGGCCTGCACGCCACCCCCGAGGACCGGCTGGCGGCGGCCCGGCTGCGGGCGGGAGAGCCCTGGTTCGCGGAGGCGTTCCCCGCGCTGGAGGCGTGGCTGACCGGCTCCGGGGAGTTCGACGTGGTGTTCATGCCCTTCTTCCACGGCCGCTGGGACGCCGCCGCCCGGGCCCATGTCGCCGCCACCGAGCAGCAGAGCAACTTCGAGGCGGGCGACCGCTGCTTCGCCGAGGGCGCCTTCACCCCGGACGTCACCCGGGCCGCCCTGCGCGCCCTCGCCGCCCCCGTCCTGGTGTACGCCGGGGAACTCGACGGCGGTCCCAGCCCCGCCCTGGCCGGGCGCGTCGCCGATGCCTTCCCGCACGCGGAGGTCGTCGTGCAGCCCGGCGCCGGCCACTATCCCTGGCTCGACGACCCCGAGTGGTTCGTCCGCCGTACCGTCGGCTTCCTGGACGCCTGAGCCGCGCTCGGGTCCCGCGGCCCGAACGCCGTGAGGAAACGGTCGCGGAACTTGTCCATCGCCCAGATCGGCGCGTCCGCGGCGGGCTTCAGGCCCGGCGTCCAGTCCCAGCCGGCGACCCGGTCCAGGACCGCCGGGTCGTGGGCGACGATCGTGACCGGCACATCCCGGCGCGGGCTGCCTGCGACGACCTCCGGGCGGGGCTGGTGGTCGCCGAGGAAGACCAGGATCGTGTCCCGGCGCGCGTGGCGCCCCATGAACCCGAACAGGCTGCGCAGCGAGTACTCGATCGAGACCCGGTACTCGGTCCGCACGCTCTCCGGGTCCTTCCAGACCTCCGCCGGGTCCTTGCCCGCCTTCCGCATCGGACCGAAGACCGAGCCGTCGCCGAGGTCGGTCCAGTCGATCATGCGGGGGAGGGGCGCCCAGGGCTGGTGGCTGGAGGCGAGGATGATCTCCGCCATCATCGGACGCCGGTTCGGCTTCCCGTACTCCAGGCGGTCGAAGGCCTCCAGCGTGAACTGGTCGGGGACCGGCGTCCAGCTGAAATACGGGCCGCGGTAGCCGAGGTGCGTGGCGTCGTAGGCGCGGTCGAGGCCGAAGAACCGGGCCTCCGGCCAGGCCCTGCGGACCCCCGGCACGACACCGACCGTGCGCCAGGCGCCGGTCCTGCGGAAGTACTCGTTGAGGGTCGTCCGGTCGCCCGAGACGAGATCGCGGTACCGCTGCTGGTTGTCGATCCACAGCCCGGACAGCAGCGTGGCATGGCACATCCAGCTGCCCGCCCCGAGCACCGGGGACCGCAGCCAGCCGCTGCGCGCCTCGAAACCGGCCGCCCGGAGCGTGGCGGTGCCCTCCTTCAGGACCGCGCCGACCTGACGGGCCATCGCCGGATCCTCGATCGCCGTACGGCCGTAGCTCTCGACGAACGTGAACAGCACGTCCTTGCCGCGCAGGCCCGTCAGCAGCCGGTCCGGCGGCGTGTTCCCGAAGGCGTCGACGGCTGCCTCCGCCGCGAAGACCCGCGCGTCCGCGAGACCGGCGCGGACCGCCCGCACCCGGTCGTCCACCAGCTGCGCGTCGAGCGACGAGGCGACGGGCGCGCCGCCGGCCCGGAGACCGAAGGTGGCACAGGTGACCCAGGCGACGGCCAGGACCAGGGCCGTACGGACGGCCTGCGGGCGCCTGCGCGCCATCCGCTCGGCGACCCGCAGCAGGGCGAGGGCGGTCACGGCCGGCACGGTCGCGGCGAGGAGCACGGCCCCGGAGATCGCGAGCAGTTCACTGGTCCGGCCGAACGACTCCCGCACGTAGTCCGCCGCGTCGTCCAGCAGGACCCAGTCGAGCACCAGGTCGAACGGCCGTTCAAGCACCGAGTAGAAACCCATGTCCAGGCACTTCACCAGCGTCAGCAGCCCCACCGACGCGCCCGCCGCCACCGCCGTGACGCGCCGCGCCCGGCCGGGCAGGGCCAGCAGCACGGCCGCGAGCACGATCCCCTCGACCGGGAGGCGCAGGAACGCCGTCGGCGTGAGCAGGTCCAGCCGGTTCGGCAGCAGCAGCGCGGCCGGCAGCAGGAGGGCGGAGGCCGCGGTCGTTCCCACCGCGATGCCCCGGGCGGTGCGTGGCTGCCTCCGGCGGCAGCCCTCGTCCGTGCCGGGATCCGCCGGCGCGGGCGCGGTCTCCGGCGGCCGGGCGGGCGTGGGGTGCGACACCGGAGGTCCTTCCGTGCGGCGGCTGTGACACCGTGTGCATGATCGACAACTGATCGTGCGCACAGCGTACGGCCCGTGCGCCACCCCGCGGGGGTGGCGCACCCGCACGGTCTACCGGTCGGCGGCCACCGCCGTCTCCCGCGCCCACCGGTAGTCCGCCTTGCCGCTCGGGGACCGCTGGATGGCCTCGGCGATCACCAGCTGGCGGGGGACCTTGTACCCGGCCAGCCGGCTGCGGCAGTGGGTCTGGATGTCCGCGAGGGAGGGCTGCTCGGCGCCCGCGCGCAGCTGCACCACGGCCGCGACATGGTTGCCCCACTTGGCGTCGGGCACCCCGGCGACGAGCGCGTCGTACACGTCCGGGTGGGATTTGAGGGCCTGTTCGACCTCCTCCGGGTACACCTTCTCGCCCCCGGTGTTGATGCACTGCGAGCCCCGGCCGAGCACGGTGACGACGCCGTCCTCGTCGACCGTCGCCATGTCACCGAGGAGCACCCACCTGCGGCCGTCCTTCTCGAAGAACGTCTCGGCGGTTTTCGCGGGGTCGTTGTAGTAGCCGAGCGGTACGTGCCCGCTCTGCGCGACCCGCCCGATCTCGCCCACCGCCACCGGCTCGTGGGTCGCCGGATCGACCACCTGCGTACGGGAGTTGACGCGGACGCGGAAGCCGCTGCCGGCCCCGGAGTCGTCGGTCGCGGTGCCGTTGAAACCGGACTCGGAGGACCCGAAGTTGTTCAGCAGCACGGCGTTCGGGACCAGTTCGGTGAACAGCCTGCGCACGGTCTCGGAGAGGATCGCACCGGAGGAGGAGACGCTGAACAGCGCGGAGCAGTCGGTGCCCTTCATCGGCCCGTTGAGCGCGTCGATCAGCGGGCGCAGCATCGCGTCGCCGACCAGCGACATGCTGGTGACCTTCTCCCGCGCGATGGTCCGCAGCACCTCCTCGGGCACGAACTTGCGGTGGATCACCACCCGCTGACCGAAGTTGAAGCCGATGAGGGAGGTGAGGGTCGACGTGCCGTGCATCAGCGGGGGAGTGGGGAAGAAGGTGATCCCGGTTCCGCCGGCCGCCACCCGCTCGGCCAGCTCCTCCGGCCGCTTCACCGGCTCACCGGTCGGCGCCCCGCCGCCCAACCCGGCGAAGAACAGGTCCTCCTGACGCCACATCACCCCCTTGGGCATGCCCGTGGTGCCACCGGTGTAGATGATGAACTGGTCGTCACCCGAGCGCGCCGGGAACCCCCGACCCGGCGACCCGGCGGCCTCGGCCTCCGCGAAGGGCAGGGCCTTGAGCTCCGACGTCGGCTCGCCCACGCGCACCAGGTGCCGCAGCTTCGGCGTCCTGGGCAGCGCCGCCGCCACCCGGTCGTCGAACTCCGCGTCGAAGACCAGCGCGACCAGGTCGGCGTCCCGGTAGAGGTACACCAACTCGTCCTCGACGTAACGGTAGTTGACGTTGACCGGCACGACCCGCGCCTTCATGCACCCGAACACGGTCTGGAGGTACTCGATCCCGTTGTAGAGGTGCAGGCCGAGATGCTCCCCGGGGCGGATCCCGCTGTCGATCAGGTGATGGCCGATGCGGTTGGCGGCGGCGTCCAGCTCGGCGTAGGTCAGCCGGCGTTCCGCGCCCGTGCCGGGGTGGTCGACGTACACGAGCGCCTCGCGGTCCGAGGCCACGTCGACGACCGACTCGAACAGATCGGCAAGGTTGTACTCCACCGCTCCTCCTGACCCCGGCAACCGTGACGAAGAAAGGCGCACCTGTCCGTTCGCCGGTCATCAGAGCAAAGGGCGCGGCAAGTGTGAAGGGTTCACGCGAAGAAATCTGACTGTCTGTCAGAAAACCCTTGAAGTGCCTCCCGGCCTACTGCAACCTGTTCTCGTTCTTTCAGAGGGGAGACGGTCCATGGGTGGGACGGAACACCTCACCGTGCGGCGCGAGGGCGCCACACTGGTGCTCACGCTCAACAGGCCCGAGGCGAAGAACGCGCTCTCGATCTCCATGCTCGTCGGTCTGTACGACGGCTGGATCGAGGCCGACGCGGACGACGGCGTCCGCTCGATCGTGCTCACCGGGGCCGGGGGTGCCTTCTGTGCCGGGATGGACCTCAAGGCGCTGGCCGGACAGGGCATGGCGGGCGAGCACCTGCGCGACCGGCTGAAGGCCGACCCCGACCTGCACTGGAAGGCGATGCTCCGCCACCATCGCCCGCGCAAACCGGTGATCGCCGCCGTCGAGGGGTACTGCGTCGCGGGCGGCACGGAGATCCTCCAGGGCACCGACATCCGGGTCGCGGGCGAGTCCGCGACGTTCGGGCTCTTCGAGGTCCGGCGGGGGCTCTTCCCGATCGGCGGCTCGACGGTACGGCTCCAGCGGCAGATTCCGCGCACCCACGCGCTGGAGATGCTGCTCACCGGGCGGCCGTACAGCGCCCGGGAGGCGGCGGACATCGGGCTCGTCGGGCATGTCGTGCCGGACGGCTCGGCGCTGGAGAAGGCGCTGGAGATCGCCGAGCAGATCAACGCGTGCGGGCCGTTGGCGGTCGAGGCGGTCAAGGCGTCGGTGTACGAGACCGCGGAGATGACGGAGGCGGACGGGCTGGCTGCGGAGCTGAAGCGGGGGTGGCCGATCTTCGACACTTCCGACGCCAAGGAAGGGGCTCGTGCGTTCGCGGAGAAGCGGGTGCCTGCCTACAAGCGTGCGTAGTGCTGTGCAGGCCTGGGCCGGTTCGGAAGGCGCGGGCCGGTGGGGGCTGGTCGCGCAGTTCCCCGCGCCCCTGACGGGGCGCTATCCACTGACCTTCTCAAGGAGGCAGCGCCGATGCCCGAAGTTCTCAGAGCTCCCCTCGTCGTCGAGTTTCCCTTCACCCGGTCTCTCGGGCCTGTGCAGAGTGCGTTTCTCACCGGGTTGCGGGAGCGGGTCGTCCTCGGGGTGAAGGCCGCCGACGGGCGCACGCTCGTTCCGCCCGTCGAGTACGACCCCGTCACCGCCGACGAGATCCGTGACCTCGTCGAGGTCGCCCCCACCGGTACCGTCACCACCTGGGCCTGGAACCACGAACCCCGTCGCGGCCAGCCCCTCGGCACCCCCTTCGCCTGGGTGCTGGTCCGGCTCGACGGCGCCGACACCGCCCTGCTGCACGCCCTGGACGTCTCCGGCCCCGAGGCCGTGCGCACGGGCATGCGGGTCCGTGTCCGCTGGGCCGAGGAACGGTCCGGCGCCATCACCGACATCGCCTGCTTCGAGCCGTACGACGGGGAGGCGGTCGAACCCGGCGGGCACGGCGGCGAGTTCGAGGACGCCGTCCACGGCATCGTCGCCCATGCCCGCCTCGACTACACCTACTCGCCCGGCCGGGCCCAGTCCGCCTACATCGAGGCGCTCTCCTCCCGGCGCACCTTCGGCGAGCGCTGCCCCTCCTGCCGGAAGGTGTACATCCCGCCGAGGGGTGCGTGCCCCACCTGCGGGGTGGCCACATCGGAACAGGTCGAGGTGGGTCCCGGCGGCACGGTCACCACCTTCTGCATCGTCAACATCAAGGCGAAGAACCTCGACATCGAGGTGCCGTACGTCTACGCCCACATCGCCCTCGACGGCGCCGGCCTCGCCCTGCACGGCCGCATCGGCGGGATCCCCTACGACCAGGTGCGGATGGGACTCAGGGTCGAACCGGTGTGGACCGAGGGGGCCCGATTCCCCGACCACTACCGGCCCACCGGCGAGCCCGACGCGGACTACGACACGTACAAGGAGCTGCTGTGATGCGTGACATAGCACTGGTCGCCTTCGCGCAGACCGACCACCGCCGCACCAGCGAGGACCTCTCCGAGGTCGAGATGCTCATGCCGGTGCTGCACGACGTGGTCGGGCAGACCGGGCTGAAGACCGCCGACATCGGCTTCACCTGCTCCGGCTCCAGCGACTACCTGGCAGGACGGGCCTTCTCCTTCACCCTCGCCCTCGACGGCGTCGGCGCCTGGCCGCCGATCTCCGAGTCGCACGTCGAGATGGACGGCGCCTGGGCCCTGTACGAGGCCTGGACGAAGCTGCTCACCGGGGACGCGGACACCGCGCTCGTCTACTCCTACGGCAAGTCCTCGCCCGGCTCGGTGCGGGACGTGCTGACCCGGCAGCTCGACCCCTACTACGTGGCCCCCCTCTGGCCGGACTCCGTCGCGCTCGCCGCCCTCCAGGCCCAGGCACTCATCGACGCGGGGGAGACCGACGAGCCCGCGCTGGCCGCCGTCGGCGCCCGGAGCAGGACGGCGGCGGAAGCCAACTCCCATGCGCAGCTCCGGGGTTCCGTGCCGCAGGGGGACTACCTCGTACGGCCGCTGCGCACCGGCGACTGCCCGCCGATCGGCGACGGCGCCGCCGCCGTGATCCTCGCGGCAGGGGAGCGGGCCCGGGAACTGTGCGAGCGGCCCGCCTGGATCCGGGGCATCGACCACCGCATCGAGGCGCACAGCCTGGGCGTCCGCGACCTGACCGACTCGCCGTCCGCGCGGCTCGCCGCCGAGCGGGCCGGTGCCTTCGAACGACCCGTGGACACCGCCGAGCTGCACGCGCCGTTCAGCTCGCAGGAGGTCGTACTGCGCAAGGCGCTGCGGCTCGGCGACGACGTGCGCGTGAACCCGTCCGGCGGAGCCCTCGCCGCCAACCCGATCATGGCCGCCGGACTGATCCGCATCGGCGAGGCCGCCGCCCGCATCCACCGCGGCGAGTCCGACCGCGCCCTCGCCCACGCCACCTCCGGGCCCTGCCTGCAGCAGAACCTGGTCGCCGTACTCGAAGGGGATCCGCGATGAGCAAGGAGCCCGTGGCCGTCACAGGGATCGGCCAGACCAAGCACGTGGCGGCCCGGCGGGACGTGTCGATCGCCGGGCTCGTCCGCGAGGCCGCGCGACGCGCCCTCGACGACGCCGAGTTGGACTGGGCCGACGTCGACGCGGTCGTCATCGGCAAGGCGCCCGACTTCTTCGAGGGCGTGATGATGCCGGAGCTCTACCTGGCGGACGCGCTGGGGGCGGTCGGCAAACCCATGTTGCGGGTCCACACCGCGGGGTCGGTGGGCGGCTCGACCGCGCTCGTCGCGGCCAACCTCGTCGCCGCCCGCGTCCACTCCACCGTGCTGACCCTCGCCTTCGAAAAGCAGTCCGAGTCCAACGCCATGTGGGGGCTCTCCCTGCCGATCCCCTTCCAGCAGCCGCTGCTGGCCGGCGCGGGCGGCTTCTTCGCCCCCCATGTGCGGGCCTACATGCGGCGCAGCGGCGCCCCGGACACCGTCGGCTCGCTGGTCGCCTACAAGGACCGGCGCAACGCGCTCAAGAACCCCTACGCCCACCTCCACGAGCACGACATCACCCTGGAGAAGGTCCAGGCGTCCCCCATGCTGTGGGACCCCATCCGCTACTCGGAGACCTGCCCCTCCTCCGACGGCGCCTGCGCCATGGTCCTCACCGACCGCGCCGGAGCCGCCCGCTCCGCGAAGCCGCCGGCCTGGATGCTCGGCGGCGCCATGCGCAGCGAGCCCACCCTGTTCGCCGGCAAGGACGCGGTGTCGCCGCAGGCAGGCAAGGACTGCGCCGCCGACGTCTACCGGCAGGCGGGCATCGCCGACCCGCGCCGCGACATCGACGCCGTCGAGATGTACGTGCCGTTCTCCTGGTACGAGCCCATGTGGCTGGAGAACCTCGGCTTCGCCGAGGAGGGCGAGGGCTGGAAACTCACCGAATCGGGTGTCACCGAACTCGACGGTGACCTCCCCGTCAACATGTCGGGCGGAGTGCTCTCCACCAATCCGATCGGTGCCTCCGGGATGATCCGGTTCGCCGAGGCCGCCCTCCAGGTACGCGGCCAGGCCGGAGAACACCAGGTGGACGGCGCCCGCAAGGTGCTCGGGCACGCCTACGGCGGCGGCTCCCAGTTCTTCTCCATGTGGCTCGTCGGCGCCGCCGCCCCCGACAACTGAAAGGACCCGTTCACGTGGCCTGTTGAGTGCCGGAACCGAAAGCTAGGCTGGCCGCGGACGACGAATTCGGGAGGAGCACGGACGTGGCCGAGAGCACCATCCAGCAGCAGCCGGTACTGGGCTGGGAGAAGCCGAAGCTGGACCTCAGCGGGGCCGATTGGCAGTCCAGCAGCCGGGGCCTGGGGGATGTCCAGATCGCCTTTGTCGAGGGATTCATCGCGATGCGCAACAGCGGCAGCCCGCAGAGCCCTTCCCTGATCTTCACCCCCGCCGAATGGGGTGCCTTCGTGTCGGGGGCCCGGGAGGGCGAGTTCGACCTCACCTGAGCGCCTCCCCCCGGCTTCGCCGCCGTGGCAGAGAGGTGAACCGGGGGGTGTTCCGCAAGGATTTCCGGACACGTGACCAGCAGCGCCCTTCCGGGGCCGCCGCCTGAGACAGGCTGGCCCCGGACGGGGAAGGTCGTATTCCGGAGGTGAGGAACGATGAGCGCTGCGCCGGTCATCGCCGCGGCGGACGGTTCGGGCGACAGCCTGCGGGCCCTGGACTGGGCGGTACAGGCGGCCCGGCAGCGGGACGCACCGCTGCGGGTGGTTCATGTCCGCCAGTACGCCGCCTGGGGGCAGCCCGACGTCCTGGTCGCCGGGGAGCCGGACGAGGGCGGCGACCCCGTGCTCGACGAGGTCCGCGACCGGCTGCGCAGCGGCGCCGTCGGACTGACCGTCGAATACGTCGCCCTGGAGGGTGCGCCGAGCGCGCTGCTGCCCGAACTGGGCGCCGACGCCCAGCTGTTGGTGCTCGGCTCGCGGGGCCGCGGCGGCTTCGCCGGCCTGCTGCTCGGCTCCAACGGCATGGCCGCCGCCCGCGACGCCGCCTGCCCGGTGGTCGTCGTGCCCCGGCCCGGCCGTGAGGTGCACGAGGAACTGCCCGCCGAGCCCGGCCCGCGGGTCGTCGTCGGCCTGGACGTGGACAGCCCCGACGACGCCACCCTAGCCTTCGCCTTCGCGGAGGCCGCCCGGCGCGGCGCCCGGCTCCAGGTGGTCGCCGCCTACCCGTGGCCGGTGCAGAGCTGGTTCGCGGCCGGGGAACTCGTCCCGCCGGCCGTCGACCAGGACGAGGTCGAGCAGGAGACCCGCACCCTCGCCGAGGGCTTCCTCGCCCCGCACCTCAAGGACCGCCCGAACCTGCGCGCCGACGTCCTCGCGCTGCCCGGCGACGCGGCGGGCCTGCTGGTGTCCGCCTCCAAGGACGCCGCACTGGTCGTCGTCGGCCGCCACCGCCGGCGGCTGCTCGCCCCGGCCCGCATGATGGGCTCCGTCACTCACGCCGTACTGCTGCACGCGGCTGCCCCGATCGCGGTGGTCCCGCCTTCGCCGCCGCAGCAGTGATGTCAAGCCCCTTCGCCCAGTTACCGTCAGTAGAGAGCGGATCACCGCCGTGAAGCGTACGCTGAGCTGCCTGCAAGCCACGGTGCGCGCCCGCTCCCCGCGCTCGCGCAACACCGTGGCGGGGGGTGGTCATGGGACAGCGGGTCCTGAGGAACCGACGGACGCTCTACGAGCGTGACAGCGAACTCGCTGCCGTCGACGAGGCGTTGGCCGAACTCACCGGCCTGCGCACGGACGGCGCGGCGCCGGGCGACCGGCCGCTCGGCGCACTGCTCGCCTTCGCCGGCCGGGCCGGCATCGGCAAGACCACGCTGCTCGCCGAGGTTCGCCGCCGCGCCGCTGCCCAGGGCTGCACCGTGCTCTCCGCGCGCGGCGGCGACCAGGAACAGCGCGTCGCCTTCCACGTCGCCCGCCAGCTCCTGCAACCCCGCCTCGCCGGGGCACCGGAGGCCGAACTCCGCGCCTCGCTGGGCAGTTGGTACGACATCGTCGGTCCCGCCCTCGGCCTGTGCGCCCCGACCGAGGGCGCCCCGCCCGACCAGCAGGGCCTGCGCGACGGCCTCGACTGGGTCCTCACCCACCTCGCCGTGCGCCAGGCCCCGGTGGTCCTCGTCCTCGACGACGCCCACTGGGCCGACCCCGAATCCCTCGGCTGGCTCGCCGCGTTCGCACCGCGGGCCGAGCAACTTCCGCTGCTCGTCGTCGTCGCGTACCGGCCCGACGAACTCCCCGGGCACGCCGACGCGTTCCGCGGCCTGCCCGGACGGGCCGGGGGTCGCCCGCACGGCCTCGAACCGCTCAGCGCGGACGCCGTGGCCGGCCTGGTCCGCGAGAGCCTCGGCGACCACGCCGACGACGCCTTCTGCCACGAGTGCTGGGCCGTCACCGCGGGCAACCCCTTCGAGGCCGTCGAACTGACCGCCAAGGTCCACGACCGGGGCCTGGACCCCACCGAGGCCGGTGCACCCCTGCTGCGCGACCTCGCCGCCGCCGTCAAGGGCAGCGGGCTGATCGCCCGCCTCGAACGCCTGGGCCCCTCCGCCGTCCGGTTCTCCTGGGCCTGCGCCGTTCTCGGCACCGAGATCCATCCCGCGCTCGCCGCCGCCGTCGCCGGCCTCGGCCACGAGGAGGCCGCCGACGCGGCCGACGCCCTGCGCGGCGCCCGCGTCCTCACCGGCGCCGAGACCCTGGAGTTCGTCCACCCGCTGATCGCCACCGCCGTCTACCGGGCCATCCCACCCGCCACCCGGGTCGCCCTGCACGGCCAGGCCGCCTGGTGCGTCACCGACGACGGCCAGGGCGCCACCGCCGCCGCCCGCCACCTCCTGGAGACCCACCCCGAGGGCGACACCTGGGTCGTCCGGCAACTGCGCGCCGCCGCCGGCGAGACCCTCCGGGCCGGCGCCCCCGACACCGCCCGCGCCTACCTCGCCCGCGCGCTGCGCGAACCCCCGCCCGCCAAGCTGCGCGCCGCCGTCCTCCACGAACTGGGCAGCGCCTCCCTCCTCACCGAGCCCGCCACCACCGTCAACCACCTGCGCGCGGCCCTCCAGGAACCCATCGCCGAGCCCGCCCTGCGCCACCACATCGTCTACCGCCTCTCGCAGGTCCTCGCCCACAGCGACCGCCTCGCCGAGGCCTCCGAGACCCTCGCCCGCGAGATCCACGTCACCGGCGACGCCCGCGTCCGGCTCCGCATGCTCTCCGAACAGTTCATGTGGGACGCCTTCCGCGCCGACGAGCCCGACCATCCGTCCCGGTCCCGCCGCCTGACCCGGCTCGCCGACCGCCTCCAGGGCCGTGACCTCACCGAGCGCTACGTCATCGGGCTGCGCACCTGGGACGCCGTCCAGCGCGGCGAACCCGCCGACGTCGCCCTCCACCACGCCGAGCGCGCCCTGGCCGGCGGCCTCGGCTGGGCGGAGGCCGACCGCGGGTTCGAGGTCCCCGTCCTCGTCGCCCTCGCCTTCATGTACGCCGACCGGCCCGAGCGCACCGAGGAACTCTTCGCCGCCGGGATCGCCGACTTCGAACGCCAGGGCTGGCGCGGCGCCCACCTCTCCTTCGCGTACACCCTCCTCGGCTACGTCCGCTACCGCCGTGGCCGGCTCGCCGAGGCCGAGGAGCACGCCCGCTCCGGCCTGCGCCTCGCCGAACGCGTCGGCCCCGGCACTCCGGCCCACTGGTACGCCGTCGGCATCCTCATCCAGACCCTGCTGGCCCGCGGTCGTACCGGCGAGGCCACCCGCCTCGCCGAGGACCACGCCTTCCGGGAGCCCTTCCCGGCGGCCGTGGTCTTCCCCGACGCCCAGACGGTCTACGGCGAGCTGCTCCTCGCCCGCGGCCTCACCAAGGACGCGGCGGCCGAGCTCTCCGCGGCGGGGCGTCGCCTCGAACCACGCGGCATCCGCAACCCCTCCTGGTGCCCCTGGCAGCTCCACCTGGCCCGTGCCGAAGCCCACGACACCCCGGAACGCGCCCTCACGACAGCCCTCGACGCGCTCACCCGCGCCCGCCGCTTCGGCGCCCCCTCCGCGATCGGCCAGGCCCTGCGCACAGCGGCCGAGGTCTCCTCGGGCGATGCCCGCCTGGCCTACCTGCGCGAGTCGATCACCTACCTCGACCGCTCCCCGGCCGCCTACGAACTGGCCTGCGCCCTGGTCGCCCTCGGCACGGAACTCCACGACACCACCCACCTGCGCCGAGGCCTCGAAACCGCCCACCAGTGCGGAGCCGACGGCTTGGCGGACGCGGCACGGGCCGAGTTGGCAACCGCTGAGAGCGCGGCTCTGTAGCGGGCGCCAACGCCGACCCACCCAGGGGCGCGGGGAACCGCGCGACAAGCCACGACGGCGCGGCACCCGGCGAAGCACCGCCAGCCACCACGGCGAACACCCCCGCCCGGCACGGCACCGCCGAACACCACCGTCGTGGCTGATCACCGCTGCGGCGGATCAAGACTGGCGGCAGATCAGAGTGGCCGCGAATCGAGGGCTGCCGAGGATCACGCACGGCACCGGATCGAGGATGTCGGCGCACCCGGCGCACCCGGCGCAGCGGCGGGTCGAGGGCGTCGGCGGACCGATAGGGGTGGCGAACCCAGGGGCGGATCGAGAGGGGGCGCGGGCCGAGGGCGGCGGAGCAAGAGCGGCGGCGGACCCGGCGCGCCGCACCGACGTCGGCCGACCCGTACCACGTACCCCGTACTGATCCCCGCCCCACAACCCGGGCCCCGTACCATGGAGCGCATGTCGTTCCTCCGTCGCCGCAGCGCCACGCCCGCCGGCCCCGAATTCGACGTTCTGGCCATGGACCCGGGCGACTGGCCCGGCAATCTCGGTGCCGGGCTGCTGCCCGCCCCCGACGGCACCTGCCAGGGCGTCTTCCTGCGCTACGACCTCTTCGGTGGCCGCGGCCCCGCGATGATCATCGGCAACCTCCCCGAGGGCTCCCCGGCCCGCGAGGTGGAGGAGGACGAGATCCCCTTCGAGGTCGGCCAGCTCCTCCTCGCACTGGAGAACGACGAGGACGTCACCGTCGTCGGCACCGAGGACATGCCGGTCCTGCAGGGCGACAACCTGCTGATCGTGCGGCGCCTCAAGCTCTCCGAGAGCCGGATCTCCTGCGTCCAGTTCGACCGCAGCGACGGCGTCCTGGTGACCATCGCGGCCTGGGACCGCCCGATCACCGACGACCTGTACGCCCTGCTGAAGCCGCTCCCGGCGGAGCTTTTCCAGCAGGGCTGAGGCCGGCTACTTCCCGTGGCCGTGGTGCCGTCCGGCTTTCGCGGCCGGCACCACGTCGACGTCGGCCGCGCGGACGAACTCGACCCGGTGGCCGTACTGGATCTCGTAGTACAGGTCCTTGCCGACCACGACCTTGTGCGAGTCGGTGTTGAAGGTGACCGCGTAGTAGTACTCGCCCGGCACCTTGTCACCGGCCACGTACTTCTGGCCCGCCGGGATCGTGTACGGCAGCGGTGAGATCGACTGGGCCGGTACTCCGGAGGGGTACGCGGACGCCTCCGGATAGGCGCGGCCGTACACCGGGACGCTGGTCAGGCCCGCCTTCGGCGTGATCACGACCCCCGTCGAGCCGACCGCCGCAGGGGCGCTCGCCGGGTTCTCGAACCAGGCCTTCTGCCCGAGGTACCAGATCGCCGTCCAGTCCCCCCAGGTGTCCGCCACCGTGTACTGCTGCCCGGTGGAGGCCCGCGAGGAGAGGTCGTTCACGTCGGTCGTCGGCGTCGTGCCCATGCCGATGTCCTTGATCAGGGCCGATGTCGTGTCGTGGTCGGAGTACAGCCGTACCTCGCCGGACCCGTGCGCGGCGCAGGGCTGGCCCTTGGTGACGCAGCCGGTGTAGCTCGGCTGGTTCGTGGCGTAGTCCGGCAGGATCGTGACCACCCCGCCCGGCACCACCCGGTGCTTCCTGCCCTTGTGCTTGAAGGGGTGGTCCAGCAGCTCGAAGTAGTGCCGCCAGTCCCAGTAGGGGCCGGGGTCGGTGTGCATCCCGGGGATCGTGGACGTGGTCGGGCCGGGTACGGTGTCGTGGCCGAGGATGTGCTGCCGGTCCAGCGGGATGCCGTACTGGTCGGAGAGGTACTTCACCAGCCGCGCCGAGGAACGGTACATCGCCTCCGTGTACCAGGCGTCCGGCGAGGCGAGGAAGCCCTCGTGCTCGATGCCGATCGACTTGGCGTTGATGTACCAGTTGCCCGCGTGCCAGGCCACGTCCTTCGCCTTGACGTGCTGGGCGATCAGACCGTCGGTGGAGCGGATCGTGTAGTTCCAGGACACATAGGTCGGGTCCTGGACCAGGCCGATGGTGGTGTCCCAGGAGCCCTCGGTGTCATGGACGACGATGTACTTGATGCTCTGCGAGGCCGGCCGGTCGGCGAGGTCGTGGTTGCCGTAGTCGTTGTCCCCGAACTGCGCGTAGGGCGCGGGGATCCACTCGCACGACACCGTTGTCGGGCACTCCGTGCCGTCGTCCGCCGCCGGGCGCAGCCCGGTCAGCTCCAGCTGCGCGGTGTCGGCCCGCAGCTCCGGCTGGGCGGCGAGGGCGACGAACTGTCCGGCGTCGGTGGTGCGCTCCTCGCCCGTGTGGAGGACGTCGAACACGTCGTTGGCGTAGGCCGCCGCGGTCGCCGTGTCGTCGGCGCCGGAGAAGCTCGCGATCGCGCCGTACCAGGCGGCCGGATCGGCGCTGAGCGGCTGGTGCAGGTCCCGCTGGGCGGCGGCGAGCAGGGCGGCGCCGCCGGCCACGTTGGCCGCCGCGTCGGTGCGCAGCCGCTCGGCCGGGATCCCGGTCAGCGCGGCGGCCCTCGGCAGGGTCCTGAGGCGGGCCGGGAGCGCGGAGTTCTGCGGGACCTGCGCCTTGGGGCGCAGGGCGGGGCGGGCGCTGTCGCCGCGGGCGTCCTCGGTGCCGTCGGCGAAGTGCTCGCCGGCCGTCGCCAGCGCGGTGTGCGCGTCGGTGAGGTGCATCGGGCCGTAGCCGCCGGTCACGCTGGGCGCGCCGTCGTGCGTGTCCCAGCGGGACTGGAGGTAGGAGACGGCGAGCAGCACGCTCTGCGGCACGTGGTACGCGGTGGCGGCGGACGCGAACGTCCGCTGGAGCAGTCCGGCGGACGACTCGCTCGTGTCCGGGGGCGGTGCCGCACCCAGCAGCGGCAGCAGCAGCGCCGCGGCGGCGACGGCCCCGGCCGTCCTGCGCGTACGTCTGCCACTGCGCGGGGGCGCGGGCTCGGTGACGGATCCTCGCAATGCAGCCTCCTGGGGCGATGGAGCGCGACGGGGCGTGCGGGGCTGAGCGTGGCTCAGTGGTACCGGCTTGCCGACGATCCGTCAATCATGCCCAGAGAGACCGGAATTCCCATGTCATGCGATGATCGTGGGAGTTTCGCGGTGGCGCCCCGCGGGCCTGCGGGGCGTCAGTGGAGTACACCAGTGGGTGTCCGCGGCACCCGCGGAGGGATCCCCGGACATACGAGGATCCGCGGTGCGCAGTTGCCCTGAGCGCACCGCGGATCCTCTTCCCCGTCAGCGAGTGCCGACCGCCGCGCGTACGGCCCGGCGGGCCATCTGGCAGTCGTCGTGCAGCCGCCGGAGCAGCAGCCGCTGTTCCTCGCCGGTCGGCGCGGCGCCCGGGTGGGCCGTACCCGGTGCCGCCGGGGTCGCGTCGTGCATCGAACGCTGCACGGCGGTCTCGTAGGTCCGGATCTCCCGGGTGAGGACCAGCATCAGGTTCACCAGGAAGGCGTCCCGGGACGCGGGCCCCGCCGACTGGGCGATCTGGCTGATCTGACGGCGCGCCACCGGGGCGTCGCCGAGAACCGACCAGAGCGTGGCCAGGTCGTACCCCGGCAGGTACCAGCCCGCGTGCTCCCAGTCCACCAGCACTGGACCGGCCGGGGACAGCAGGATGTTCGAGAGCAGGGCGTCGCCGTGGCAGAACTGGCCCATCCCCTGGCGGCCGGCCGCGACCGCGATGCCGTGCAGCAGCTTCTGCAGGTCACCCATGTCGCGGTCGGTGAGCAGACCCAGCTCGTGGTACCGGGCGATCCGGGCCGGGTAGTCGACCGGGGCGTCGAAGGTGCCGGCCGGGGGCCGCCACGCGTTGAGCCGGCAGATCGCGCCCAGTGCGGCCCGGATGTCCGCCCGGGGCGGCGCCTCCGCGGGGTGGCGCTGGACCGCCGCCACCCGGCCGGGCATCCGCTCGATCACCAGCGTGCAGTTGTCCGGGTCCGCCGCGATCAGTCTCGGCACCCGGATCGGCGGCCGGTGCCGGACGAACGAGCGGTATGCGGCTATTTCGTGGCGGGTCCGCTCTGCCCAGGCGGGGGAGTGGTCCAGCAGACACTTCGCCACGGCGGTACTGCGCCCCGTCGTGCCGACGAGGATCACCGACCGCCCGGTGCGGCGCAGCACCTGCACCGGAGCGAACTCCGGACAGATCCGGTGCACCGACGCGATCGCGGTGCGCAGCTGCGCGCCCTGGGGGCCGGAGAGGTCGAGTCTGCCGCTGAGGGGCTGAGTGCCGAGACCCGCGGCGCGCCGTTGCCGGCCCACGACCGGTACGGCGGCCCCCGGCCGCGCGGGGTCCAGATAGGGTCCGCTGCCCGCCGGACGAGGGCGCAGCGGCCGGGGCGGAGCGGACACGGAGGACGATGCTGCGTACATGGGCGATACAGATCCCTTCGTGTACCTGCGGTGCCTGCCTGAGAAGTCCTGTGAGGGGTTCTCGCGCCCAGCCCGTCCCGGCCGCCCGGACACACCCTGGGGAGTGTGCCCGTCGAGTGGCGACCGGGTCGGGGTGGCGCGTTCCTACCTGACACCCGTCGCCCAGTGGCACACCATCTGGCGCACCCTGGCGAACCGTGGCGAATAGTCGCCCGGCAACCGGCACCGGGCTACTGTCAACTCAGCCGAGAACCTGGGGGCTTGACGTGACCGGAGAACCCAACACCCGCCTCTCGGACCTGTTCGGCCTGGCCGGCTGGTCCAAGGGCGAACTCGCGAGGCTGGTCAACCGGCAGGCGGCGGCCATGGGCCACCCCCAGCTGGCGACCGACACCTCCCGGGTGCGGCGGTGGATCGACACGGGAGAGATCCCGCGCGATCCGGTGCCGCGGGTGCTGGCGGCTCTGTTCACCGAGCGTCTCGGCCGTGTCGTGACCATCGAGGACCTCGGTCTGGTACGGCACGGGCGTACGGGAAAACGGCCGGACGACGGGAACGTGGAACATCCCGACGGCATGCCGTGGGCGCCCGAACGAACCGCCGCGGTCCTCACCGAATTCACGGGAATGGACCTCATGCTCAACCGACGCGGCTTGGTGGGCGCGGGTGCCGCGCTCACCGCGGGATCCGTACTCAGCAGTGCCATGTACGAGTGGCTGCACACCGACCCCACACTCAAGGCCGACGCCCCCGTCCTCGACGATCCTCTGCACGCCGACCCCGCCGGGTTCGACCGCTACGAGGCCGCCCCCATCGGGTCCGAGGAGATGGAGGAACTGGAGCGCTCCGTCGAGGTGTTCCGCGCCTGGGACGCGGCCCGCGGCGGCGGTCTCCAGCGCAAGGCCGTGGTGGGACAGCTCAACGAGGTGGGCGGCATGCTCGCCTACCGCCACCCCGAGCATCTCCAGCGGCGCCTGTGGGGCGTCGCCGCCAACCTGGCCGTCCTCGCGGGCTGGATGTCGCACGACGTCGGCCTGGAGCCCACGGCCCAGAAGTACTTCGTCATCGCCGCCCACGCGGCCCGTGAGGGCGGTGACCGGCCGCGTGCCGGGGAGGCGCTCTCCAGAGCGGCTCGCCAGATGGTGCACCTCGGCCGGCCCGACGACGCACTCGACCTGATGAAGCTCGCCAAGTCCGGCTCGGGCGACGAGGTGCTGCCGCGTACCCGGGCGATGCTCTACACCATCGAGGCCTGGGCACAGGCCTCGATGGGCAAGGGCCAGGCGATGCGCCGCACCCTCGGCCAGGCGGAGGACCTCTTCGTCTCCGACCGGGGCGACGTGCCGCCGCCGAGCTGGATGCAGATGTTCAGGGAAGAGGACCTGTACGGCATGCAGGCCCTCGCCTACCGCACGCTCGCCGAGCACGACCCGGCCGCGGCCGTGCACGCCCAGCACTACGCGGAGAAGGCCCTGGCCCTGCGGATCGACGGCCGCCAGCGGTCGAAGATCTTCGACTTCCTGTCCATGGCCTCCGCCTGCTTCATCGCGGACGACCCCGAACAGGCGGACCGGTACGCCCGGCTGGCCCTGATGTCGATGGGATCCAACTCCTCCCACCGCACCTGGGACCGGCTGCGCCAGATGTACCGGCTCACCGCCGAGTACTCCAGCTACCCGAGGATCCAGGAACTGCGGGAGGAGATCAAGCTGGCCCTGCCCAGGGCCAGGAGCAAGAGGAACAACAACAGCGCGCAGGCATAGGGGCCTGCGCGCTCGACACCAGCCGGCCGACCGACCTCATCGGGTCTCATCGGCTCTCATCAGGGCGGCAACGGCTGACCCCGCCTGTGCTCCCTGCTTGCTCCCTATTCACCCACCCTGGCGACAAGCACGCAGGCCTCGTCCTCGCGCTCGCTCTCGCCGAACTCCTCGACCACGGCCCTGACACAGTCCTGGGCGGTGCGCGCCGCCCCGAACCGGGGGGCCAGGCCGAGGAGCGCGCCCAGAGAGTCCGCTCCGCTGTGCCCGGGCACCACTCCGTCGGTGTGCAGCAGCAGCAGATCGCCTGGTTCCAGGGTCACTTCGGTCTGCCCGTAACCGGCTCCCGAGGTGACACCGAGCAGCACGCCGTCCGGCGCGCTGAGCGCACACCCCGTCCCGCCGCGGAACAGCAGCGGGGCGGGGTGTCCTGCCTGTGCCCAGGTCAGGGTGCGGGTTGCGGGCCGGTAGCGGCAGCAGACCGCGCTGCCCAGCGCGGGTTGCACGGTGGCGTCGAGTAACTGGTTCAGCAGGGACATCAGCTGCCCCGGCTGGGTGCCGGCCATCGCCATGCCGCGTACGGCGCCCAGCAGCATCGTCATGCCCGAGGCGACGGCGACGCCGTGTCCGGTGAGGTCGCCGACGCTCAGCAGGGTGCCGCCGTCGGGCAGCTCCAGCGCGTCGTACCAGTCGCCGCCCAGCAGGGTTCCGGCCCCGGAGGGCAGATGGCGGGCGGCGACGTCAAGCGTGCCGGGCCCCCGGCTCGGCAGCCGCAGGGCACCGCGCCCGGGCGGCAGCACGGCCTCCTGGAGTTCGACGGCGAGCCGCTGCTCGGTCTCGGCCCGCCGGCGGTGCCGCTGCATCGTGTCCCGGGTCTCGCGCACCGTCCGCTGGCTGAGCCGCAGTTCGCTGACGTCGCGCAGCACGGCCCACATGGAGGCGGTGCTGCCGTCGCCGCCGAGCACCGGTTCGCCCATCATGTGGACGGTCCGCACGTTCCCGTCGGGCCGCAGGACGCGGAACTCGCCGTCGATCGGCTTGGCGTCGACCAGACAGTCGGTGACCATCGCGGTCAGCCGGGGCCGGTCCTCGTCCAGCACCACGGCGGGCAGTTCGTCGAGGGTGAGCGCGGGCGCGGCCGGGTCGCGGCCGAGGATCTGGAAGAGCTCGCCGGACCAACTGGCCTCGTCCGTCAGCAGGTTCCACTCCGCGCTGCCGACCCGGCTGAGCAGCGAGCCCGGGGCGGGCGGGGCGGGGCGGGCGGGCGCGGCCTCCGCACCGGCCGGCGGGGGTGCCGGTCCGTCGCGCAGCTGGGCCAAGTGCTCGTCCAGGTCGTTGAGCTGATGGAGCGCCAGGTCGTACAGGGCCCGCTGCCAGCGTTCCTCGGAGTCCGAACCCGGGCTCCGGGTGTCCCGGCGCACCGCGTCGACGTCGCCCTTGAGTCGCCGCGTCTGCGATATCAACGCCTCGACCGAGCCACGCCCGGGAGGCTGGGCGGCGGGGCGGTCCGCGGAGACATGGGACGGCATGACGCACTCCGATGAGGGGACTGAACGGCCAAGGCGGACGGTGGGACCGGTTACGACTGTTGCACAGCCTGCGACGCCCCGTAAGGGATTTGGCAACACACGATACGGTGGTGCTTCTGGCATATGCCAGAGTCTTCATGGCCTGGTCGCCGCCCCTGAAAGGTGTACGCGAGCGGACGTCCAAGTCGTAGGAGGGCTACGTGATGTGACGGACTTCGCGAGCTCTTCGTGTCGCGCTCGGGCGGTTGTTCGACGCCCCTGTGTTCACAGTGTCGCGGTCTCGGCCAACCGCGGCAACTCTGTCCGGATTTCGCGTCATGCAAGGGGCCTTCCCGGAGTCCTACAGGCATGGACATCACTTTCGAGCAACCCGCCCGCGCCCGGCTGATCACCGCCGAGGACGAGGAGGTCCCGGTGCCCGCCACGCTCCGGTACACCTCCGGTGATCCCCTGGCCGTCTTCGTCGACTTCCCGGCCGAGGTCACCCTCGGCGGCGAGGAGGTCACCTGGACCTTCGCCCGCTCGCTGCTCGACCAGGGGCTCAGCGCCCCGGCCGGGCGTGGGGACGTCCACATCTGGCCCTGCGGTCCGGGCCGTACGGCCGTGGAGTTCCACTCGCCGCACGGCCTCGCCCTGCTCCAGTTCGACACCCAGGCGCTGGTCCGGTTCCTGCAGCGCTCCCACGAGGTGGTGGCCCCGGGACAGGAGGACGTCGAGGCCGTCGTGGAACGGGGCCTGAGCACGCTGTTCGGGGGCGTGTGAGGCGCACGGGGCGGTACCGACCCGTACTTTGACTCTTGTTCACTCCCGCCTCACCGATCCGGCCCGGAGCCCGCCGACCGCCAGGTGCACTCTGGCGCGCGGTGTGCCGCACGGGCGCACCGGTGACGAGGACGGGGCGAATGACACCGATCAGCCGAAGAGGCTTCGTGGGACTGGGCGCTTCCGTTGCGGCGGGCATGACGGTGGGCGCCGCCGGCCCGCGGACCGCGACCGCGGCCCCGAGCACGGCGACCGGCACGATCTCGGACGTCAGGCACGTGGTGATCCTCATGCAGGAGAACCGCAGCTTCGACCACTACTTCGGGCGCCTCAAGGGCGTCCGCGGCTTCGCCGACCGCAGCGGCATCACCCTGAGCGGCGGCTATCCGGTCTTCAACCAGCCGAACGGCACGGGCCGTCAGTACCCGTGGAAGCTCAGCGCCACCCCCGACGCCGGCGGCAAGGACGGCGAGACCCTCGCCCAGTGCAACGGCGACCTCCCGCACTCCTGGTCCTCCCAGCACTCCGCCTGGAACAAGGGCCGCCTCGACAACTGGGTGGCGGGCGTCGGCAACGTGCGGTCCCTCGGCTACCTGGACCGCGCCGACATTCCCTTCCACTACGCGCTCGCCGACAACTACACGATCTGCGACGCCTACTTCTGCTCCACCCTCAGCGCCACCGGCCCCAACCGCACCTACCTGTGGAGCGGCAAGGTCGACTCCGCCAGCTACGACGGAGGCGACGAGTCCGGCCTGACCTGGCAGAACTACGCCGAGGCCCTGCAGAGCGCCGGAGTGACCTGGAAGGTCTACCAGAACGCCCAGGACAACTACGGTGACAACGGCTGCGCCTACTTCAAGAACTTCGCGAACGCCGGAGCCGGCAACCCGCTCCACGACCGGGGCATGTCCTCCGTCCCGGCGGTGACCGGCTCCACCCCCGACGACATCGCCGCCGCGATCAAGGCGGACGTCGTGGCCGGCACCCTCCCGCAGGTCTCCTGGGTGGTCGCCAACCAGGCCTTCTCCGAGCACCCCTACGCCCCGCCCGGCGACGGCGCGCACTTCGTCAACCTGGTCTACCAGGCCCTCGCCGCCGACGCGGACGTCTTCGACTCCACCGTCCTGTTCCTCAACTACGACGAGAACGACGGCTACTTCGACCACGTCCCGCCCCCGGCCCCGCCCGCCGGCACGGCCGGTGAGTTCCTGAACGGCGTGCCCTACGGCTTCGGCTTCCGGGTCCCGATGATCGTCATCTCGCCCTGGACCCGCGGCGGCTGGGTCTCCTCCGAGGTCTTCGAGCACACCTCGGTGCTGCGCTTCCTGGAGACCTGGACGGCGGCCCTCGGCAAACCCGCGAAATGCCCCAACATCAGCGACTGGCGGCGCGCCGTGAGCGGCGACCTGACCGGCGTCTTCGACTTCGCCAACCCGGTCCACGGCGCCGTCTCCCTGCCCTCGACCGGCGTCATCGGCTACTCCACCTGCGGCCCGCTGCCCAACCCGGTGCCCACCACCAACGCCCTGCCCGCCCAGGAGTCCGGCACCCGCCCGGCCCGCGCGCTGCCCTACCAGCCCAACGGCTACCTGGACCACCTGGAGTTCGGGACCGGCGGCACCGTCCGCGCCTGGTTCACCATGGCCAACCAGGGCACCCCGGCGACCCGTTCGGCGCACCTCTCCATCCACCCGAACGCCTACCGGGACACCACGCCCTGGCAGTACACGGTCGGCGCCGGCGCCACCGCCTCCGACTACTTCAACATCGGCACCGGATACGGCGCCGGCAGGTACGACATCACCATGGCCGGTCCCAACCGCTTCCTGCGCCGCTTCCAGGGCGACGCCACCAAGGCCGGCAAGTCGGCCGAGGTGAGCTCCCGTTACGCCGTGGAACCCGGCAGCGGCAAGCTCGCCGTCTGGTTCAAGATGGCCAACACCGGCTCCACGCCGGTGAAGTTCACGATCACCTCGAACAACTACCGCACCGACGGCCCGTGGACGTACACGGTGGCCGCCGGAGCCTCGACCGAGGACTACTTCAACGCCGTCGCGTACCAGAGCGGCTGGTACGACTTCACGGTCACGGTGGACTCCGACGCGACCTGGTCGCGCCGGTTCACCGGCCATCTGGAGACGGGCACCCCCTCCGTCAGCGGCTGAGGTCCGCGTACAGGTCCGGGCGCGGGGCGAGCTCGACGGCCGTACGGCCGCCGCTCTCCAGCGCCCGGACCCCGGCCTCGGCGACCACGGAGGAGGCGTAGCCGTCCCAGGCGCCCGGTCCGGTGACCCGGCCCTGCCGGGTGGCGTCCACCCAGGCCTGCACCTCGCGGTCGTAGGCGTCGGCGAACCGCACCAGGTAGTCCTGGGCGACCTCCTCGCGGGCGCCGCCGGCCGCGGTGACCAGCATGGTGTGGTCCTCGCCGATCCGGGCGCTGCCGTTCTCGCACACGGCCTCGCAGCGCACCTGGTAGCCGAAGCCGCAGTTGACGAAGACCTCGACGTCGACGAGGGCGCCGTCGTCGGTCTCGAAGAGGACCAGCTGCGGGTCGAGCAGTCCCTCGGGGGCGCCCGAGGATGGCCTGGGCCGCAGCACGGTCACCGCGGTCAGCTCCTGGCCGAGCAGCCAGCGGGCCGCGTCGATCTCGTGCGACACCGAGCTGTTGATCAGCATGGCGCTGGTGAACCCGGGCGGCGAGGACACGTTGCGGTGGGTGCAGTGCAGCATCAGCGGCCGGCCCAGGCTGCCGCCGTCCAGCAGCGACTTCAGGCGCCCGTACTCGGCGTCGTAGCGGCGCATGAACCCGATCTGCGCCAGTCTGCGCCCGAGCCTCGCCTCGGCCTCCACCACCCGCAGCGCGCCGGTGGAGTCCGGCACCATGGGCTTCTCGCACAGCACCGGCAGCCCGCGCTCGAAGGACGCGAGCAGCGGCTCCTCGTGCGCCGGGCCGGGTGAGGCGATCAGCACCGCGTCGACCCCGGGTGCGCCCAGGGCGGCCAGCGGATCCGCGTGCACGGTGACGCCGTCGAGACCGGCCGCCGCCTCCTTGGCGCGGTCGGGGTCCGGGTCGGCCACCGCGGCCACCCGGGCGCCGCTGATCACCTGGTCCAGCCGTCGTATGTGGTCGGCCCCCATGTGTCCGGCACCCAGTACCGCGACGCCCAGCAACTCAGCCACGCCCACACACTCCCTCTCGGCCGACGATCACGCTTCCAGAGCCTACGTCGGCCGGGGGAGGGGCTGGTCAGTAGCGCAGCACGCCGGCGATGCCGTTCTCGTCGCCCAGGGTGCCGTCCGGGACGAAGCGGACGTCGGCGCCGGTCTCCAGGCACTGCTCGACGATCTCGTCCACGATGTCGTCGCGGGCGTCGAGGTCGCCGCTCACGGCCGGGATCAGGTGGTCGCCGTCGTCGCGGACCGTCGTGCGGTAGTTCTCCTCGACGGCGAGCAGCCGGACCCGGCCCTCGCGGGCGCTCTGCCAGACCTCGTCGACACCGGCCGCGAACGTCTTGTGGCCGCGTGCGGACTCCAGTTCCCGGGCCACCGACGCCGTGCTCCGGCGGGACTCCGCCTGGAGAAGCGGGGTGATCGCCTGCCACACGGCCTCCGGGCCGGCGTGCGCGAGCCCGCCGTGCTGCACGGGGATGCTGAACCGGGCGACGTTGCCGAGCTCCTCCCACAGGGAGAGGGCGGCCTGCTCGCCGGTGACGTAGAGCGGCCGTGGCTCCTCCCGGAGCAGCGCGGCCATCGCGGTGTTCGCCTCCCGCAGGAAGTGCTTGGTGTCCTCGTCGCGGAAGGTGCTGGGCATGTCGCCGATCTGTTCCCGGCGCTCGGCGTCGAAGTTCTCCTGGCTGCGGTTGAGCGGGAAACCGGCCGCCCGGCTCTCGGTGACCCGGTCGATGCCGCCGTTCCACAGGGTGACGCGGTCGGCCGAGATCGACAGCACCCAGAACGGCCGCTCGGCCGCGTGCGCCGAGACCAGGTTGCGGGTGAGGAACGTGTCCGCGAGCACCACGCGCTCGGGCACGCTGCGGGCCAGCGACCACACCTGGTGCTCGCCCGGAGCGGCGAAGATCACCAGACCGTCCTCGGTGTACGTCAGGTCGACCTCGGCGAGAGCCTGTTCGAGCTGCCTGACGACGTCGGAGCGGCGGTCCCGGGTGACCGCGGGATCGGACTCCAGCTGCTTCTTCGCCTCGGCCACGACATTGCGCAGCCGGACGGAGTCCTGGGCGTTGTCGGGCTCACGACGGTGTGTCGGCGTCAGCACGGAGACAGCGGGATAGGGGCGCGGGCGGCGCAGCTCGGCAAGGGTCGAAGGACTGAGTGCGTGCTCCATATCAGCACCATAGGACCGATTCGCCATTGCGGCATTTGGGGTAATCCTCCGGCGCTGCCGGGCCCCGGGTGCGCCGTAACCGTGTTGAGGCCCGGCGGCCGGTGACGGCGGGCCGGACGGCCCGTTACCGTACCCGGCAGTAACCGGATCACGCCCCAGGAGGCCCCCATGCCGCAGCTCGAAGTCGACGGAGCGGCACTGACGTACGACGACGAGGGTCCCCGCGACGGCGGCGCCGCGCCCCTGGTGTTCATCCACGGCTGGACCGCGAACCGGCACCGCTGGGACCATCAGATGGCGCACTTCGGCGGAGAGCGCCGGGTGATCCGGCTCGACCTGCGCGGCCACGGCGAGAGCACCGGGGCCGGCGTGAAGACGGTCGCCGAGCTTGCCCAGGACGTGGTCGCGCTCCTCGACCACCTGGAGGTGGACCGTTTCGTCCCCGTCGGTCACTCCATGGGCGGCATGATCTCCCAGACCCTCGCGCTGGCCCACCCCGAGCGGGTCGAGCGGATGGTCCTGGTCAACTCCATCGGCCGGATGACGTACAGCCGCGGCCGTGGGCTGCTGCTGGCGGCCTCGGCGCTCGTGCCGTTCAAGCTGTTCGTCGCCGCCAACATCCAGCGCGCCTTCGCCCCGGGCTACCCGCGCGAGCAGATCAGGGAGTACGTCCGGGCGTCCGCCGGCACCCCGCGTGAGGTCGTCATGACGCTGTACGGCGCCATGCGCGCCTTCGACGTCCTCGACCGGGCCGGCGAGATCACCGCGCCCACCCTGATGGTGCACGGCTACCACGACATCCAGCTGCCGGTGGGGCAGATGCTGCGGATGGCCAAGGCCTACCCGGACGCCGAGGTCCGGATCATCGACGCGGGCCACGAACTGCCGGTGGAGCGGCCGGCCGAGCTGACGGCGGTGCTGGACCGGTTCCTCGCCCCGGCCGCGTAGCGCGAACCCGCGACAGCACCAGGTGACCGGCGCCCGGCGAAAGCCGCGGCGCCGACCCGTTTGGGGAACTTTTTGCGCTTGGCCTGTTCGGGGCGGGCAGGGCCCGGTGTGAGGCGGGTTCACGGGCCTCGCACGGGCAAAACGCGTCCGAAAGTGGGGGTGGGGTACTCCGTTCGTGTTACAGCCAGGTTGACCGGCCGAGGTCCCGGGCGCACGCTCGCTATATAGGTGCTGAATACAAGTGGTTCGCTCGGGCAATTGCCTCCACCGCGGAACCGCAGGTGGCGCGCATGGCCCGGCTGACCGGCAGCAGGAGGTAGCACATGTGTGGCATCACCGGCTGGGTCTCCTTCGACCGTGACCTCACCACCGAGCAGCGCGCATTGGATGCAATGACGGAGACCATGGCCTGCCGCGGCCCCGACGACCGGGGCACCTGGAGCGAGGGCCCCGCCGCCCTGGGGCACCGCCGGCTCGCGATCATCGACCTGCCCGGCGGGCGCCAGCCGATGACCGTCCGCACCCCGGACGGCACCGTCGCGATGGTCTACTCCGGCGAGGCCTACAACTTCACCGAGCTGCGCCGCGAACTCGCCGCCCGCGGACACGAGTTCACCACCGACTCGGACACCGAGGTCGTGCTCCGCGGCTACGTGGAATGGGGAGACGCCGTCGCCGAGCGGCTCAACGGCATGTACGCCTTCGCCGTCTGGGACGGCCGGCACGACAAGCTCGTGATGATCCGCGACCGCATGGGCATCAAGCCCTTCTACCTGTACCCGACCCCGGACGGCGTCCTGTTCGGCTCCGAGCCCAAGGCGATCCTGGCCAACCCGCTGGTCCGCCCCCGGGTCGGCCTGGACGGCCTGCGCGAGCTGTTCACCATGGTGAAGACCCCCGGCCGCGCCGTGTGGGACGGCATGCGCGAGGTGGAACCCGGCACCGTGGTCACCGTCGACCGCCGCGGCCTGCGCACCCGCGCCTACTGGCGGCTGGAGACCCGCCCGCACCCCGACGACCGGGACACCACCGTCGCCACCGTCCGTGAACTCCTCGACGACATCGTGCGCCGCCAGCTGGTCGCCGACGTGCCCCGCTGCACCCTGCTCTCCGGCGGCCTCGACTCCTCCGCCATGACCGCGCTCGCCGCCCGTCAGCTCGCCGCGCACGGCGAGAAGGTCCGCAGCTTCGCCGTCGACTTCGTCGGCCGGACCGACAACTTCGTCGCCGACGAACTGCGCTCCACCCCCGACACGCCCTTCGTGCACGACGTGGCCCGCCTGGCCCGCACCGACCACCAGGACATCGTCCTCGACGTGGCCAGCCTCGCCGACCCCGCGGTCCGCGAGCGGGTGATCCGGGCCCGCGACCTGCCGGCCGGCTTCGGCGACATGGACACCTCGCTCCTGCTGCTCTTCCGGGCCGTCCGCGACCAGTCAACCGTCGCGCTGTCCGGCGAGTCCGCCGACGAGGTGTTCGGCGGCTACCTGCAGTTCTTCGACGAGGGGGCCCGCACCGCCGACACCTTCCCCTGGCTCTTCCAGTTCGCCCGCCACTTCGGCGACGACGCCGGCGTCCTGCGCCCGGACCTCGCCAAGTCCCTCGACCTGGAGCACTACATCGCCGACTCCTACCACGCGGCCCTCACCGGCATCGAGCGCCTGGACGGCGAGAGCGACTTCGAGTACCGGATGCGGCGCATGAGCTACCTGCACCTCACCCGCTTCGTCCGTATCCTGCTCGACCGCAAGGACCGGACGAGCATGGCCGTCGGCCTGGAGGTCCGGGTGCCGTTCTGCGACCACCGGCTCGTCGAGTACGTCTACAACGCGCCCTGGGCCCTCAAGTCCTTCGACGGCCGCGAGAAGACCCTGCTCCGCGAGGCCACCCGCGACGTCCTCCCGCAGTCCGTGTACGACCGGGTCAAGAGCCCCTACCCCTCCACCCAGGACCCGGAGTACGGCCGCGCCCTCCAGGAGCAGGTCAAGGACCTGGTGGCCCGGCCCGACCACCGGGTCTTCGACCTCGTCGACCGCGACAAGGCCGACCAGGCGGCGCACCGGCCCGAGCTGAGCACCCAGGCCGACCGGCGCGGCCTGGAACGCACCCTCGACCTGGCCCACTGGATCGACCTCTACGACCCGGAACTCACCCTGTCCTGAGGGCAGGAGCTGCCGTCGGGCGGCAGCGTGCCGTACAGCAGGAAGTCGTCGACCTTCCCGTGCACGCAGGTCGACGACGTGTACCCGGTGTGCCCGTCACCCCTGTTGTCCAGCACCACGGCCGAAGGACCGAGCCGCCTCGCCGTCTCGACCGTCCAGCTGTACGGCGTCGCCGGGTCACCGCGGGTGCCCACGAGCAGCATCCGCGCGGAGGGCACGTCCTTCACCTTCTCGCGGATGAAGTCCGTACCGCGCGGCCGGCCGTAGCAGAGCAGCACCTGCGTCAGCCGGAACCGGCCGAACACCGGGGACGCCCGCTGGTACTCCTTGTCCAGCCGGGCGACATCCCGGGTGAGCCGCGAGGCGCTCGGCCGGTCCGGGTCGTCGGCGCAGTTGATGGCCATCAGCGCCGCCGACAGGTTGTCCACGGGGATGTCCGCGCTGTCCACGAGCCCGCCGGCCGGCCGGTGCCCGTGCGGCAGCGCGGAGCCGCCGGACGCGACGTTCTGCACTCCCCGGGTGTCCCCGTCCTCGATCAGCGAGGCCAGTGCCCGCTCCAGCACCGGCCACAGCTCCTTGCCGTAGAGCCCCTGCCCGAGGGCGCCCACGAGGTCCTGGCCGGTGAACGGGCCGCCGAAGTCGGAGGGCACCGGGTCCTGGTCGAGGGAGCGCACCAGCTTCACGACCGCCTCGCCCGCCTTGCGCCGGTCCTGCCCGAACGGGCACCCCAGGCCGGCGACGCACCAGTCCAGGAAGTCGTCCAGCGCCGTCTGCTGCCCCCGGGCCCCGGCCACCCCCTGCTCGGCCAGCGACTCGGTCAGCGTGTCCACGCCGTCCAGCGCCATCCGGCCCACGTTGTGCGGGAACTGCGCCGCGTACACCGCGCCGAGCCTGGTGCCGTAGGAGAAACCCAGGTAGTTGAGCTTCTTGTCGCCGAGCGCCTGACGGATGACGTCCAGGTCCCGGGAGGCGTTCACGGTGCCTATGTGGGACAGCACGGGGCCGGAGTTCCTGGTGCACCGCACCGTGAGCTGCTTCAGCTCCTTCATCAGGGCATCGGGACGCGCTATGTCGGGCGGCTCGTCGGCGCTCGCGCCGTCGCCGTCCGAGGTGCCGCCGATACCGTCGCCGCAGCTGACGGGGGAGGAGCGGCCGACCCCGCGCGGGTCGAAGCCGACCACGTCGTAGCCGTTGGTCAGGCCCATGAACTGCTTGCCGTCCTGGCCGAGCTGGCTGACGCCCGAGCCGCCCGGGCCGCCGAAGTTCAGCAGCACCGAGCCCTGCGACTTCCCGGTCGCCCGGTAGCGGGACAGCGCCAGATCGAGGGTGCCCGCGGCCGGCCGCGCGTAGTCGAGGGGGACGGTCACCCTGGCGCACTGCATGTCCTTGGGCAGCGCGTCGTCCCGGCACGCCGTCCACCTGGCGTGCTGCCGATAGAACCGGGTCAGGTCCGGCTGTTCCCCGCCGGCGGCGGCCGTGGTCGCGGGCAGCCCTGCGCCCAGCAGCGCCAGCGCCACGGCGCCGGCGCCGGCGCAGCACCGCAGGGCGGGCCGGGTGCGGGGCACGGCAGGCATCGGGGGCCTCCAGGGACGCTCCGTGGCGGACCGGACACAGGGCTTTCGCTCACCATAAGCGGGCTCCGCGGGGCCCGCCTCCCGGCGAGCGGGGCGGGCCGGGGGCGTACTCTGCGCGCCGCCGCCCCCTCTCGATGCCCTTGCATACTTTGGCCGCCGGTTCGACCTGGGTGTCGCTCGATCGGGTGAAATATGGATAAGCCATAACTCGCATGGTTCGTCCGCGTTTTAACCGTTGCGGGCGAGCGCCCGTAATCATGTCTGGAAGGCAGGGAACCTATGAAACGGGTTACCCGAAACGGTGTGATCGCCGTCGCTGCCGCCTCCGGTGCGATGGCCATGGCGGTTCCGGCCTGGGCCGACGCGAGCGCGGACGGTACTGCGGCCGGTTCACCCGGGGTGGTGTCCGGCAACGGTATCCAGTTGCCGGTCGATCTCCCGGTGAACGTGTGCGGGAACACCGTGAACGTGGTGGGGCTGCTGAACCCGGCGGCCGGCAACACCTGTGTGAACGAGGGCGGCGGCGACGCCGCCGACAGCGCGCCCGCCGGCTCGGTCACGTCCGGCGGGTCGTCCGCGCAGGGCGCCGAGGAGGGCTCGCCCGGGGTGGTGTCCGGCAACGGCATCCAGTTGCCGGTCGACCTCCCGGTGAACGTCAGCGGCAACAGCGTCAACGTGGTGGGCGTCCTGAACCCGACCATGGGCAACACCTCGGTGAACACCTCCGGCGACCACCCGAGCCCGCCGAAGACCACCACCCCGGAGCCGCCCAAGGTCAAGCCGCCGGCCCCGCCCAAGGCCCACCACGAGCCCGAGGCGCACGACCCCGTCGCGCCGCCGGCCCAGGCGACCCTCGCCCACACCGGCACGGACCTCACCGGCGCCGCCCTGGCGGGCAGCGCGGCGCTGCTGCTCGCCGGGACCGCCCTGTACCGGCGCTTCCGCCCGGGCCGGACGCGCTGACCGGCCGGAGTGATACCGGAGCGGGCTGACGCACCGCGCATCGCCAGGCCCCACCGGACCCGACCGGTGGGGCCTCCGCCGTTCCCGCGCGCGGCACGTCAACGGCTTGATCCCGTCGTGGCACGGTGCACGGTGATCGGGAAGGATGCTGCGGGCGCGCGGCGCCGGTCGCCGTGCGGTCGGACCCCGTTACGGAATGGAGCGCATCGATGACCTCTCCGGCCCCCCAGGACCTCGTCGTCACCCGGGCCACCCCCGACGACTGGCCGGTGATCGTCGGCTGGGCGGCCGACGAGGGCTGGAACCCCGGGCTGTCGGACAGCGCCGCCTTCTTCGCCCAGGACCCCGACGGGTTCTTCGTCGGCCGGGTCGACGGCGAACCGGTGTCGGCCATCTCCGTCGTCAACCACGGCGCCGACTACGCCTTCCTGGGCTGGTACCTGGTCCGCCCCGACCTGCGCGGCCAGGGCCACGGCCTCACCACCTGGAAGACCGCACTCGCCCATGCCGGCAACCGCACCGTCGGCCTGGACGGCGTGGTGGCCCAGCAGGACAACTACCGCCAGTCCGGCTTCGAACTCGCCTACCGCACCGCCCGGTTCGTGGGCGAGGCCCCCGCCGCCGAGACCCCGGCCGGCGTCCGGCCCGCCCGCGCCGCCGACCTGGCCGCCGTCACGGCGTACGACAGTGCCTGCTGCCCGGCCGACCGGCCGCGCTTCGTGGCCGCGTGGCTGACCGGCACCGGGCACCGGGCGTTCGTCCGCCACGACGGCGACCGCCTCACCGGTTACGGCGTGATCCGCCCCGGCCGCGACACCCTGCGCATCGGACCCCTCTTCGCCGACAGCGCCGAGGACGCCCGCGCCCTGTTCACCGCGCTCACCGCCGAGGCGGCGGGCGACCAGGTCGCCATCGACGTACCCGGGACCAGCACGGCGGGCGTCGCCCTCGTCGAAGCGGCCGGCTTCGTCCCCTCGTTCGAGACCGCCCGCATGTACACCGGCCCGGTCCGCGACCACGCCCAGGAGCGGGTCTTCGGGGTCACGACGCTCGAACTGGGCTGACCGCCGCCCCGCACACCCGGCCGCCACCTGGTAATTCTGTTGCAGCCGTCGTGCCCGGATGGTGGAGTGCCGGGATGGATCACAGAACCGTGCTCGCCCTGTACGACCGCGACATGCGCGAAGGCGCCCGGCCCGACGGGCCCGGCGCCCGGATCGAGCGGACGGGCGCGGTGGTGCGCCAGGTGGCGGACGCCGAGGGGTGGAACGGCGTTCTCTGGTCGGACCTGGACGAGGCGACCGCCGATCGTGCGATCGCCGAGCAGATCGAGTTCTTCGCCGCCCAGGGGCGGGAGTTCGAGTGGAAGGTCTATGGCCACGACCGGCCCTCGGACCTCGGTGACCGGCTCGCCGCCGCCGGGTTCGGGGCGGAGCCGGAGGAGACGCTGATGGTCGGCGAGGTCGCCCGGCTGACCCTCGACACGAGGCTGCCGGACGGCGTGCGTGTGGTGCCCGCCACGGACCGGGCGGGCATCGAACTCGTGGTGGACGTGCACGAGAAGGCGTTCGGCACCGACGGCTCGGCGCTCCGGCACCAGCTGCTGACGCGGCTCGCCGAGCAGCCGGACACCATGGTCGCGCTGGTCGTGCTCGCCGGGGACGAACCGGTCAGCGCCGCCCGGGTCGAGCTGGTGCCAGGGGCGAGGTTCGCCGGACTGTGGGGCGGTGGCACGGTGGAGGAGTGGCGCGGACGCGGTGTGTACCGCGCTCTCGTCGCCCACCGGGCCCGCGTCGCCGCCGCGCACGGCTGCCGGTACCTCCAGGTGGACGCGTTGCCGACGAGCAGGCCGATCCTGGAGCGGCTGGGCTTCCACGCCCTGAGCACGACCACGCCGTATCTCTCTCCGCCCTCTCCGCGGTAAGCGGCAGGAGGCAGGAGGCAAAAGCAACCGGCGACCGGCGCCGTACGACCGACCGCCGCAGGACGCGCCCGCGCGGCGGGACCGCACCACCCGGTGCGGTCCCGCCGCGCCCGAGGCGCGCTCAGGTCACCGGCGCGCCTTGCTGCGGTCCAGTGCCGCGATGCCCAGCGCCGCCAGGGCGATCTGGATGAACCACTCGATCCAGTCGGGGCCCTTGGTGTCGGCCACGCCGAAGCCCGCCGCGAGCGCCGAACCCAGCAGTGCCGCCACGATGCCGACGACGATGGTCCACAGGACACCGATGTGCTGGCGGCCGGGGACGACCAGGCGCCCCAGCACACCGATGATGAGCCCGATGATGATGGCGCTGATGATGCCCGAGATCTCCATTTCCGCCCCTCTTCGTCTGTACCCCGCTGCAGTCCAATCTGCCCGCTGAATCCGGCGACAGTCCCGTCCGGTTGTTACAGCGGTTTTCTGTTCACCGACCGGACATGCCATGTACCTTTCAAGGAGTCGACGCGTGTAGAAATCTCAAGCACGTTCTACGCGCGCAGAGTTGGCGCCCGCACCGCCTCTACCCCACCCCCTCACGGAGGTTCGCCGGATGCTTGGATCCAGCAGATCCCGCCACAGACTCACCACCGCCCTGGCCGGGTTCGGACTGCTCGTCACAGGAGCCGCCCTCCAGGTCGGCACGGCCGCCGCCCCCGCCCACGCGGCCACCACCTACCGCGTCCTGTTCGACGACGGCCACGCCGAGGAGGCCGGCAACGCGGACTGGATCATCTCCACCAGCAAGCCCGACCCGCTCGCCCAGGACTCCTCCCCGTCCTCGGAGACCGACTGGACCGGCGCGCTCTCCTCGTGGGGCGTGGCCCTCCAGAAGACCGGCAGCTACAGCATGAAGACCGCGACCAGCGCGCTCACCTACGGCGGCTCGTCGACGACCGACCTGTCGAACTTCGACGCGCTGGTGCTGCCCGAGCCGAACACCCTGTTCACGACCGCCGAGAAGACGGCGATCATGAACTTCGTGAAGGCCGGCGGCGGGCTGTTCATGATCTCGGACCACACCGGGGCCGACCGCAACAGCGACGGCGAGGACGCGGTCGAGATCCTCAACGACCTGATGACCAACAACAGCGTCGACTCGACCGACCCCTTCGGTTTCTCGATCGACTCGCTCGACATCAGCTCCGGCTACCCGGCCGCGATCAGCGACAGCAGTGACCCGGTGCTGAACGGCTCCTTCGGCACGGTCACCAAGAGCCTGATCGCCGACGGGACGACGGCGACGCTCAAGCCGTCCGACAACTCGGCCGTCAAGGGGCTCGTCTACCGCAGCGGCTACTCCGGCAACACCGGCGCCTTCTTCGCCACCAGCACCTTCGGCAGCGGGCGGGTCGCGTTCTGGGGCGACAGCTCCCCGATCGACGACGGCACCGGCCAGTCCGGCAACACGCTGTACGACGGCTGGAACGACACCGGCGCCACCAACGCGGCCCTCGCCCTCAACGCCACCGCCTGGCTCACCGGCGCGTCCAGCGGCAGCAGTGGCGGCGGCGGGGGTGGCGGCGGCACCTGCACCTCCGCCCAGCTCCTCGGCAACCCCGGCTTCGAGTCCGGCAACACCACCTGGACCGCCAGCAGCGGGGTCATCACCAACTCCAGCAGCGAGGCGGCCCGCACCGGCTCCTACAAGGCCTGGCTCGACGGCTACGGGTCCGCGCACACCGACACGCTGTCCCAGTCGGTGACCATTCCGTCCGGCTGCTCCGCGACGCTCAGCTTCTATCTGCACATCGACACCGCGGAGACCACCACCAGCACCGCCTACGACAAACTGACGGTCACCGCCGGATCCACCACCCTGGCCACGTACTCCAACCTCAACGCGGCCTCCGGATACGTCCTCAAGAGCTTCGACGTCTCCTCCCTGGCCGGCACCACGGCCACCATCAAGTTCACCGGTGTCGAGGGCTCGACCCTCCAGACGTCCTTCGTCGTCGACGACACCGCGCTCAACGTGAGCTGAGCGGGACGGACGGTTCCGGCAGGTCCGCCGGAACCGTCCGCTCCACCGCGTTCCAGCCGGAGACCCGCACCTGGGGCGCCGAGCCGTGCAGGTCGGCGGTGCGGTAGGCGGCAGTCAGTGTTGCCGACTCGCCCGGCCAGAGGCTGACCTCGTTGTCCGACCACCGGACCGGCAGCACGGGCTTGCCGTCGGCGTCGACCAGGTGGACGTCCGTCAGCAGCGCGGGCGTCTTCCCGGTGCCCGAGTTGCGGACGGTGACCGTGGTGGTCGAGGTGCCGTCGGCGTCCGTCGTCGAGGCCGTCGCCGTGACCGGGACCTGGGCCATCGAGGACAGCCCGGTCAGGTCGGCGTAGCTCGTCGTCGGCGTGTGCCACCAGTCGGTCTTCGCCCAGTCGAGGGTGTCGGACCTGGTGGAGAGCCAGTAGACGTTGCGGCTCACCTCCTTGCCGTCGGCGTCGGTGAGGACCAGCCGCGCCAGGTACGTGGACGCCAGCCCGGACACCGACGCCGGCAGGGTCAGCGCGGTGCTGTGCGCGCCGTCGCCCTGCACCGAGACGCCGGTGACGGTCTTGTCGTACTTCTGGGTGCCGTCGGGGTTGAAGAGGGTGGCCCGCGCGGTGAGCCCGGAGACCGGCGTGTGCCGGTTGTTCACCACGGCCACCGAGCGGTCGTCGTAGGAGTACTGGACGTGCAGCGGCTCGTTGGCCTTCTTCGCGCCGAAGTAGGCGCCGCCCTGGTCGAGGTAACGGTCCATCAGCTGCCAGTGCAGGGACGTCCAGCCGCTGTTGAACATCCAGTAGACCACCCCGGTCGACGGCTTCGAGGCGTCGGTCTGGTTGCGCTCGTACGCCTCGTACTGGGCGCGGACGTTCTCGTACTGGGCGAGCTGCGCCTTCCTGACGTAGTCGGTGAGGCTCTTCGGGGCGCCGTAGCGGCCGGTGAGGGCGGCGTCGTAGACCTTCAGGGTGCCGAAGGTGGCGGACGGCGAGCGGTGGTACTGCTTGGCGTCCGGGTCCTTCCAGAGGGTGTCGAGTTCGGCCGGGGTCATCATCCGGCGCAGCGTGTCGAGGGTGGGGATGTCCGGGCCCGCGCTGGTCTCCGAGTTGAAGCCGGTGGCGCCGCCCTCGCGCTTGGCGTACCAGTAGCCCGGCGGGACCCAGTCGTAGGGGCCGGTCATCTTCATGCCCGAACTGCCCAGCTGGGGGGCCGACTTGTCCGAGGCGGCGGGAACCACCGGGACCGCCCAGTCGGCGGCGTCCAGAGCGTCCAGATAGTTCTTCTCGATCTTCGCGTCGGGCGCGGCGTCGCTGCCGATCAGGAAGGAGACCACGCTCGGGTGGTCCCGCAGCCGGGCGGCCTCGGCGGCCATCGAGGCCTGGGCGACCTGGTAGTCGGCGGCGGTCCACTTCTCGCCGCTCTCGCCGGGGTTGGTCTGCCCCTCCCACTTGTCGCAGCACTCCCAGCCCGGGAGGGTGAGGACGCCGAGGCGGTCGGCGAGGTCGAAGAACTCGTCGGGCTCGACGTGGCCTTCCAGCCGGATGGCGTTCAGGCCCAGGTCGAGGGCGTACTTCAGGCGGTCCTCGGCATAGCCGCGGTCCCAGCGCAGGAACTCGTCCGGTGACCAGCCGCCGCCCTTGATCAGCAGCCGGCGGCCGTTGACCGCGTACTGGCGGGCGCCGTCGGAGTTCAGCGGGGCCCGGACGTCCCGGACGCCGAAGCTCTCGTGGGCGGTGTCCGAGGCCGTGCCGGCGACGGAGGCGGTGAGGTCGAGGTCGTAGAGCGGCTGGCCGCCCATGCCGGCCGGCCACCACACCTTGGGGTCCGTGAGGTGCAGGCCCGGGGCGTCGTCGGGGGTGAAGGTGACGGTCCTGCTCTGGTGGGCCGCCAGCTCGACCGATCTGGTGAGCGGCACCCCGGCGACGGTGCCGGAGACCTCGGCGGTGACCGGCGCGTCCGAGTCGTTGCGGGCCTGTGCCTTCACCGTCAGGTCGGCCGTCGCCAGGGACGGCACCGCGAGCTTCGTCATCACGTGCGTGTCGCGCAGCGCGACCGGGCCGCCGCGCCGGACCAGGACGTCCCGGACGATGCCCATGTTCTGGTCGGGCGGCGGCTGGAGCCAGTCCAGCCAGCCCATGGTGAGGTTCTTGTTCGGGTTGTTGGGCTGGATGCGGAAGGCGACCGTGTTCGTGCCGGCCTTCACGAGCGAGGTGACGTCCAGTTCGTGCCGCGTGTAGGCGCCGGTGACATCGGCGGCGGTCGCGACCTGACGGCCGTTCACATACACGTCGGCCGCCGAGATCACCCCGCTGAAGTCCAGGTAGGTGCGCTGCGCGGGGTCGGCCACCGTGAAGTCGCTGCGGTACCACCAGGGCACCTGGAAAGGCGATTTGGGGATCTTCTGGAGGTTGGTGGAGACGAACGGGTCGTCGTAGACGCCGTCGGCGAGGAGCGCGGCCAGGACCGTGGAGCGGGGCCCCGCCGGATACCAGCCCTGCGTCGGGTAGCCGGGGGAGGAGACCGCCGCCGCCGAGTCGCCCACGTCGGCCGTGGACCGGATCGCGTACCCGGACAGCGGGGTCTCGGACCCGGCGGCGGACGGCACACGGGTGATCCGGCCGGGCCCGTGGGCCGGGTCGCGGGCCCCGGCCCAGGCGCTGGTGTTGAGTGAGCAGAGCAGTCCCAGGGCCACGGCGGCCGTGGCGAGGCGGTGTCCGGGGGCACGGCGAGGGAACACGATGGTCTCCAGGCTCGTAAAGTTAGGAAACTTTACTAACCCGGCTCAAGCTAGGGTGCCGCGGAGGCGGTGTCAATCACCGTGGGGCCCGCGCGAGTTGGCGCCGCCGCGGTCAGGAAGCGCCCGACCGGCGCTCGAACACCAGGTCACGGGCGGTGCCCAGGGCGGTCGCCACCGCGCCGAGGAGCACCGCGTCCTCGCCGAGCCCGCTGGGCGCCAGCTTCGGGCGCAGCGGGGTGAGGGTGCGCAGATGCTCCCGCACGGGACGCAGCAGCAGGTCGACGCTGTGGCCCACACCGCCGCCGAGCACCACCAGGTCGGGGTCGAGCACGGCCGCTGCCGCCGCCACCGTGTGCGCGATCCGCTCGCCCTCAAGACGTACCGCCTCGGCGGCGACCTCGTCGCCCTGACGGGCCGCGTCGAACACGGACTTCGCGGTGAGCTGCCCGGTCATCCCCAGCCGCCGCGCCGTCTCCACCACGGCCACCCCCGACACCGCGTCCTCCAGCCGCTCCGGTCCCCGCTGCCGCCCCGGCCAGGGCAGGAACCCTATCTCCCCGGCCAGCCCGTGCGCCCCGGTGAACAGCCGCCCCTCGCTGACCACGCCCATCCCGAGGTCGGTGCCGATCATGATGTACGCGAAGAGCCGGCTGCCCGCCCCGACGCCGTACGTGTACTCGCCGAGGGCCGCCAGGTTCGCGTCGTTGTGCACCTCCAGCGGGACGCCCAGCTCCTCGCGCATCCGGTCGAACAGGCCCGCGCGTCCCCAGCCGGGCAGATGCATCGCGTACCGCACCCGGCGCTGCCGCTCGTCGTACACGCCCGGCGTGCCCACCACCCCGTGCACCACCTCGGCCGGATCCACCCCGGAGTTGGCGACCACCTGCCGGGCGGTCGCGACCAGCAGGTCGGCCATCGCTCCCGAACCCCGGGCCCGGTTGCGCACGTCGGAGCGGGCGACCAGGGTGCCGTCGAGATCGGCGACCGCGACCCGCAGCCAGCTCCGGCCCACGTCGATGCCGAGCGCGAACCCGGCCGCCGGGTCGGGCGCGTACAGGACCGCGGTGCGACCGCGCTCCGGCACGTGGGTACCGACCTCGTGGACCAGGCCCGCCGACTCCAGCGCGGCCAGCGCGCTGGACACCGTCGGCTTCGACAGGCCCGTCTCGCGGGCCAGTTGGGCGCGGGAGGCGGAACCGAGCAGGCGCAGCCGGTCCAGCAGCAGCCGCTCGTTGGCGCTGCGCAGGCGCCGCCGGCTCCAGGGCTGCTCCTGCTCCTCTACGACGTCGCTGGCGGCCATCGCACCATTCTCACCGATTCCCGACGCATACTTGACGCATCTAGTAAGGCTCCTTAACTTTATCGGCCATCCCGCCGAGTCGGCACCCGCCCGTCGTACGTGCCCCGCCCACCTCCCCGTGTCTCGCCCAGGAGCCCCCATGTCCGCTGGTCCCGGTAGTCCCGTCGCCCCGGGCAGTGCCCCGCCGAACGGCGGTTTCGTCCGCCGCGTGGGTCTGTTCCAGGCCACCGCCATCAACATGAGCCAGATGTGCGGCATCGGCCCGTTCGTCACCATTCCGCTGATGGTCGCCGCGTTCGGCGGCCCGCAGGCCGTCATCGGCTTCGTCGCGGGCGCCGTGCTCGCGCTCTGCGACGGCCTCGTCTGGGCCGAGCTCGGCGCCGCGATGCCCGGCTCCGGCGGCAGTTACGTCTATCTGCGCCAGGCCTTCCAGTACCGCACCGGACGCCTGATGCCGTTCCTGTTCGTGTGGACGGCGATGCTCTTCATCCCGCTGATCATGTCCACCGGCGTGGTCGGCTTCGTCCAGTACCTGGGCTACCTCGCCCCCGGCCTCGGCCAGACCTCCGGGGACCTGATCGGGCTCGGTGTCATCGCCCTGGTGGTGCTCCTGCTCTGGCGCGGCATCGAGCACATCGCCCGGATCACCGCCGTCATGTGGACGGTGATGATCGCCTCGGTGCTGCTGGTGATCGCCGCCGCGGCCAGCGACTTCAGCCCGCACCTGGCCTTCACCTACCCGGCCCACGCCTTCGACCTGACCAGCGACCACTTCTGGCTCGGCTTCGCCGCGGGCCTGACCATCGGCATCTACGACTACCTCGGCTACAACACGACCGCGTACATGGGCGCCGAGATCAAGGACCCCGGCCGCGTCCTGCCGCGCTCCATCCTCTTCTCGATCGTCGGTATCATGGCGATCTACCTGCTGCTCCAGATCGGCACGCTCGGCGTCATCGACTGGCACCGCATGACGAACCCGGGCGACATCGCCTCGACCTCCGTGGCCTCGGCGGTTCTTGAGAAGACCTGGGGCAAGGGCGCCGCCGACACGGTGACCGTGCTGATCCTGATCACGGCCTTCGCCTCGGTCTTCACCGGCCTGCTCGGCGGCTCCCGGGTGCCCTACGACGCCGCCCGCGACCGCGTCTTCTTCCGCCCCTACGAGAAGCTGCACCCCAGGCACCGCTTCCCGATGCTGGGGCTCGCCACCATGGGCGTGATCACCGCGATCGGCTTCCTGATCGGCCGGCACACCGACCTGGCGACCCTGATCCAGCTGCTCACCACCGTGATGGTGATCGTCCAGGCGCTGGCCCAGATCGTGGCGCTGAGCGTGCTGCGCCGCCGGCAGCCGGCCCTGAAGCGGCCGTACCGGATGTGGCTCTACCCGCTGCCGAGCATCGTCGCCTTCGTCGGCTGGTGCGTGATCTACGGCTACGCCGACCGGAACTCCCCGGGCCGCCACCCCATCGAGTGGTCGCTTGCCTGGCTCGCCCTCGGCGGTGTGGCGTTCCTGGTCTGGGCGCGGCTGGAGAAGGTGTGGCCGTTCGGGGCGAAGGAGATCAGCGAGGAATATGTCGCGCCGGAGGAACCGGCCGTGGTGTAGATTCTCCACCACACGTCAGCCTCACCCGGCGGTCAACTGCCGCCGGGTGAGGCTTTTTTCATGACCGAAACCACTGCCGCGGACGTCGTCGTCCGCCCCGCCGTTCCCGGGGACCGCCCCGTCGTCGACCGTCTGTGGCTGATGTTCCGCCACGACCTGTCCGAGTTCCGTGGACTCCTGCCGAGGCCCGACGGCTCGTTCCGCGACGAGCGCGTCGAGGACGCGTTCCGCGCACCCGACTGGGCGGCATATCTCTTCCTTCTGGGCGAGCACCCGGTCGGCTTCGCCTTCGTCCGGGCGCTGGACGCGCCCGCGCGGGTGCTCAACAGCTTCTTCGTGGTGCGCGGCGCGCGGCGGACCGGCGTCGGGTCGGCCGCCGTCCGCGAGGTGCTCGCGCGGCATCCGGGCCGCTGGGAGATCGCGTTCCAGTACGAGAACCCGGGCGCCGTCGCCTTCTGGCGGCGGGTCGCGGCCGAGGTCGCGGGCGATGCCTGAACGGAGGAGCCCCGGCCGGTGCCGGGCAAGCCGGGGCTGCCGCCGGACGTGTGGATCTCCTTCGACACGGCTCCCCGAACCGCGCCCCGCCGCGGCCGGCATTGACATGCAAGTAATTGCCTGCATAACGTTGGGTGTGCGATCAGAGGACGACAGCGGGATGGACCAGGTCTTCAAGGCGCTGGCCGACGACACCCGCAGACGGCTGCTGGACCGGCTGCACGAGCAGAACGGCCAGACGCTGGGCGAGCTGTGCGAGCGGATCGCGATGACCCGGCAGTCGGTGACCCAGCACCTGGCCGTCCTGGAGGCGGCCAATCTGATCAGCACCGTGCGGCGGGGGCGGGAGAAGCTGCACTACCTCAACCCGGTGCCGCTCCACGAGATCCAGGAGCGGTGGATCGACAAGTTCGAGCGCCCGCGCCTGCGCGCGCTCGGCGACCTGAAGCGAAGAGCCGAGGAAGCCATGAGCGACCAGCCCAGCTATGTCTACGTCACCTACATCGCCAGCACCCCCGAGAGGGTCTGGGACGCCCTCACGGACGCCGACCTGACCGCCGTCTACTGGGGCCACTCCAATGTCTCCGACTGGCGCCCCGGCTCCCGCTGGGAGCACGTCCGCACCGACGGCTCCGGCATCGCCGACGTGGTCGGCACCGTCGTCGAGAGCGACCGTCCGACCCGGCTGGTCACCACCTGGGCCGCGCCCGCGGACGAGGGCGACCGGGGCCGGCACTCCCGGGTCACCTTCGACATCCGCCCGCACGCCGACATCGTCAAGCTCACCGTCACCCACGAGGACCTCAACGACGAGGGCGAACTCCGGGCGATCTCGTCCGGCTGGCCGGCCGTGCTCTCCAACCTGAAGTCCCTCATCGAGACCGGCAGTCCGCTCCCGCAGGAGCCCTGGCTGGTCCCCGGCCGCTGAGCGGGCGCCCGGCGGGGCCGGTCCGCCGTCACCGGACCGGCCCCGCGTCCTCCCTTCCAGAGGAAGTCCGGGTGTGCCTAGGTCATAGGCGTCCGCTTGGCCGCCGAAGCGGCGCACACCAGCCCGAGGCAGAGGGCCAGCGCGCCGATGATGACGTTGTTGATGATGACGCCCTTGTCCGGGCTGCTGCCGACCACCCATGGGGCGATGATCATCCAGATGCCCAGCGCGCACATGGCCCAGCTGAGGCCGTACATGCGCTCCGGCGCCCTGGTGAAGCCCAGTGCCAGCAGGCCTATCGCTATGCCCATGATCAGGTTGTGGGCCACGAGTGAGGGCTGGCTCGCCGTGTAGTGGAGGATCCACGGGGACGCCGCGCAGTACAGACCGAGCAGGAACACCGGTCCGTCCACGAGCGCCACATCACGGCCGCCGAGCATGCGGGCGTAGCGCTCCCGCATCTCGGAGACATCGGGGTGGCTGGTCATGTCACTTCTGCCGTGCGAGACGTTGGCCATGACTCGTCTCCTTCTTGACTTACAGGCCTGACCGCGTCTGGTGCGTGCGGTATACGCCGCTAGATAGCATTGTGCTCTTATTTCTTCTTTATGTGTAGTTCTGGGCCCGGTCGCGCTCCCGCCCGGCATGTCCGCGTCGATCGGGGGCAGCCGGAGGGAAAGGCGAGAACCGACCCGGGAGGTGCAGGGACACGATGGGTGCGAGGGTGCTGGAGCGATTTCCGGCAGGGGCTCCCCGGGGCTCGTGGCCGGCCGAGGAGTACGCGGCGCGGTGCCGGGCCGAGGGCGGGCGGGCGACGGTGGTGATGGACCTCGGCACGGACGCCTTCCTGGTCGTCGTACCGGGGCCGGACGACGACCGGCCGCCCTCCGCGGCGGGCGCCTCAGGCGGGTAGTGACTGCTCGGCCCAGATGGTCTTGCCCCGCGGGTTGTACCGCGTCCCCCAGTTCTGGGCGAGCTGGGTGATGAGGTAGAGGCCGCGTCCGCCCTCGTCCGTGTCCCGGGCGTGCCGCACATGGGGCGAGGTGCTGCTGCCGTCCGAGACCTCGCAGATCAGGCTCCGGTCCCGGATCAGGCGCAGGGTGATCGGCGCTCCGCCGTACCGCAGCGCGTTCGTCACCAGCTCGCTCACGATGAGCTCGGTGGTGAACGACTCCTCCGCCAGCCCCCACCGCGCCAGCTGCCGCACCGTCAGTTCCCGTGCCCGGCCGACCATCTGCTCCTGCGCGCCGATCTCCCAGGTGACATGGGCGTCCGGGGCCAGACCGGTCATCCGGGCCACCAGTACGGCCACGTCGTCCTGGTGGCCCGGCGGCAGCAGCCCGGTGATGAGCGTGTCGCACACGTCCTGCGGAGTCGCGGACGCGGGGGTGCGGGAGAGCGTGGCGCGCATCCGGCGCAGCCCGGTGTCGAAGTCCTGCACCCGCGACTCCAGCAGCCCGTCCGTGTAGAGGACCAGCAGGTCCCCGTCGGCGAGGGCGATCTCGCGCTCCTCGAACACGACACCGCCGAGGCCCAGCGGCGGCCCGCCGGGCAGGTCCACGAAGTCGACCGCGCCGCCCGCGGACACCACCGCCGGGGGCGGATGACCGGCCCGCGCCAGCTGGCACAGCCGCGACACCGGGTCGTACACCGCGTACAGGCAGGTCGCCCCCGTCACCAGGGACGCCTCGTCGCCACGCTCGTCGAGGAACCTGTTCATCTGGTCGTCCAGGTGGGCGAGGAGCTCCACCGGCGACAGGTCGAGATCCGCCAGGGTGCGGACGGCACCGCGCAGCCGGCCCATGGTCACCGCCGACTGCAGACCGTGCCCGACGACATCGCCCACCACGAGGGCCACCCGCGCCCCGGACAGCGGGATCACGTCGAACCAGTCCCCGCCCAGACCGGTGTGCTCGCTGGCCGGCAGATAGCGGGACGCCGTCCGCACCGCCGACGGCGACGGCAGCCGCTGGGGGAGCAGACTGCGCCGCAGGGTCCGGGCCGTCGTCCGCTCCCGGTGGTAGCGGCTGGCGTTGTCGACGCACACCGCGGTACGGGTCACGATCTGCTCGGCGAGCAGCACGTCCTCGGGCTCGAACCGGCGGGGGCTGCGTGAGCGCATGAAGACGGCGGTACCGAGGGCGACACCCCGCGCGAGCATGGGGACCAGCAGCCAGGAGTGCACGTCCGGGCCGGCGCCCGGAGCCCGGCGGGGATCCGCGGCGGCGGAACGCAGCTGCTCGTCCGCGAGGAGGACGGACTCGCCGCTCGCCAGGGCGCGGAGGAACGGCGAGCCGGGCGCCGTCGCCGCCGTGTCGAGGTCGCCCACCCGCACCGCACGCGCCCCGCCGGTGGCCGGGTCCTCGGCGGTCACCCCGTCGGACGCGGCCCGGCGCAGCAGCGGGTGGCGCGGCAGCGGGTGGCGCGGCCGTACGTCGTCGGCGGGCTCCCGGCCACCCGGGCCGTCCCCACCGCTCGCGCCGCCCGCGTCCCCCGAGCTGTCCGCGCTGTCCGTGCCCCCCGCGCCGTCTGAGCCCCCGGCGCCGTCCGTGTCGTCGGTGTCGGAGAAGACGGAGTCCAGCAGGTCGACGTGGCAGGAGTCGGCGAACCACGGCACCGCGACCTCGGCCAGTTCCCGGGCCGTCTGCCACAGGTCCAGGGTGGTGCCGATCCGTGAGCCCGCCTCGTTGGCCAGGACCAGCCGTTCGCGCGAGCGGACCCGCTGGGTCACGTCGGAGACCACATGGGCCAGCGCGATCACGGTCCCGGACGGGTCCCTGAGCGGCAGGATGGACTCCGACCACACGTAGTCGTCGGGCGAACCGGGTACGGGGTGGCCCACCACCTCCGTGTCGAGCAGCGCCGCGCCGGTCTCCAGCACCCTCCGCTGCCGCTCCTCCAGCGCGTCGATGTCCAGCAGACCGGGCGGCGCCATCTCGCGCATCGTGTGCCCGGAGTACTCGGCGTCCTTGAACACCCCGGCGCGCCGCTGCGCGAGGTTCTGGGCCACGAACCGCTGCCGTGTGTCGAAGAGGTCGATGTGGAAGGGGATGTCGGTGAACAGCCCCTGCAACAGGGCGCGACCGAGTTCGAAGGTGCGGTACGCCTCCGCCCCGGCCGCCTGTACGAGCCAGCGCTGCCCGCCGTCCGTGGCGGTGAGGGAACGCACCCAGACCTGGACCTCGACCGGTTCTCCGTCGCGCCGCCGCAGCACCAGCGGCCCCTGGCGGTCCCCCTCCGCCCACCGCCGGACCACGTGCGCGGCCTCGGCGGGATCGTGCAGCAGGCCGTCCGCCCGCCGGCCGAGCACCTCCCGCGCCGGATGGCCGAGCAGCGCCTCGGCGCCCGGGCCCCAGGCCGCCACCCGGCCCTGCGCGTCCAGCAGCGCCTCCGCCTCGCCCCCGGGCTCGGGGAGCTCACCGCGGCCGTCGAAGGTGATGTCGCGCATCCTCACCTCGGGCACATCCGTGCCGGACTCGGGATGTGGGGGTTTGTGGTGTTTGCGCAATAGATGATACCTGCGCACACGACAGTTGCCCCGGGCGCCGACGGCACGCCGGCCGGATCTCCTCGGGGGCGGGGAACCGGCTGACCAGTCACGGCCGGGCCGCGGAGGACGTACTGCCGCATCCTTGACCCCCGCTTCGGCCTCCGCGATGCTGTGTTGCGAACCACGAGATGCGTGCCGTATGGGGCAACATCTCGCCCCCTCTTTCAACCGAGGAGTGGCCATGGCGCAGGAAGTACGCGGCGTGATCGCACCGGGCAAGGGTGAGCCGGTGCGGGTCGAGACGATCGTGGTGCCCGACCCGGGGCCGGGCGAGGCCGTCGTACAGGTGCAGGCCTGCGGGGTCTGTCACACCGATCTGCACTACAGGCAGGGTGGTATCAACGACGAGTTCCCCTTCCTGCTCGGCCA